>NZ_OY761553.1:3691666-4020000 GCF_963664735.1 uncultured Cohaesibacter sp. | reverse complement strand
TTCTATGCGTTGACGTTTCCTGCTCATCAACAGCATCTGTAATAGAGACTGTTATTGCACTGATTTCACCGACGGTATCAGTAATGCGCGCGATCGATTGCACTGCATTTGCCGTCAGCTCCTGCACGCTGCCAATTTGATTGCCAATTTCTTCCGTTGCTTTTGATGTCTGACTAGCCAATTCCTTGACTTCGGCGGCCACCACGGCAAAGCCCTTGCCCATCTCTCCGGCCCGAGCAGCTTCGATCGTTGCGTTCAAGGCAAGAAGATTGGTTTGATCGGCGATATCCCTGATAAGACCAACAACGGTTCCGATCCGATCCACCGCCTCGGCTAGCGACCCCACCTCGCGATTTGTGGCAGACGCAATTTCTGTCGCCTTGTTCACCATGTCATTGGCATTGAGCGCCCGCTCGGCGACATCACGAACCGACATGACCATGCTATCAGTCGCTCCGGCAATGGATTGCACATTATCCGAAGCCGCGCCGGACGCCTGTTCGGCCATATTTGCCTCATTGGAGGCATGGTTAGCAACGCCGGACAGTGTCTTGGCGGAGCCTTTCATGGCAACAGCCTGATCATCGACAGATTTCAGGGTCTGGTCTATGACCCCCCTGAATTTGCCCACAAGCGCTTCCAACTCATGTTGTCTGGTACGCTCGCGTACGCGCTCTGCCTGCTGATTTTTCTCCAGCCGTTGCCGTTCAACCGCATTATCCCTGAAAATTGCGACCGACCGAGCCATAGTCCCTATTTCGTCTCTTCGATCAAGCCCCAGGATGTCTACATTGATGTCATTTTGCGCCAAATGAGCCATATTCTTTGAGAGCCAATAAAGCGGCTTGGTGATCGAGCGGGCAACCATGACGGACAAACCGATAACAAGGATGGTCAACGCCACCAGAGAACCGAAGATATACCAAAAGTCACGCTTTGCAGAAGCAGCCACTCCGGAAGCAAAGGAAACAATTTCTGCCGCAATACCATCTTCAATGGTTTTCATACGATCAATACGACGCGTACTTGCTTCGAACCATTGCGGACCACTAATATCGTAGAGGTCAGCTCCGAATGGGGAAAGATTGGCCACAGCCCGCATTTGCTCGACAACCTTTTGCTCTTTGCCGTCAAGCAATTCAAGCCACTCTTTCTTTGCCTGATCTTGCCCGAACCGGTTAAACAAAGACATAAAAGACCGCTGCATCGCCTCCAGTCCGACAAAGTTGCGATAAACAGGCTCGATGAACTTTCCTGCACCAAAGCCGTTTGCCCCCATGGCTCTCTCGATGCCCGCACGTTCCTTTGCCTGAAGAAAGGCAATATAGGCGACCATCTGACGAACCACGCGTCCATCATTACTAAGAAGCGCAACACTCTCGACCGTATTAAGCAACTCGGCAATCAAAGGCGTATAATAGGCCGCCATCTGCGGCACTTTCATGGAGAAGTCATCAACCTTGCTGCGCACCTCTTGCAGCTTGGCAAGCTCTGATCGCGCCTTCTCGAAAGGCTCCTTGAAACCGGGAAAATCCAGATGACCTGTCGCTTCGGGAATCTTGGAGCTAAACAAACTCAGAGCCAGATCTGTATCGGCGCGCCTGCCGCCGATAGCATCAGCAAATTTGGCTCCCTTGGATCCGATAAATCCGGCAGATGTCCCACGCTCTTTTTGCAGCTCATGCACCAACCCGGAAACGACAGGAGCCAAGGCCACCACCTCGGAAACCGCTTGCGCGACATTTGCCCTGTTATTCTCTTTTATAAGATCGGTTATCCCAACCGCTATAACTGCACAAAGCGGAATAATGGCAAGAATAGCGATACGAATTGACAGCGTAAGATTCTTAAAAATGGTCAACATGTCGATTCCCCGATGAATTAATCAGGATCATTACGACATCCATAAGTTAAAAAATATAATAAACGCATTTATACAAAAGCTTAAAATGTAAAACACAAAAGTGGAAGATAAAAAGCCGATTTAATCTAAACAACTATGCAAGTTTACAGGTCTTAAATATACTTTTTACCGACGAGATTTGCTCTTCCAAGAATACAACCATTCAATCCCAGAATTAAAGCCAACGCTAGAGGTGAAAAAATGGCTTCTTCCTGAAAGATGCCATTCACCACGACAATCATCGTGATGAAGCACGCTATTGAATGCAAATTCACGCGGCTGGTGAAAGACACCTTATAAGTTTGAATGGCGATCCAGAAATAGACAAACAACAAACCGAAGGACGCAACGCCCATTTGTTGAAGCAGCACACCAACCGCACTTTCCATGGCAACCGGTGTTCGCCCCGCATGCTGATAGGCGGACCAATCGAGCTTGGTAAAATTGGTAAGCATGTTGCCTGCGGCTCCGAGCCCATCTCCCAGAGGATTTCCCAGAAAATTATAAACGCCTCCCATGAAGCCAAGCACATGAAAATCGCCAATCTTGAGGCCGGTGACAATACCCAACACAATATAGGCCAGCAGAACAAACACCAGCGCTCCCAAACCAAACATCGCGCCAAACAGCTTTCGGCCAATCAATGCACAGAAGGCCAGAAAGCCCATAATCAGGGATCCCTTGGCACTGGCCATCAGCAAAAGAGGAACCATCAACAAAGCCAAATACCAGCGTTTGTTGGTGACCATCAAAATGCAGAGAAACATCAGCAGGTAGGAATAGCTTATCGGGTGCCCATTCGGGCCATTCATTCTGAGAATAATGAAACGAAAATCACCAAGCAACGGCGTATTGAGGAACTGGACCTTCATGAGATCCAGAATGCCAGTGATATATTGCCCTGAAGTCTGCGCAGATTTGTCCGCCACCAAATTGAGCATAGAAGCGCGGTTGGACAATTCCCAAAGTGTCCATCCATTGGTCAAATCGAGCCAGAGCTTGCGATCGGACATCTCTATATATCCCATTATGATCACAATCACCGTCAGAATCGTGAAAAAGGGAACGATAGGAATCTGCCGCTTCAATGTTGCCAGAAAGAAAATCTGGAACACCAGAAGAGGCATAATGATATTGCGCAAATAGACGATGGCACCAGCCGGGCTCTTGGCCATTCCATAAAGGAAATACAGACCGATGAGGCCAAAACCAAAAAGGCAGACCAGCATGATCTTGTTAACCGAGCGCGAAAACGAACGCCAATTCAGCGCATAATGCCCAAACAGCCAAAGCCAAAACACAACTGTTGTGAAAAAATTATACCCGCGAACAAAGTTATAGTCTTCTTTCGTGATCAAGAATCCGGAAAAGACCGAGACAAACAAATTCTGAAACAGCACAGAAAAGACCACGACAAGTGGCGCGTATGGCGTAAAGAACAACACAACACCAGTCGCAAGAACCAATTGGCTCCCAAGAGCAAGCACCGGACTGACAAAATGAAACAGGATCGGAATGACAGTGAGCGCAATGCAGAGAATATAGACAAGCAAATGCTCGAACGCGCCCAAAGCCGTATCTTCGCGCACATGCGGATCAGCAGGCGCTCGGTCTGACAGCGCGGACGGCAAAAAGGAAAAGGGCGCAGCAATTAAGCGAATATCCGCCTCCTGTTTTTCTGTCCGCGGCACTTGACGTTGGCTTTTGAAAATCTTGCCCAATCTTAGCGAGCTTCTGTTAGAAAATATTTAAGCACCGCCATCCCTCCCCCAACAAACCAGAGCCAGCACGTCGTAAAGATTGCAAATAGCTCTCCCAAGATCATTAATCGCAGAATGTCTAGTTTTACCCATTGACGTTCAAAAGTAGACTGATCAAATCCTTCTCCATTTCACGACGCAGGGCGCCGCCTGAGCAAAAATGTAAAATAACAAACATTTTTGATTGCGAAATTGATCTTTTTTGTGTGAAATGATCATTATTGCGTGCTTTTACTTATAGTAGCTGAGCGTTTATCGACTTATTGTGATCGGTAACGAAATTTCTGTCATCCACGATATGGGAGATATCGGCCTGAATTGGTTTGGACCAATCAACCAGGCAGCAGCGGTGACAGGATTGTGGAGGAATAAGATGCCCGTAAAAAGACCATGCGTCGGTGTCGTTGCGCTCGGCAGGCCGACTTTTGACGTTCCCTATGCAGAAGAAATTTTGTCCAAGGCATGGAAAAGCCTGGAGAAACTTGACATTGAATTGATAGGGAAGCCAGAGCTTCTGTTTGATGCCGACGCTGTATTAGCTGTATTGCCATCGCTCAAAAAGCAAAAGCTCGACATGTTGTTGTTGCTTCAAGTTACCTTTACCGATGCGACCATGACCGTTGAACTGGGAAAAGCGATCGATGCGCCACTGGTTCTCTGGTCATTTCCTGAGGAAAGAACCGGGGGCCGTTTGCGCCTGAACTCATTTTGCGGGGTTAATCTGGCAAGCCACGCGCTCAGCCGCAACAATCTGAGCATAGAATATATCCATGATCACCCACAAAGCACCGCAGCTCAAGAGCAATTGATGTGCCTTGCGCGCGCTGGCGCCGTTGTCAACGACCTCAAGGGTGCCAAAATGAAACTCGTCGGCCATCATCCCGATGGCTTCGATGCTTGCAACTTCAAGGCAGAGCAGCTCAAGGAGAAGTTCGGAGTTGAAGTTGACCAGACTCCAATTCTGGATTTCATCAACGAGGTCAAGGCACTGCCAGACGACGTCGCAGATGCTCCCTATGAACGCAGAGCCAAGGATTTCCCGAACCTTGCCGAACTGGATCAGGATGCAACGCGCAAAACCCTGAAGGTCTATTCAAAGCTGCGCAAGGATGCTGACGAAAAAGGCTACAAAGGCATCGCAGTCCGGTGCTGGCCCGACTTCTTCACCGAATATGGCTGCGCAGCCTGTGGCGCTCTTGCACTGCTGAACGAAGATCACACCCCGGGGGGCTGTGAGGCCGATATGCTCGGCGTCATGACCTCGGTCATTTTGCAAAATGCATCCGGTGGCAGCGTCTTCAATACAGATATGGTTGATGTCAATCTTGAAGACAACACAGTTGTCTTCTGGCATTGCGGTCAAGCTCCGATTGATATGGCAGACCGTGACCAGCCGATACAAGGCACGATTCATTCCAACCGGAAACTGCCTCTGCTGTCGGAATTTGCACTGAAACCGGGCAGGATCACGATCGCCCGCTTCTCTCAAGGCCATGAAAAACTGCGCCTTGTCTTGGCCGGAGCTGAAATGATCAAGGCCCCGCTCGCCTTCTCTGGCACGGCGGGCACGGCAAAGCCTGACATTCCGGTCGCCCAATTTCTTGATCGCATGATCACGGAAGGTTTGGAGCACCACACTGCGTTGACCTACGGCGAACACCGCCCCGTTCTTCGCGCAATAGCCAAGCGCCTCGGCATCGAAGTGGTCGAGTTGACCTGATGAGCCAACGCACTTGGCGATTTGCCGCCAAGTGCCCATGAAATCGGGCTTATTTCAAACGGGATTAAAATAATGTTGGCAGTAATAGAAAAAGGCCTCAACGCCATAAATGCACCTTTAGGCAAGGTCGGCAGCTGGGTTGGCGGCGTTATGCTGGTGGTCATGACCGTGATCGTTCTTGTTCAGGTTCTGTTTCGCTATATTCTGAATATGCCTTTGAGCTGGACAGACGAAGCATCGCGCTTCCTCATGATTTACATGACCTATTTGTGCCTGCCCCTCATCTATCTTCAGGACAAGAACATTGCCATGACATTTATGCTGGATGCATTGCATGGCACGCGGATTCGCCATCTGGTAATGATCGTAATCCACATTCTTGCCATCCTCACCTTTCTGGTCTGGATCAAGTTTGGTTATGACTTCTTCCTGCGCGGCACAAGCTCAGCCGACAGTCTGCCGATCAAGATGAACGTGATCTACATAGCTCCCCCTTTGATGATGACCATAACTCTGCTTTCCGCATTGCAGAAGATCATCTCCGAGCTGCGCATGCTCATTCATTACAACCCTGCCGAAGAAGCGCTGAAACCTGAATAAGGTGAAGGATATAAAAGGAAATCTGTTATGGTCTCTCCAGTCTTTGCCATATATTTTCTCATTTTACTGTTTGTAGGCTTGCCCGTTCTGTTTGCGTTGGGTTTGTCTCCTGCGATCGCCCTGTTCCAGGCTGACAAGATTCTTTTCATGAATCTGCTCTACCAGCGGCTTTATACCGGGCTAGATGTTTTTCTGTTGCTTGCATTGCCATTCTTTATGCTCGCCGGTGAATTCATGGTCAACGGCGGCATCACCAACCGTATCATCGCCTTCTCCCAGACCAAGGTGCAGCATATGCGCGGCGGATTGGGGCATGTGGTGATCATTGCAGCCACCCTTTTCGGTGCTTTGACAGGGTCTGCGGTTGCTGCCACGTCAGCTATCGGCAACATGATGATCCCGGAAATGGAGCGCTACAAGTATGACCGCACCTATGCTGCAGCGATTACCGCAGCAGCCACGGTTCTGGGAACAATCATTCCACCGAGCGGCATTATGCTGATCTACGCTTTCGCAATGAATACATCCGTCGCAGCGATGTTCATCGCAGGGATTGTGCCGGGTCTGCTGATGTGTGTCGCCCTTATGATTGTCAATCGTTGGCAGATCAAGAAATATCCGCAGGTCGAGCAGTTTGAACGGGCCACAAAAGAGGAGAGAAGTCGCGCCTTCAAAGCTGCTATCCTTCCTTTGCTAACCCCGGTCATCATTCTTGGTGGTATCTATGGCGGCATCTTTACCCCCACCGAAGCTGCTGCAGTTGCCGTGCTCTATGCTTTCATTCTGTCAGTCATGATCATGCGCATCCTGAAACTCAAAGATGTTTTCCCGATGTTTATCCGCATTGGGGTCAATGCTGGTGCCATCCTGATCATCGTGGCTGCAGCAAGTGGGTTCGCCGCAGCGATCAGCCTGTCGGGCATTTCCAAGGAAGTAAATGACTTCTTCTATTCGGTCACCCGCAATCCTTACTTGCTGTTCTTTGTCATGAACTGCTTCCTGTTCGTCGTTGGCATGTTCCTGGATGCAGGCCCCGCAATTTTGATTTTTGCACCAATTCTGGCCCCGATCATGATCAATGTCGGCATCGATCCTGTACATTTTGGCGTCGTCATGGTGGTCAATCTTTCGGTTGGTCTGGCGACCCCGCCAATGGGCCTTGTGCTCTTCGTTGCATCCGGCGTGTCCGGTGTACCACTGCAGAAGATTTCCAGAGCTATCCTTCCGTTCCTTGGTGCGGAATTCCTGGTCATCTTCCTGATTTCATTTTTCCCGCCGCTGGTAATTGGCTTGCCTAAGCTTCTGGGCATGATGTGAGCGGGTTTGTTTTGGAGGAAGCCGACGGTCTCAAGAGGAGAACGAGCCTTCGGCAACACGTTTACCTGGGAGGTAACTTATGAATATCAAAGCTTTTGGTTTGGCACTTCTGGCAAGCAGCTTCCTTTGTGCAGGTGCGCAGGCCGCAGAATATAAATTGACTGTGCCCCATGTAACCGGGATTGACAGCTACAACCATCAGTCCCTTCTGGTTTTCAAAAATTTCGTAGAAAACCACTCAAACGGCAAGATCGAAGTCGACATTTATCCTAGCGGACAGCTATGCAGCACCGCCCGTGAATGTCTCTCCGGCGTGCAGTCAGGCATGTTCGACTATTTCGCAACCACCGTTTCCGAGCTGGCAAACTACTGGACACCAATGGGTGCCTTCGATCTGCCATATATGCTGCGCGACGACAGGGTAGCCGAATGTGTATATGACAATGACAAGCTCCTCTCAGACATTCGTGAAAATGTCCTCAAGGAAACCGGCAACATTCGGGTCATGATGATCTCCAACTCTGGCGGCTGGCGCAACATTGCAACCACCAACAAGCAGGTCAAAACTCCTGATGATGTAAAGGGCCTCAAGTTGCGGACGGTCCCGGCCCCTATTCAGCAAGAACTCGTCAAATCACTCGGCGCAGCACCAACACCAATTGCATGGCCTGAAGTTTACACCGCTTTGTCAACCGGCGTCGTTGACGGCACCAAAAACGGCATCGTCGATATTACCACCATGAAGTTTGAGGAAAGCCTCAAATATATCATCCTCGATGGGCATGCCTATATGGGCGGCGTTTGGGTCATGAATAATGACCGCTTCAAATCCTTCCCAGAAGAACTGAAACGCGTTGTAATCGACGGTATCGTTGCCCAAAACCAGTTCCTGCGTGTTTATCCCAAATGGAAAGAATTCGACGCCTACGAAACTTTCCGCAAGGCAGGCGGCACCATTTACACCCCGACACCAGAAGAGAAAAAGGCCTTCCAGGCAGCAACCGCTCCTGTTCTCGACTGGTTTATCAAAGAATCCGGAGATGACGGGAAAGCATGGCTGGACCGCTTCAAGGGCGAAATCAAAAACTGCGAAACCTCCATCGACAGCTCCTACGCTGTTGAAGAGAAATAAGGATTTCATGGCAACCATTTGATCCATGAAGAAGCAAAGGGGCGACATACCAGCCCCTTTGCCCCAGACAACATTCCCCCAGCATTGCTTGGTCCATTGCGCGTATAGAACCGTCACAGAGACAGGATCCGCGCACAGAGTGGCATTGGATAAGAAGATGGAATTCACCCAATCAGAAACCGGATTCACCCTAAAACATAAGGGACATACCGTTCTCAACCACAGTTTTGATGAGCCGATCCTCTTTCTGGGCAAGGGCAAGGCAACCTACGACATGTATCGGGGTAACTTTGACATCAAGGACTTTGTCGCCGAGCGCATCGCCATGCGCCGCTTCACGGCAGATGAGACGGATGGCACCCTCTCAATCCAGTTCTTCTTTGAAGGCAATCCCTGCATCACATTCATGGCGCAAGAAACCCCACAAGGGCGTCTAAAAATCAGCTTCACCAGCACCAGAGAAGAATTCAACCGTTTCTGGCTTCGCCTTGCCGCCCATGCAGATGAGAAGATTTATGGCTGCGGCGAGCAGTTGACCTATTTGAATTTACGCGGCCATAATTTCCCACTCTGGACATCAGAGCCGGGGGTGGGGCGTAACAAATCAACCTATGTCACTTGGCAGGCAGATATTAAGGACCGTGCCGGTGGGGATTATTACAACACCAACTATCCTCAACCCACCTTTGTTTCGAGCGACAAATATTTCGCGCATCTTGAAACCACCGCCTATGCGGATTTTGACTTCCGGGACGAAAGCTTCCATGAATTGCAGGCATGGGCGATACCTGACTACCTGCTGTTCGATATAGAAGACAGCTTCCCCGCTCTGATGAGCAACTTCATGGGCGAATTTGGCACCCAGCCTGAATTGCCCGAGTGGGTTTATGATGGCGTCATTCTGGGCATTCAGGGCGGCACTGACCTTACCCTTGAAAAGGTTCACAAGGCGCGCGCTGCAGGGGTCAAGGTCAATGCGGTTTGGTGTCAGGATTGGCAGGGGGTCAAATATACGTCCTTTGGCAAACGCCTGTTGTGGAACTGGCAGTGGAACCCCGAGGTCTATCCGGAACTGGACACCAGGATCCATGAAATGAAGCGCGATGGCATCCGCTTTCTGGGCTACATCAATCCCTATGTTCTGGAAGATTATCCTCTCTATAAAGAGGCCGAGAAAAACGGTTATCTGGCAACAAAAGAAGATGGCAGCAAATATGTTGTCGATTTTGGCGAGTTTTACTGCGGCGTAGTTGACTTCACCCGTCAGGAAGCCTGTGAATGGTTCAAGCAGGTCATCAAAAAGGAAATGATCGATTTCGGTCTAGATGGCTGGATGGCCGATTTTGGGGAATATCTCCCCACGGACTGCAAGCTCGCCAGCAATTTGTCATCGGAACTGGAACACAATAATTGGCCAGCCCGCTGGGCCAAAATCAATCATGACGCCATAGAAGAAGCCGGAAAGACGGATGATATCCTCTTCTTCATGCGCGCCGGCTTTACGGGAACAGCACGCTATTGCCACGTCCTGTGGGCCGGTGACCAATGCGTCAACTGGAACATTGATGATGGCATACCATCTGTGATTAACGCCGCCCTTTCCTCGGGTCTCATGGGCAATGGTATTCACCATTCCGATATCGGCGGCTACACCACCTTGCATGGCATGCATCGGGATAAAGAGCTGTTCATGCGCTGGAGCGAGATGGCAGCATTCACCCCTATCATGCGCACTCATGAAGGCAACCGGCCTGATGACAATCATCAGTTTGATACCGACATGGAAACCCTCGCGCATCTGGCCAGAATGACGCGCATCTTTACGCATCTCAAATCCTACATCATGGCCGCCGTTAAGGAAAACCACCTCGTCGGCATGCCGGTTCAGCGTCCTCTCTTCATGCATTATGATGAAGAACCAGAATCCTATCAGGTCATGTATGAATATCTGCTGGGTCGCGATTGCCTGGTTGCGCCGGTCTATGAGCAGGGAGCCACCAAACGCAAGCTATACCTACCTCCGGACCGATGGATACATATCTGGTCCGGCGAGCATTATGATGGTGGCTGGGTTGAGGTGGACGCCCCCATCGGCAAACCCGCAGTCTTCTATCGCAGCGCCAGCGCTGATGCCGTCATGTTTGGCAAATTGCCCGATATAGCCGACGATCTAGACTAAATCGCTCCCCAATCTTTTCCTGTTCCTCACAGGAGTAAGGCCCGTTAGCAACTAAAGCTATCGGGCCTCTTTTTCTATTGCACAGCTGCGAGCATCACTCAAACATATTGAGCAAGCCCCCCCCCGCATAGCCCTAGCGCGGTTCGGTTTGCAGTCCCTTATAGATGGCATAGCACATCGCCAAGAGCACGACAGCAAATGGCAGGCCAGTTGAAATTACCATTGCTTGCAGCGCCGTTAAGCCGCCGCCGACCAGCAACACGATCGCAACGGCCCCCTCGAATGTCGCCCAGAAAACACGCTGCGGCACAGGAGCATCAATCTTGCCTCCCGCGGTAATCGTATCAATCACCAGCGATCCCGAGTCCGATGAAGTGACGAAGAAAACGATCACCAGCACGATTGCGATAACCGATGTAATATCTGAGAACGGCAACCCCTCTAGCATCGCGAACAATGACAATGGCGGATTATAGCTATCGATAACATTGGCCTTAACCACAGACGCTATCGGATCAACCAAAACCTGATGGATAGCCACGCCACCAAAAACAGCCATCCACAACACGCAAACGACAGACGGAATGATCAGCACACAAACAATAAACTCGCGCACGGTACGGCCGCGCGAAACGCGCGCAATGAACATTCCCACAAAAGGTGACCAGCTGATCCACCAGGCCCAATAGAACGCGGTCCACCCATCACGATAGGCATCATCTGTGCGCCCGAAGGGATTGGACAGGGGTATCAACTCTTTAGCATAAGCAACCATGCCTTTGCCGAAATCGGTAAGAATCAAGACTGTTGGCCCAACGAAAAGCACGAACAGCAACAACAGGGCTGCAATGCCCATATTGACCTCGGAGAGCATTTTGACGCCCCCTTCCAGCCCTCTGAGCACAGAGAAAAGCGCAATACCGGTAATGCCTGTGATCAGCAGAATCTGAACTGGGGTGCTGATTTCAACACCAAACACATGATGCAGGCCTGCGTTGGCTTGCTGGGCACCGAAACCAAGCGACGTGGCAAGACCGAACAAGGTTGCAAAAACCGCCAGAATATCAATAACATGTCCGGGCCAACCCCAAACGCGATCGCCGAAAATCGGGTAAAAAGCAGAACGAATGGTAAGTGGCAACCCCTTGTTAAAGGAGAAAAGCGCAAGAGCCAGAGCGACAACCGCATAAATAGCCCAAGGGTGCAACCCCCAGTGAAAGATCGTGGCAGCAAGCCCCATGACTTTGGCCCGCTCAACATTTTCAGGAATGATATTTCCGTCCGCATCAAGAGGCGACGGCGTTCCAAGCGGATGTGACACAGCCATATGATAAACCGGCTCCAGCACACCAAAAAACATCAGCCCGATGCCCATACCGGCAGCAAACAACATGGCGAACCAACCGATATAGGAGAAATCGGGTTCAGCCTCTGTGCCACCAAGGCGCACGTTACCCCAAGGACTGACAATCAGGAAAAGGCAAAACAATACAAACACATTGGCCGCGGCCATGATAAACCAGTCAAACGTGGATGTTAACCACGGACGCAGCCAGCCAAAAATGGCAGCCGCTTGTTCAGGCAAAGCCAATGCATAAAAAACAAATGCGACAATAGCGATAGCAGAAACCATGAACACCGGGTTATGAATATCAAACCCGATCGGGCCAACCTGCCCTTCAATATTGTCCTGACCTATTTCATAATCTGTTTCAATAAGCTCCGTTTCACCTTCCGGCGCCGGAATACCTTCAATTTCAGCCTCAGCGGCATTCGACATACTTAGTTTATCTCCTGTTTTAGACAAGATTTTTTATAGACGCCTAACCCAACGCATCATCAACGCCTCAGTCCCGAAACTGTTCCGCACCAATTTGTTTAAATTGATTGTGATTAGCAACAATTGGTCTACCAGAAAACGCTCCAATAGAAAAATCCGGCAACATTGCCCCAGCTTGAAACTTGGATAACTTTGTTTGGCAAGCCCCAAAAAGAAAAACCCGGCGTCCAAATCGGAAGCCGGGCTGGAGGAGCAGGCTTCCCTTCAGTCTGTATGAAGGAAAGCTCAGGGAGGATAATTTAAAAATCGGCAGCCTTGCCGCTGGCACCAAAGAGGCGAATCTTTTCCCTCACCTTTTCTTTCATGACAACTTCAGCAGCCCCAAGGGAATCGGCCAAGACAAAATCTTCCGGATTTTCTTTCCAGTAAGCCTGTGCGCCATATGTGAAAGCCTGGCGCAGTTCGGTATCGACGTTGACCTTAGCGATCCCGATCTTGATCGCGCGCTGGACCTGTTCGTCAGGAACCCCCGAACCACCATGCATGACCAGCGGTTTCTGGACGATTTCCTTGATTTCCTTCATACGGTCAAACGCCAGCTTGGGCTCGGCTTTATACATGCCGTGCGCTGTGCCTATAGAAATTGCCAGATAGTCAAGATTGGTCCGGTTGACGAATTCCTGCGCCTCGGCAACAGATGTGATCATCGCATCAGCTTCATCCACCGCAATGTCATCTTCCACGCCGCCAATTTTGCCGATTTCGCCCTCGCAACCAATCCCGAGCGCATGAGCCACCTCAGCAACAATCTTGGTAATGCGGCAGTTTTCATCGAAATCCAGACCCGACCCGTCAAACATCAAGGAATGGAAGCCGATCTTCGCAGCAGCCATTGTTTGTTCAAACTGACGGCTGTGATCCAGATGAATAGCAACAGGGACTGTAATATTTTCCATGAAAGCATCGACGATCGCCTTCATTTCATTAAGCCCCATGGTGTTGATCACCTTTTGACCAATCATCACCATGATCGGCGCTTGCTCTTCTTGTGCTGCATTCAAGATCGCGCGCGTTGTTTCAGCGTTGTGAACACTGAAAGCGCCAATTGCATATCCGTCTTTCCATGCGCGGTCGATGAGTTTTGTACCGGGAATATAGGCCATTTCGTTACCTCTTCTTGCCCATCCCTGAAGGAAGGTGCAGCGACATCTGAAAAGTCCCTCGACATTGCAAATGTCAAAAAATCGTAGTTAGTGGATTTATAGTAGCCAAATTTGATCGTTTTCGAAAGCGCTTTCACCGCTATTTGCGCGAAAAACAACATTATTACACAAATTTTCGATCAGAAACCTACAATATGTGGAGATTTTTCACCACCAACATGATGCCAATGATCAAAAGCAGCGAGTGAATGATGCCGTGATAATTGATTTTGTATTTGTGCAGCAGATGGTAGACGAACATTCCGACGCTCATTCCGACGACAAAGGCGGGAAACGCATAGAGTACGCGCTCCAGAACATAGGCGTCCAACAACCCCTTGGTCCAAAATCCGGCAATTGCCCCAACCATTTGCAACATGAAAAAGAACACGAGGGTCGACTTGACCTCATCGGCACTCCACGGCTGCATGGACGTATAGGCAATCACGGGAGGCCCCGGCTCTCCGACGCTGGCCCCCAGAGCTCCAGAGAAAAAACCGGTTCCCAGAGTAATCGGAGGGGAGGTTTTCTTGAACAGCGGAGCATGCGAGAACAGAGAATAGAGGCTCGACAAAATCAGCACGATCCCCATGGTGATCAGGATTGCTTCGCCCGGCAGCCTTTTCAGAAGATCTGCTCCGAGAAAAGAGCCCGGCAAGGAACCGACAAACAGGATCAAGCCACTTTTCCATTGCACATGATCGCGCATTTTCCAAACCAGAGGGAAAGTAACCAGCCAGCCGAAAATGCCGGCAATGGGAACTGCGGCTTTCACATCAACTGTCATTGAAAGAAGGGGCACACTGACCAACGCCAGCCCGAACCCGGTCAGCCCTTGCGTAAAGCTGCCGAGTGCAACAATCGCAGACACAACGAGTATTTCCATAAACATGGGAGACCTGCCAAAAAACAGCCAGCGTCTCTCGATCAAGAAAGACACTGACCCCTTGGAATAAAAGTCTAGCGCGTGCCAAACCGATGGACAGTGTGATGGTGATAGACCTCACCGGGATTAAGAACCGCACTTGGGAAATGCGGCTGATTTGGCGCATCCGGGAAGCCTTGCGTTTCAAGACACAGGCCACCAAAGGCTTCATATTTGTAACCGTTGCGCCCGATCCACTCTTTGTTAGAGAGCTTGAAAGCATTGTAGAATTGAACAGCTGGCTGCGTTGTCGAAACTGTCATGAAGCGCCCGGACTTGGGCTCATACAGATCGGCAGCGCACTTCATAACGCCATCTTTCTTTTTACCGTTGAGAATAAAATTATGATCGATGGCACTCTCGTCCACCTTCTTCATATTCTCACCAATTGCAACAGGGCGGCGGAAATCAAGCCCGGTGCCCTCAACCGACAGGATTTCACCAGTCGGAATCATATTGTCTGATACTGGCGTGTAGAAATCAGAGAACAGCATCAGTTCGTGCCCCGCAACAGAGCCACTGTCATGACCGGCAAGGTTATAATAGCTGTGGTTGACCAGATTGACGATTGTCGGCTTGTCACTGGTCGCCATGAAGTCATAGCAAAGTTCATTTGCTTCGCTCAAACCGATTGTGTGCGTAACAACCATCGTCCCCGGATAGCCAGATTCCCCATCGACCGAGACGCGATGGAAATGAACAAGAATCGCGTCTTTGCTCTCTTCCAGATCATAGCCCCAGACATATTTGTCAAAGCCCTTGGCACCACCATGCAAATGCTGACCGGTTGGAGCCTCGTTGGTTTCCAGCTGATATTCCTTGCCATCCAATGAAAAACGCCCGTCTTTGATGCGATTGGCAAACCGACCCGCAATCGCGCCGAAAAATGGATGCCCGGCCAGATACCGGTCCAAAGCTTCGTACCCGAGCACGACATCTGCCAACTTCCCGTTTCTGTCGGGCACTTCGATGCTGGTTACAATACAGCCGAAGTTCGTCACCCGAACCGTCATCCCTTGGGAATTTTTCAGCGTTATGAGGTCGACATTTTTTCCTGCCACCTCACCATATGATTCTATAAGTTTTTCCATTTTTTCCTCCCGTGCCTGTCTGGTTACTTGGCCTTGGTTTCAAGGCCTGACAAAGCACGAACCTGTTCAAGTACAGCGGTCCAGTCCTGACGCCCACGCCCTGCGACCCGGCTCATGTTGTAAAGCTCCCGCGACGCAGCGCCCATCGGCATGGGAACACCGACCTGATTGGCCAGATCCAACGCAATGCCCAGATCCTTGTGCGCAAGGTCAATCATGAATGCCGGGGAAAGATCGCCTGCCAAAACCTTGTTTGGCCAGGTCGTTGTAAAATGCCCTTTACCAGCTGGCGTACCACCCATCACAGACATCGCAGTATCAAACTCGAGGCCGATTTTTTCAGACAATGCAATAGCTTCCGCGGACAAGGCATTGAGCGCGATGCTCATATAGTTATTGATGATCTTGACGCGAATGCCTTTACCTGGCCCGCCAGCATCAACGGTTTCCGATCCCATGAGATCAAACAGCGGCTGGGCGCGGGCGATCTGCTCTTTGCTGCCACCTGCCAGAATAAGAAGAGTACCGGCAACCGCATGATCAGAGGTGCGACCAACCGGTGCTTCCATCATTTCAAAGCCCTTGCCCGCCATATCCTTGATCAGGGCGTCGGTCTCCAGTGGATGAATGGTCGACATATCGATCACGAGCGCATCTTTGGAGAGGGTACTGGTGACCCCATCTTCACCAAACAGCACAGACCGCACCAGTGCTCCGTTTGGCAACATTGTAATGACAAAATCAGCACCCTGAGCGGCTTCTGCAGCAGAACTGCACGCAGTTGCCCCTTGTGCAACCAGCTTGTCTACTGCATCCTTACTAATGTCAAAAGCCTTGAGCTGATTGCCCCCTTTTAGCAGATTGGCAGCCATAGCCGCGCCCATCTGCCCCAGACCGATAAAACCAACAGTCGTCATGTTCGAACCTTTTGCTTGAGCATATTTGATCGTAATACAACATTTGCAACAAAATTCGACAAAATACAACACATTTAGATTGTTTTTTGATCGTTTCTGGTGATATTTTAGAACCAAACCCGACATTATGCAGTCTGAAACAGGCTGTAACTGGAAATTAAAGGACACAGCATGACCGTAGCATGCGTTGGCATCGCCGTTCTCGACCGCGTCTTTCGCGTTGAAAAACTCCCTGCATCTGGCGGCAAATTTGTAGCCAAAGACTATTTCGAAATAGGCGGTGGCCCGGCCGCAACAGCGGCTGTCGCAGTCAAAAAACTGGGGCAACCGGTCGAGTTCATTGGACGGGTTGGCACCGATGACGTTGCCGCAGCCATTATTAGAGAGTTTGATCATTATGGTGTTGGCCATCACTTCGTCCGCGAAGTGCATGACGCGACGTCATCCTTTTCTGCAATTCTGGTCGATGACGCCGGTGAGCGGATGATCATAAACTACCAGGACGCATCATTGAGCCGCGATACCGAATGGATGGAATCGATTGATTTCGGAAAGTTCCAGACCGTTCTTTGCGATGTTCGTTGGCACGAGGGCACAGCTTTTGCCCTTGAAACAGCCAAAAAGCTCGGAATTCCGAGTGTTCTGGATGCAGACGTTACGCCGCAAGACATTTCGGATCTGGTCTCCTTGGCCAGCCACGTGGCTTTTTCCGAACCTGGATTGGCAAAATTCGCACAAACAGATGACCTTTTGAGTGGATTACGCATTGCTCAGGTAAAAACCGATGGTAAAGTCTATGTTACCGCTGGCTCCGACGGATGCTATTGGTTAGAAGATGACCAACTCCAGCATGCCCCCGGATTCAAGGTCAAAGTGCAGGACACAACCGGAGCTGGAGATGTGTTTCACGGAGCATTCGCCTTCGCCTTGTCCAAGGGAATGGCAACCGCACAAACCGTTCGTTTTGCCAGCGCAGTTGCAGCATTAAAATGCCAGCAACTCGGCGGAAGAGAGGGGATACCGGATCTGGATACAGTAGACGCCTTTCTCAGTACACAAAAATGAATTGGACTGTCCGATAAGGAAGGATGGCTCCACCAACAGCAAGTCAAGAAAGAAGCCTGATGCCGGACGCAGTCATTGTAGGAAATCCTCGCCAGGACAAACTCCTCAAGGAAGTGAACGAAAAAGGGTATATCAGCGTCGAGGAATTGACCGAATTGCTCGACGTCTCCGCCCAAACAATCCGGCGCGACATCAAGAAACTGAGCGATCAGAAACTTCTCATTCGCCATCATGGTGGCGCGGCCAGAAACTCCAGTGTCATCAATCTGGATTATTCGGTGCGCCAGACGTCTGAAACCGAGGAGAAGGAAGCAATTGGCGAAGCGATTGCCGCCCAGATCCCCGATAACAGCTCCATTTTCATTTCCATTGGCACCACGACAGAAACCATCGCCAAGCACCTGTTGCAAAAACGGGGACTGCAGATCATCACCAACAGCCTGAGGGTGGCCAGTGTCCTCTATCAGAATCCAGACTTCAATGTCATGGTTCCTTGCGGCAAACTGCGCAGCACCAATGGCGGCATATTGGGCTCAACCGCCCTTGAATTCATCAATCATTTCCGGGTTGATTTCCTCATAACCAGCTGTGGCTCAATTGATAGCGATGGCACATTGCTTGATTATGAGTTCAACGAAGTCATCATGGTTCAGAGCATGATGAAAACTGCCCGCAAAGTATTCATTGCAGCCGATTCGACCAAATTCAGCACCACCGCAACCGTTGAAATGGGACACATCAAAAACATTTCAGCCCTGTTTACCGATGCTCAGCCACCGGCCGACATACGCACTCAGCTAGAGCTAAACAGCGTCAAGCTCTTTGTCGTTGCCAAACCACCCAACAAGCCGATCAAGTGATCCTTTCCGGTGCCCCATAGTCTCATGGGCAAAGCCAGCATTGGCAAATGCAGGAAGGCTCGGCCAAGGCGCTGCGTTGCCATTCGATGCCATGGCTTGCTTTTTCTTCACAGCCTCACAACAATCTCAAACACCCATTGAGATAAAATACAATCGCTATTATGAATAGGTATTAGAACCTAATTCATTAGACATGTATCCTTTTGCCCAATGGTGATTTAGACCTAGTTTTGAACATCACTGTCCCGCAAAAGGATGAGTGGATTGGTGGTGAAGAGGAGGCGGGGGGAACCTCATTTGGGCATGAAAATCCGGTGTGTCATTGTAGACGATGAAAAGCCCGCAAGGGATGAGCTGTGCTACCTGCTCTCCAACCAAGACGATATTGAAATTCTGGCAGAAGCAGAAACTGCGCAGGAAGCGATTGATATTTGTCTGACGAAGCAACCGGATCTGGTTTTTCTGGATATCCAGATGACCGGCCAGAATGGATTTGATGTTATCAGCAGTGTTGCAGCCCGGATCGAGCACCCCCCTATATTTGTCTTTGTGACTGCCTATGATTCTTATGCCGTCGAAGCATTTGCCGCCAGCGCCATGGACTATATTCTCAAGCCGGTCTCCTCAACCAGACTATCAGCAACTCTGGAGCGGGTTAGAAAAATCCGGACAGAGACAAAAGACTCGCTTAAACAAAAGCTCGAAACCCTGCTTTCCCAAGTAGAAAAACAAAAGGAAGCTGGCGACAGACCGGTTCTGATTCATACCAAGGTGTCCGTAATCAAGGATGGTCGAATCCGACTCATGGATCCCGATGAAATCATCTATTGCGATTGCGAAGACAATCGCATATTCGCCCATACCTTCAACGCCATCATACCTGTTTACGGCATTGCAAGTATGGACAGGATGGAAGATCACTTGGCCGATACCGGCTTTTTCAGAGCCCACCGCTCCACACTCGTCAACCTTGATGCGATTTCCGAGTTCAGCCCATGGTTCAACGGAAAATATAGTCTGGTCATGAATGATGAAAAGAAAAGTGAGCTGACCATAAGCCGTTCCCGCGTCAAGGATTTCAAACTTCGTCTCGGTCTGTAACTCGCGCCGACCGGCCCATCTGCAGCTTGCACGCAGAAGCACCGATCTGGCTATATCAAGGGGATCAACGCCTCATGTCGATTGTAGCGCTCATGGCCTTTCTGCTCAAACAGGTGGCCCTGCTCGTGGCAGGAGCCTTCGTGTTGCTGACTCTGTCACCAGTGCAGGAGATCAATTTCCGGCAGGATTCCATTTTCAACCGGCTGTTTCTGATTATCTTCTTCGGCCTTCTGGGCATTCTGGGGACTTATGGAGGCAATGAGATATTCAACTCTTTTGCCAATCTTCGCGCCATGGCGGTAATCACAGCAGGCCTCTTTGGCGGCCCCGTCGTGGGCCTTGGAGCGGGCCTTGTCGCCGGAGGTCATCGATTTTTCATCGATCCATGGGGATTTTCTGCGCTGGCCTGTTCACTGGCGACAATAACAGAAGGCTTTCTGGCTGGTTGGCTAAAATATCACCTCAAAGAACGCGCCATGGAATGGAGCGTGGCCTTCTTCCTTACGATCATTGGCGAGACCCTGCATATGGGCATGGTCCTGCTGCTGTCCCGCCCCTTTGACGACGCATTGGCACTTGTGCAGGTCATCATGTTGCCAATGCTGATCGGCAACAGTCTGGGTACCGTGCTGTTCATTCACATTCTCAATTCGATCAAGGGCTTGCGAGAAAGGAAAGCCTCTGATCACACGCAGAAAATCTTTGAGATCGCCAACAGTACCGTTTCGCATCTACGGTCAGGCCTCAACCGTGACAGCGCTCAGGCCATGGCAAGCATCATATTGGAAAAACTGCCCGTCGCGGCTGTCTCTGTTACCGATTCGACGATCGTGCTCGCTCACAAAGGAGAAGGTGCCGATCACCACCTGCCCGGCGAACCCTTTGTGACCAAAGCCACCTTCAGGGTCATAAAAACCGGCGAGCCGATTTTCCTCAAGGAATCACATCTCATTGGCTGCAGTGATCAGCACTGCCCCTTCACATCAGCGATCATCGTTCCCCTCAAGAAGAATAAAGACATCGTGGGCACGCTCAAATTCTATGGCTCGGCACACCATGAGCTCAACTCAGTGCTGTTCGAGCTGGCAAAAGGCCTGACAGATCTATTCTCCATCCAACTTGAATTGCAGGACATTCAGGTCAAGGACCGTCTTCTCGCACATGCGGAAATCCGGCACCTACAGGCGCAAATCAACCCCCATTTCCTGTTCAACTCACTGAACACAATTGCCTCTTTCTGCCGCACGGCACCGGACAGGGCGCGGGACCTTATTCTCGACCTGTCCCTTTACATGCGCAAAAACCTTGATTCCAGCCGCGGATTTGTGCGCCTTTCCGATGAACTGGATCAGATCAACTCCTATCTGGCCATTGAGAAGGCACGGTTTGGGGAGCGCATTCAGGTCAAACTTGACATCGAAGAAGGATGCGAAGATTGGCCGATCCCGTCCCTCATCATTCAGCCTCTGGTCGAGAATGCCGTAAAGCATGGCCTTAAAGAGCGCGCCGGAGCTGGCATCGTCGGTCTCAAGATAACCCGAAACAACAACCAGCTTAACATCGCGGTTTATGATGATGGCGTCGGAATACCCGACAATATTCTGGTCTCCTTGCTCGATAAACGTCAGATCGAATCCCATTCCGAAGGCATCGGCCTGCGCAATTCAAACCTGCGCCTCGAGCACATCTATGGTCCTGAACATTGCATGCAGATTTCAACGACAAGAAACAAGGGAACACACATCAGATTCTCTATCCCAGACCGGCAGGAACTGCTTCCACAGGCATCTTGATCAGAACATGCATTTCAAGGCCTTGATTCGCCATTTCAGCAAAGCCCTAAATGCAACTCAACGACGCACAGCTACATTTCAGCCCCCCGATTTGACCTCCCAGACACTTTCCTTTGGCTCTTCAGACTTTATTAACTAGCGTCGCCGCCAGGGGGAGTAATTCAGTTTCGCGTTGGAACTATCCCGGTTTAGGAGGAACGGTATGTTATATTTCTTGCTCTGTTTGGCCCTGCTGATTCTGGGCTATTTCACTTACGGAGCCTTTGTCGAAAAGGTTTTTGGAGCCAATTCCGAAAGGAAAACACCTTGCTGGGAAAAGGAAGATGGCGTTGATTACATCAATATGCCTACCTGGAAGGTTTTCTTCATCCAATTGCTTGATATCGCAGGCCTGGGACCAATTTTCGGTCCAATCCTGGGCGCTCTCTATGGCCCACAGGCTCTGCTCTGGATCGTAGCTGGCTCCATTCTGGCCGGTGGCGTCCATGACTATTTCTCCGGCATGCTCTCTGTCCGTAGCGGTGGCAAATCCATTCCAGAAGTCGTTGGCGACGAAATGGGATCCTTTGCCCGCCAGACAATGCGCGTCTTTTCCGTAATCCTGCTGGTTCTTGTTGGCGTGGTCTTCATCGCCGGTCCTGCCGCCCTGCTGCGCAACATCACTGGCATCAACATGCAGCTGCTGATCGGCATCATCTTTGTTTATTACTTTGCAGCAACCATCCTGCCAATCGACAAGATCATTGGTCGGCTTTATCCGATTTTCGGCGCTCTGTTGCTGTTCATGACCATCGGCATCGTGTTTGGCCTCATCTATCATGGCTATGAATTCTTGCCGAACAAAGACCTCACCACCAGTGTTCATCCTAAGGATCTGCCTCTGTTCCCATTGCTCTTCATTACCTTGAGCTGTGGCGCACTGAGCGGCTTCCACTCCACGCAATCGCCTCTGATGGCACGTTGCATGCGCAACGAAAAAAATGGCCGTCTGGTCTTCTACGGCGCCATGATTGCTGAAGGCGTGATCGGCCTGATCTGGGCAACCGCAGGCATGACCTTCTACGAAAGCCCTGAAGCCATGCAGGCTGTGATCGCATCCGGTTCACCGGCAGCAGTGGTCAACGAAGTTTCCACCACTCTGCTCGGCACATTCGGCGGCTTCCTTGCCATTCTCGGTGTTGTCGTTCTGCCAATCACCAGCGGCGACACGGCTTTCCGTTCAACCCGCCTCATTCTGGCTGAAACTTTCAAACTGGATCAGACCAAAATTGCCAAGCGCTTGATGATCGCTCTGCCACTGTTCGCAGTTGCCTTCGTCATCAGCCTCGTCGATTTCAATATTATCTGGCGCTATTTCGGCTGGTCTAACCAGATGCTCTCCATGCTCGTGCTCTGGAGCGCAGCAATCTGGCTGGCACAGAAGGGCAAACTGCACTGGATTGCAACGGTTCCGGCAACCTTCATGACGGCAGTCGACGCTGCCTTCATCCTGCAGGCCCAAATCGGCTTTAACCTGCCGCCAAACATCTCCAACATCATTGGTGTGATCGCAGCAGCAGCAGCCTTGATAGCCTTCCTGGTTCTGGTTCGCCCGAAGGATGAGGTTTCCAACGAAGCTCACCCTGCAGAGTAATCTGACCCACATGACAAAGCCTGGCGATTGCCCGCAACAACCGCTAGGCACTTAAGCCGCGTTGATCTTTGATCAACGTGGCTTTTTTATTCGCGGCTCGCCTACACTGGGCTTATCTCAACTCACGCTATCCAATAGCCGTAAATGAGAACCCAAATGACCAACAGCATCACAGCAACGACAAAATAGCTACGGTTCCAGACCCTGCCAACATCTCCAGTAGGAATTCCGCCAAAGCGCCCGATCAGAATATTGGTTGCAGTGAAAGGCGAAGTAAGACCCGTCAATGCCCATCCGGCCAACATGGCAACAGCAAAAGCCGAGGGATGCAAACCAAACAAGGCAGCATCCGGAAGCAACGGAGCAACCAGTGAAAGGGTCAGAATGGGATTGCCACCCAATTGCCCGAAAATTGGCATGATCCACAAAAGCATGATGAGGAGAAGCCAGGAAGGCAAAACCGTCAGATCGATCCCGGCCCGCGCCATAAGAGGCACCAGAACAGAAGACCCGACCACGCCAATATAGCCAGCACTCATCAGCAAAAGCAGATCTGAGCGAAAAGCTGGCAGCTCCTTTTGAACATAATTGAGCATGCGATCCCTGACAGCAGCACCGGATCGAAATTGGATATACAGCCACCCCATCGACAGAAGGGGAACAACAACAAGCACGATGCCCACCACGCGGATACCCAACAGCAATTCGATTGCCAGCACGGGCATGAGGATCACCACCAACAAAAGGGCCAACGGCACCAACACGGACCAATGCAGGTCCGTCTTCGGGCGCTTGTGCGCAGGACTTGCATTGGAAGCTCTTGGCTTGAACAATGTGTCCAGCCCCCATCCGGTCCCCAGAAGAATTGCACTGGTAACCAGACCCGGCAGCGCAATACCGATCCAGCTTATGCCAGGGATAGTAGCCACCGCCATGGCGGTTGAAAAGGCCATGGGAGACCAAGGCAGGGCCGAGATAAACCCGCGCTGAATGGCAAGCAGCATCCTGCGTGTGCGAATCTGGCGCACCTCCTCGTCTGGCTCATCCTTGCTGCTGGCCAGCGCCAGCGAGCCAAGAAGTTGAATAGAGCCGAAATTAAGCAGCAGCGCATAGATCTGCGTTCCGAATGAAAGCGCAATATAGCGTCGTCCCGGTGGCTGAGCAGCCAGATAGCCTCCAGCCTTCTCCATGGCAGGAGACGACGAGGCAGCTTCTCGGAGAACAGCAAGAGCGCTAAAGAAAGAGGCAAGAAATCCGGTTTTGACCACAGCCCCCCAAAGAGCCGATTGCCAATGGTCATTCACCACGATCAGAGCTGCCGTAAGCCCTGCGCAGACAAGAAGAAAAACGGCACCGCTCCTTGTCGCTCTTGCCGCCATCATCACAACCATCACGACGAGCAATAGCGTCAACGGCCAATGCACCCACTCCATGCCCGTCCATTCCAGCAGCGCCTGAAAAACAATGACGGCCACAACGACCCAGCCGAAAAGAGGATCAACCAACCGCGATAAACTCATACAATCCTACTTTCATGGGGAAGCCGAACAAGGGTCCTGATATAATCAACCGAGAAAGAGCACTTGGCTAGAAACGCCAAGAACCGAAATGATGACCCATACCGAATTGAGAAACGGACTATATTTTGGGTTCAAATGAATATTTATGCCAAAATTGCTCAAACGAAAAGTCCATTAGCGATCATGCCAGACCTTTCGACTAGTCGAATTTCAACACCAACAAAATGGTGACCCCGGCGCGATTCGAACGCACGACCTACCGCTTAGGAGGCGGTTGCTCTATCCTGCTGAGCTACGGGGCCCATTATGACCAGATTCATAGCCAAAGCTTACTCGCCATATGCGAGTAAAAGCTTTATCATCCCAAGCATCCAATGGCGCATGCCAATCCGCAAATTTCGTAGAAGGATGTCATACCGGAAAGAAGCATGCTCTCGCTATAAATCGCTACCGCTCTGTATCATTTCATAATTGACAGATCAACCGGCCACACAGGTAATTTGTCACCGACCCTTTTTGATTGCTCATATTAGATGGCCCCTGAGTTTAAACAGTTCCATGCGCGCTTGCTTCAAACCATATATCCTTGCCTTCTTCATCAGCACGCAACAAAGCTGGGCAAGCGATATCTTGTCGACTGGAAACCCCTGTATTTCAACCGATTATGACCCAATAGGGCAAACGACCTCAGACATCTTCACCTATACCTCCCCGGCAACCATAAAATCATCAGCCGGTCACGACTTTAGATTGCTCGGACTGATATCGGAAAACTTGGTCAGTGGCACTCTTGAGAGCAAACGCAACAACCAGATCAAGCGCTTTCTTTCAGCAGAAACAGTGACGCTTTATACGAATACCAATCAAAAACCGGATAGATATGGACGACGGCCAGCCTTTTTGTCACGTCAGGGCCCTACTGATCAGGAACTTCTGCAAGAAAAACTCATAAGTGCCGGGTTGGCTCGCGTCTCACTTGAAGGCTTGGACAATCGATGTGGCAGCCATTTACTCGCGCTCGAAGACAGAGCACGTCAAGCAAATAGAGGATTGTGGAAACTTCCCGCCTACTCAGTAAGAAACGCAGATAAGTTGCAGCTTTCAACAACCCGATCCACCTACCAGATTATTTCCGGCCGTGTCAGATCTGTCTCTCGCAACATCAATGGCACAAGCTACCTCAATTTCGGCGATAACTGGTATCGGGATTTCACCATTTCATTCGGCAAAGCAGCTCTTAGAGACTGGGAAGCAGAAAATAAAATTCTGGATGATTTGCAAAACAAGCCCATATATGTTCGTGGATGGGTAGAAGACCGTGGGGGGCCACTGATTCGCATCAGTAACGCGCTACAGCTGCGCGTTCGGGAAAATTCTCAGAGTTCCGCACATAAATAGACATCTAGTGGAATTAATTTTATTGCGTTACGAAAAAGCCGCAATCAAGGGTAATTTAGGCACTTTGGCTCTTTCTTGATCAGAGCAAAATTCAATTTCGGGGATAATAGAGTGAGCAAGATTTACCATAGCAGGTCGAAGTTGGTTGGGGCATTTTGCATGTCCCTCCTGCTCCTTGCGGGTTGTAAAAGCTTCATGATCGGATCGGAAGAGCCGACTATCTCCGGCGTTGCCCCTGCGGGTCTTTCCCCCAGCGATAGCGTTGAACGCGCCATTGGCGCCAAAGAGCATCCCAAAATCCTGAAAGCCTACGGCGGAGCCTACGAGAACCGAAATCTGGAACAAATGGTTTCAAAACTGGTTGGACGCCTGGTAGCTGCGTCCAGCGAACCAAGTAGGCCCTACCGAGTAACAATCCTGAATTCTCCATCGGTCAACGCCTTTGCTCTGCCGGGCGGCTATCTCTATGTCACCCGAGGCCTCATTGCGCTTGCCAATGATAAAGCTGAATTGGCAGCTGTTCTAGCTCATGAAATGGCACATGTGACCTCCCGCCACGCCATAGCGAGAGCGGAAGCCAAGCAGAACTCCGAGCTAGTTTCCAAAGTCATGGACAAGATGGTCAGTCAGCCAACGAAGGGAGCCAGTGTAAAGGCTCGTCAATTGGTAACTTTGGCCAGCTTCAGTCAGGTGCAAGAGCTCGAAGCTGACAAGATCGGAATTGAGACGACCTATTTGGCTGGCCTCGACCCATTTGCTGCGAGTCGGTTCCTTGAGACCATGGGAAGCTATGCCACCTATTTGACCGGCAGATCTGAAAATGGCGACAAGTCGAGCTTCCTTTCCAGCCACCCCACGACACCTGCGCGCATTAAGGAGGCTGTTTTCGCGGCCCGGCGCTATGGCGGACCAGACATAGGAACAAGAGAAAGAGACGACTTTCTCGATGCCATTGATGGCATTCTATATGGAGACTCGCCAAACGAGGGCTTCGTCAGAGGACACGCCTACATCCATCCCGGTCTCCGCATCCGCTTTAGCCCACCACAAGGCTATCGTTTGGAAAACACCTCGAAAGCGGTATTGGCAGTTAGCCCGAATGGATCAGCCATGCGCTTTGACGGTGTCAATGTCAGCCCCGATGTTCCACTCACACGCTATCTGCAATCAGGCTGGGTTAGCGGCCTGATCACGGGGTCAATTCGAGAACAATCCATCAATGGCCATCCTGCGGTATTGGCTGCGGCAGAAGCCAAAGGCTGGACGTTCCGCATCGCCCTCATTCGAGTGAATACAGCGACCTATCGCTTTGTCTTTGCCACAACAGAGCCCGACGCGACCTTTGAAAGTGCCATTGCAGAAACCGTGAACAGTTTCCAGACGCTGACTTACGAACAGGCCAACGCATTCAAGCCCTTGAGAATCAGCATTGTGACCGCAGGCTACGGAGATACGGTTGAAAAGATGGCCGAGCGCATGACGGGCACCGATGACAAGCTGACGCTGTTTAAAATTCTGAACGATATCAAGCAGGACAACCATCTTAAAAGCGGTCAGAAAGTCAAATTGATCACGCAGATGGACTGAACCTGCTTTTCAGTTTCTGACGCAAGAGAAACAAAACCCCGGAAGCGCTTGGCGCTTCCGGGGTTTTTCAAATTCGAAACCTTGCTCAAAAGGGTATAACCCCTGTTAAGCGGCAGCTTCCTGTTCGGTCTTGCTGGCACCACGACGTGGGCTCTTGGACAAGCTTTTCTCGATCAGGTGCACTGCTTCCGTTGTCGAAAGTCTGCGAATCGCAGCCACTTCACGTGCCATGCGATCAATTGCAGCTTCATAAAGCTGACGTTCGGAATATGACTGCTCCGGCTGGGTATCAGACCGATACAGATCACGCACGACCTCGGCGATGGACATCAAATCGCCAGAGTTGATTTTTGCTTCATATTCCTGTGCGCGGCGACTCCACATGGTACGCTTCACACGAGCGCGTCCGGTTACCGTCGTCAATGCTTTCTCAACGGTCTCTTCTTCCGACAGTTTACGCATACCAACAGAGGCAACTTTGCCGGTTGGAACACGCAGGGTCATCTTGTCTTGTTCGAAATTGATAACGAACAACTCGAGAGCCAGACCTGCAACTTCCTGCTCTTCGATATTAACAATTTGACCCACACCATGAGCCGGATAGACAATAAATTCGTTGATTTTAAAGCCCTGACGTTGGGTGGCTTTTTTGATTGCCATACGCTTGAAACTCCCGCGTCACATAATCTACAAGCGGGCCCTTGCCCGCCTGATTTTCCAAAAACAAAAGAGGGCACCCCCTCTTTGTCGGCATACGTTCGGGTAAGGCTGGTAAGATCCATATTTGTGTCATACAATCAGGTTCATTCCAGCGTTACGAGTTTGCATCAAAATAAGATAGGCACACGTTATGTGGATTGCGTACTTTCACATTGCATCTTGCTCGAAATACGCATAAAAAAACTCCTGAGTAGGAGCCGTGTTACCTTCCTTTATCAGCTGATTGAGGGAGAATATCACATTTTTGCATATTTTCCAAACTTTGATTGTGATCAAATATGCCAACACCCCTCTCCCCTTTCCGTATCTTCGAGAGAAATGCTCAATCTAGCGCAGATTTCCGCCATTTTCGCGCATAAAAATAATAGTATTTATTCTTAAGAAAAAAGCCGGTCGCCTAGTGAGAAGCGCCCGGCCTTGCTATATTAAAAACGCATAACTAATATTCTTCAATCACCTTCGCCGGGCTTTTCAGACAAATATTTCAATTTGCTTTCAACGCCATCCCACTTCTTTGCTTCTTCCATCGGCTCTTTCTGCACGGTGATATTAGGCCAGACTTCACAGAATTTAGCATTGATTTCAAGCCACTGTTCAAGGCCAGGTTCCGTATCTGGCTTAATCGCTTCAGCAGGGCATTCCGGTTCACAGACGCCGCAATCAATGCATTCGTCCGGATTGATCACCAAAAAATTCTCACCTTCGTAGAAGCAGTCAACCGGGCAAACTTCCACACAATCTGTATATTTGCATTTGATGCAATTGTCGGTCACGACGTAAGTCATCACATACTCCGCACACGATGCAGCAAAATCTCTGCTATCGTTCAAATTGATCTATCGCGGGAGGAAGATACAAAGCTCGCCTTTTCCCTTGCTGATCAGCATTTCTGGCGATCCAAAAGCCGGAACAAGGTCTCGCAGCTAAATATTCAACCCACTCCCATTCGAGTTACGTTCTAGCTATCGCTTTTGCGCCCGGCATTCAAGCAATAACACGGGGATTAATTGCGCCATTCTTGAGACGCCCGAATTCGAAGACCTCGGCTCTGGTGTCCAGACCAAACTGGCTCCGGGGCTGAACCGAAAGTCTCAAACCGCGCTCCACTTTTGCAAAAGAAAGATGCATTCACAAGTCCACATTTTAGGGAATACTGGATTTCGAACGAAAATGCTAAACAGCCAAGATAGTGAACTATCTGCAGGCCAAAGCCTATTCAAACGGATTGCGCTTGAGCTTCATCAGTTGTCGCCGATCTCTCTTGGTTGGACGCCCCGCATGAGCATCATGCTCAATGCCAATCTTGGGAGCATCCTCTCGCTTCACAGGCGCTGGCGAATGATCATTATAGAGCAGCTGGGCTTCAGGGGCTGGCCCTCTGCGCGTTCCAAGAGCGACGACCTCCAGAATGCGGATATTGTCCGCCTTGGCGATTGTCAAAACATCACCGGGCTTGATTTGCCTGCTGGCAGCAGAAATCTTCTCCTTGTTAACCCGGACATTGCCCGATGTCACAAGTTTGGCAGCCAGACTTCTGGTTTTGGCGACTCTGGCAAACCAGAGCCATTTATCAATGCGTAATTTGGAACTTTCTTCGCTCATCACTCACCAAATAAAAAGCATGCCGCCTGGCGCTCAAAACTGCGACCACGCGGCATGCCGATCAATTGACTGAAGAAACCCACCAGACGGTCCGGGCTTACTTCTTATCCAGATTTGCTTTCAAGGCTGCCAGTGCTGCAAATGGAGAATCCGGATCTGCGACCTTCTCAGGCTTACGAGGAGCCTGATCACGCGGCTTACCGCGCCCCTTGTCCGGGCCACCAGAACGGTTTCCACCTTTGAAGCCACCTTCAGAGCGAGGACCATTGCGCTTTCCGCCTTTGCGGAAATCCTTTTGTCCATTGTTTTGGCTGTCGCGACCACTAGTTCTCGGACCAGATTTCTGACGCTGGCCCTGTCTATTCGGACGACGATCACCACGACCACCCGGGCGCCAGATCTCCAGCCACTTCTCTTCTTCTTCTGCGTCAGCCTCGGAAACGACCTCAGCGACACCTGAAGCGGCTTCATCAGCACCCTCAGATACAGGTGTACTATCCTGTGGAGAACTAGCCTCCGGAGCGGCTTCTGGCTGCTCAACCGCCTCTGAAGAAGCAGATTCGGCAGCGATTTCAGCAGCAGCTTCAGCCTCAAAATTCTCTTTGGCAGCATCTGCCTCGGCAGGGGTCGACTCAATTTTGCGACGTTCCACACGATAGCCAAGAGACTTCAGGATGGTCGAGAAATCTTCTCCAGCGCAGCCCAAAAGAGATGTCATGGCAACGGTGACGGTAAAGCCACGATCCACAACCCCTTCAGGAGGCTCCGGCGTTTCCTCTGTCGGACGCCAGCTCAGCAGCGGGCGAATGAGGTCTGCCAGACGTTCCAGAATATCAATGCGAACAGCTCTCTTGCCGTAAACACCAAAGCCAACGGTCTTGTAGAGAGCTGGCGAAATAGCCTCATTGACCGGTATAGACGTCCGCCCAGAAGCAGACAAGGATGGCACTTCGACAACGCCGTCCTGTTCTATGCCACCATTGTGCAACGCCCACATCATGACCAGCAAAGTGCTGGGTGCAGGCTTCAGAAGCGCAGGAACATAGATATGGTAAGCGCCGAAGCGAACACCGAACTTGCGCAGAGAAGCCCGGGCATCCTGATCAAGCGAACGCACATCTTCTGCAACCGAACGGCGATCCAAAATACCAAGATTTTCAACCAGTTGGAAAGCCAAACCCTTGGCAATTCCATCAAGTTCCTCTGTTCCAGACAACTCTACAAGAGGCTGCAACAACAGATTGACATGGTTATTCAGCCAGAGGTTGATGCGAGACTGCACATTCTCCAGTGCCACTCCACTCAAACCTTCATCTGCCAAAACCATTAGCCTCGGTTTCAAAACCGTATCGCCGGCCACTAGTTTGGCAATCGGGGCTCCCTGCCAACGCAGCATGCCATCTCCCGATAGCAAAAACTGATCATTGGCCGCTCCGGCTATTTTTTCCGATCTGTTCTCGAACTCTACAGACAGGACCTTCTGCGCAGCGGCATGAATGGCTTTGGCATCGTTGCCTTCGGCACTCACATCGGGCGCAAAGCGAAATCCATGCAATTGACCAACATGCTGGCCTTCCACCAGCACGTCACCGGCAGGAGTAATTTCCGCTTCGAGCATTGCTTTTTCTCTCAGACGTTTCATCAATACACTTGTGCGCCTATCCAGGAAGCGCTTGGTAAGTCGCTCATGCAGGGCGTCTGACAGACGATCCTCCACGGCTCTGGTCTTCTCTTGCCACAAAAGGGGATCATCTAGCCACCCCTTTTTGTTAGCAACAAAGGTCCAAGTGCGGATATGTGCAATTCTATTGGCGAGTGTGTCAATATCGCCATCAATTCTATCCGCATATGAAATTTGTGCAGCAAGCCATTCCTGAGACAAAGTGCCTCGGTCTTCCAACTGCTGGAACAGCATACCAATCAATTCGGCATGATTGGTAGGTGCAATTTTCCGATAGTCGGGAACCTGACAAACATCCCACAGTAATTTCAACTCTGAGGGCTCATTCACCCGCCTTCGGATCTCTCGGCTCTTGTAGAGCAGTTCCAGCGCCTGCAAATCGCTGGCCGGCAAGGAGCGCGTCAGCCCCGGCTTGCCCGGAGCCACTTCGAGAGAAGCAATCAAATCGGCGTAACTGTTGAAATCCAGAAGGCGATTGCGCCACTGAAGCATTTTTATGGGCTGAAAAACATGCAACTCCAGCTGCTCCACCAGATCATCTTCAAACGGAGCCACGCGCCCTGTCACGCCAAACGTGCCATCGCGGGTATGACGACCAGCCCGCCCCGCAATCTGCGCAAGCTCAGCCGCTGTCAGACGACGGTGCTGAAATCCATCAAATTTCTTCTCCGCCGCAAAAGCGACGTGATCCAAATCCAGATTAAGCCCCATGCCGATGGCATCGGTCGCAATCAGGTGGTCCACATCTCCGTTCTGGAACAGCTCCACCTGCGCATTGCGCGTGCGCGGACTGAGGCTTCCCATAACGACAGCTGCCCCGCCCCTCTGGCGCCGCACGAGCTCGGCGATGGCGTAAACATCGTTCACCGAAAATGTCACCACAGCAGAACGCCGAGGAAGCCGAGAGAGCTTTTTTTGGCCAATATAGGAAAGTTGTGACATGCGAGGCCGGGTGATGATCGTCGCATGAGGCAGCAGCATCTCGATCATCGGCTTCATGGTTTCAGCTCCTAACAGGAGCGTTTCCTCTCGCCCGCGCAAATGCAAAAGGCGATCCGTAAAGACATGCCCGCGCTCGAAATCAGACGCAAGCTGAACCTCATCAATAGCGACAAAAGCGACATCAGCCTCCGCAGGCATCGCCTCGACCGTACAGACATGATAGCGCGCGCCCTCAGGCACAATGCGCTCTTCTCCGGTATGAAGCGCCACAAGATCCTTGCCGACCTTGGCAACCAGCTTGCCATACACCTCTCGTGCCAGCAGACGCAAAGGCAATCCGATAATACCCGATGAATGGGCTATCATGCGCTCGATCGCCATATAGGTCTTGCCGGTATTGGTAGGACCAAGGATAGCCGTCACACGGCCTTGCGCACCACCAGTGGCAGGCTTTCCGCCAAACTCGTTACCCCAGCCGGGCGCTCTTGTGGTCAGAGAATCAGCATTTGCTCTGTTTGGAGAAGATGCAGGCGACAAAGGCGAGGCAATCTCGGATCGAACAGCAGTAGAAATTCCCTGACCGACAGAAGAACTGGCAGGAACACTGGCTGAAGAATGGCTGCGAGCCTCGGCCTTGCTGGCTGCCTTTGCCTTTTCTTCCATCTGCCGCAAGGCGCCGCCATCAGAGCCAGTCTTGCCGCGCCGCCCCAGCGCCGTTCCCTGCGATTGGGCATGGCGCATAAGCTCGGCCTCTATGCCGGAAAAGCCCCTGGCCGGATCGGCCAATTCCGCCCGCCGGTTCGCAGCAGCGCGGCTTGCCTTCTCCGCTTCGGCCTTTCTGTCACGCTCTTTTTTCAGGGATTGCCCGAAATCAGCCAGTGAAGCAAAGGGGGAAACGCTATCAGTTTTTTTGCTCATGGGCCTGGCATTGATCTAGCTCTGAGCCAATCGGAACAAAAGTCGGCTCAGTCATTGTCATCATAAAAGCAATAGGGTCTCCAATCGGAACACCACACGCTCGTCTGTAAATCAGATAGTCACCCCAGAGCCCGATAGCAACAACAAAGCATGGGCCAAAAGCTGACGCGCCCTATCATTGCAACAATTATACCCCATGTGCAACGGCAGAAGCGCTGAACAGGCTGTAGAATCGCTTATGGACAAAATTTACGAGAGCCGGAGACAAATTAACCAATAGAACGAGTCTGGAACGAATCATGGCCGAATCGCTGACTCAATCAGGTTCCGCTTTTGTTCTTGCAAGATATAGATAACAACATGATGACAGACACAAGATATTGCAAAAGCCAGCCATTGCAAGAAACCGGGAACCAGAAGGCCAGAGTGAAAAGCGTTAAAATTTTAAACAAGACGCCCCAAAATGGAACAGACCGCCCTTTGTAAAGGGGTTAACTTTTGGGCCACAACAAGACGCCCCGCATTAACCTTTTGAACGCAGACAGAACAAAGTCAGCACGAATCGCTGATGAAACGATGTTTTTATTTTGTTCCGCCTAAATATATGAAAATATCGAGGTGACGCACCATATCTAGTCCCCCTCCAACCAGCAAAACCAGACCCACGCTTGGCATCAAGCAAAGCCGTTAAGACAATTTCCCGATTTGATACAGAAATGGCCGCAAGGGCGGACGCGCGCTTGCATTTTGCAATTGGCGCAACAAGGCAAGTGGGCCAAGAGCGGGGTTAGCCCGAGCCGGACAGTCATACAACGAGGACAGGAGAGAGGGAGAGAGGGAGACAGGAAGCCCCCGGCTTGCCCATAGGAACAAGGCAATAAAAAAGGGGCCATTGGCCCCTTGTCATGAATTTTCGGTCCTGTGTCTATTGTCGCCGACACCTGACAGAATCTATTACCAGACTCTACTGAATGGAGATTTCGCGAGCATTGAGCACCATGCGCCCGACCATGGTCCCGACTTGCAACCGATACACCGCAACGACGGGTTCGTCTCCGACAGGAATGAACCAGGCTTCCATATCCTTGTTCTCTTCCATATATTTGGTGCTCTTCTTGTTGGGTCGATGCCCGGCAACAAAGCGAACACGAGCCCCACAAACAGTGGCCGGGCCTGAATAGGAGTCCCGTTGCGCCGAACGAACCTTCTTGGTTTCCTTGTAGTAAAGCTCAATATTGTAGCGCCAGCGGCCATCAAACATCCGCACAGTGCGGTCACAAACAGCCTTACCCACGCGATCCTTATTGGACCGAACAGACATCAGCAAACTGCTAAGCGGATCAACGATGCCGCGCGTATGAACCCGGCGCAAGGGAATACGATCCGAATGCTTGGAAAGCGGCGGCGACGCTGAAAAGTCGCTGACATTGCCCGAACGCATGGCGATCTGCACAATGTTATGGATCTTGTCTTCCTGAGAGTTCAGCGCATACATGGAGGGAAGTATGCGATCACCGCTGAAAGCTCCCTCGCTTACGGCTCGCCCCTTACTGTCTATAAAGAGACGCGAAATCCCGGAAGTCTTGGCAAACCCGTCGATTGAATAATGGTTGCCCTTCACCGTTGCCTTGACAGTGCCACTGCCAACGGGAATACCCGCGATGGAAATAGCAAAACTTGCATCAATATCTGTCGCCCGAGCCTGAGGTGCGATAGCGCTGACGCCTAAAGCGAAACTGACGATAAAAGCTGCACGGACTGGTGCGCCCCATCGACCGCCCGAAAGCGGATTCTTCTTTCCATGAGAGGTCATGCATTTCCATTCAAGCATGGTTTTCCCCCAAACACCTCAAAGTCGGAGCATCACAACTCCATTGAAAAACGCGCACACTATCTGACCGAGCCCGAACGGAGCGGTCGATCGCCACATATCGTTTCCACACTCTTACTTAATATGGTTAACAAATTGCGTTCATGCACATCTCGCCCGTAGAAGACAAGGAACTGAAGCAAATATGCAACGCAAATATCCCATTTCCTTGCACAGTTCATCAACATGCAAACGCAAAATGCCCTTGACCACACCACACAAAAGACTGCAAGACCTTGGAATATTCGCAAAATAAGACAGAATCTTGAAAAGAACATGCGAAACCAACCAGAAATGCTTGACGAGCGCTCCAAGGATCACTATACCGAGGCAACTTTCTGCCATCGCGCATGTCTGCACAATGGTGGAACACAGAACAGAAAATGAGCGGGCGCCATTGGCGTCCTACTAATTTGTGAGGGATTTTCCATGGCACGTCGCTGTGAACTGACCGGCAAAGGCGTTCAGTCCGGTAACAATGTCAGCCACGCAAAAAACAGAACCCGCCGTCGCTTTCTGCCAAATTTGGTGAATGTGACTCTGCTGAGCGATACCCTCGGCACAGGTTTCAAGATGCGCGTCAGCGCTCACGCTTTGCGTTCTGTTGAGCATCGTGGCGGCCTTGACGCTTTCTTGGCCAAAGCCAAAGAAGCTGATCTGTCAGCTAATGCGCTGTTGATCAAAAGAAAAATTGAAAAAGCTCAGGTAGCTGCATCTTAATGCAGTTTCGGTTAAATCCGAAAATCTGGCTTGATCGTTAAGAAGCAGCGCCTCTTTTGGCGCTGTTTTCATATTCAACGCTGCCTTGGGCATTTCCCATTCGCGGCCAACATCTAGGAGGGTGACATATGGTTGCTACTCGAAAAACCCTTGGCCTTTCCATATTGGCCATGGTGGGCGTTGTTGCGGCGTCCAACTATCTGGTTCAATTCCCGTTCAAACCGTTCGGCCTGCAAGACCTTCTGACGTGGGGAGCATTCACCTACCCGATGGCCTTTCTGGTAACCGATCTGACCAACCGTAAATGCGGCCCGAAAAAAGCCCGCATCGTGGTCGCTGCCGGTTTCGCCATTGCCGTTCTGATCTCCATCTGGCTGGCAACCCCGCGCATCGCCATTGCCTCAGGCTCGGCATTTCTGGTTGCCCAGTTGCTCGACATCACGGTGTTCAACCGTTTGCGTCGCAACAGCTGGTGGAAAGCCCCCCTCGCCTCGTCCTTCTTTGGCTCGGTGCTCGACACAATCGTGTTTTTCGGCATCAGCTTTTCTGCAAGCTTTGTCCTTCTGGATACGAGCTTCGGCATGACGCCGGATCTTTTCCCCACCGAAAGCTCATCTCTACTGAGCCTTGGCATCATCGATGCCCCTCGCTGGGTTAGTTGGGCAATCGTTGATTATTCCTGCAAGATGGTTGTCGCGCTATTCATGCTCGCCCCTTACAGACTGCTGCTGAGCCGTCAGGATGCCCTGACAGCGACCGCTTGAAAGAAGCGACGATAGTCAAAAAACCAAGCTTCATCGGAGCCGGTCTTCTTGCAGGACCGGCTTTTTTCATTGTTGGCTATCAGGCGCCCCTACCGACCGGCAGGCAGGCTGAATTGTAAAAGCAGGGTGTCTTGCAGCATATTGAAATTGTCATCTGACATGAGCGAGAACAAACTCCCCCCATCAGCCATAGGCTGAATATCAAGCGCTTCCATATTATCGATGCCATCCCCAAGATTGGCTCGAAACAGAAGATCGGTGCGGGACATCTCTCCGGCATGAAAATCGCTTGCCAGAATGCGCCTCATTTGCACCACGAGCCCCCCGAGCAGAGAGAAATTCCTCTCCAGGATCACAAGGTCTCCCGCTTTGGTAAATGCCGCATCGCTCACAAGCAGGTTGCCCGACTGAGGCAACGAAAAGGCTTGAATAGGCCCCTTGCCGATTATCCAGCCAACAACTCTGCCAGACTGCGGTTTCTCGGAAAGAAGCACGAATCCTCCGGAAAAAGGGCTGGCTTCGGGTATAGTTGCAATTGCTTCAAGGCCCCGATTGCCCTGCGTCGCAGCATCAATCGCACGGGAAAGCGGCAACCGCTCCAAAAAGCGCTCAAACACATTCCCTTTGAGGCTATATCGCGTGACTCGCGTATCACCTTCAAAACTCACGAAAGCCTCTGAGCCGCGTAAGGTCAAACCTTCCGAATCCCGTCGCCATTGCACCACTTCAGGTCCAAGGCCAGGAAGAAACCCCATTGAAGCATCTTTGATAGCAACAGGCCGCCCTTCTTCGAAGGCCAAACTCGCCGAAAGCGCAGCCCCCCGATCACTAATCGCCAGAAATCGCCCCTGTTCAAGAAAAGCCAAGCCAGAGAAGCCACCAAAAGCAGCTTCATCACTGGAAAGCTTCAATCCGCCAATCCAGTCAAGCTTGCCATAGGTTTGTCTGCCAGCAGACAAGTGCCCCAATGAATTAAGCACTTCAGCATTCACATGGATTGGAACCGCATGCGGCGCTGCCTTGGGCAAAGCCCCCAGAGGAGCGGCGTTGCTGTGCAAGAAGAAAGCCGCTCCCGCCAGTAAAAAAGCAGAAAAGCAGACTGATAAAAACAGCCTGCTTTTCTTGAATATTCCAGACCTTTTACGCGGCATACAGTTATCGTCTCCGCAGACGACGCGGCTGCGTATGAGCCTCTTTAGTGGCTTTCTCATCGAACAATTCCGCCAGCTTTTCGGTCATGGCACCACCAAGCTCTTCAGCATCGATAATCGTCAGTGCTCGTTTGTAATAGCGCGTCACGTCGTGCCCGATACCGATGGCCAGAAGATTGACCGGAGAACGGTTCTCGATCTCGTCAATCACTTCGCGCAGATGTTTCTCCAGATAAGTACCGGCATTGACCGACAAAGTGGAATCGTCGACCGGCGCACCATCTGAAATCATCATCAGAATCTTGCGCTGCTCAGGACGCTGAAGCAAACGCTTATGCGCCCAATCCAGAGCCTCCCCGTCGATATTCTCCTTGAGCAATCCTTCGCGCATCATCAGACCCAGATTGCGCCGAGAGCGACGCCAAGGGCTATCAGCAGACTTATAGATGATGTGCCTGAGATCATTCAGTCGGCCCGGATTGGCAGGCTTCTCTGCCTTCAGCCACGCTTCGCGCGACTGGCCGCCCTTCCATGCCTTGGTCGTGAAACCCAGAATCTCGACCTTCACATTGCAACGCTCCAACGTCCGCGCCAAAATATCAGCACAAACAGCGGCAATGGAGATCGGACGTCCGCGCATGGAACCAGAGTTGTCCAGAAGCAACGTCACCACGGTGTCACGAAATTCGGTATCCTGTTCCCATTTGAAGGAAAGCGGCCGCATCGGATCGGTGACGACACGGGTTAGCCTTGCCGTATCCAGCATGCCCTCTTCCAAGTCGAAGTCCCAGCCGCGATTCTGCTGCGCCAAAAGGCGGCGCTGCAAGCGGTTGGCAAGACGGGCAACAACCTGATGCATATTCTGAAGCTGCTTGTCCAAATGGCCACGCAGGCGATCCAGCTCGGCCTGTTCACACAGTTCTTCAGCGTGAATCACTTCATCATAGGCCCGCGTGAAGACCTTATATCCGTTATCCGGCTCATTCTTGCCATGCTCGGGTGGCCTGACCGCATCCCCTGCGTCATCGCCATCCATATCATCGAAATCATCCAGATCCTGACTGGCTTGGTCATCCGTTTCAGACTGCCCGCTTTCAACATCGTCAGCACCAGCTTCTTGCTGCTGCTCTTCCTGATCCCCTCCGGAGGCTTCTTCGGAATTATTGTTGCTATCCGCGTCCTCTTCCGCACCATCCTCAGTGTCATCGGCATTTTCGTCGCTGTCTTCCGGCTCGCCTCCAATATCGTCAGCGACATCCAGATCAGCCAGAACGCGGCGCAAATGACGACCGAATTTCGCCTGATCCTGCATGTCTTCGCTAAGGATATCCAGACTGTCGCCAGCGGTTTCTTCAACCCAACTGCGCCATTGCTCAACCAGATAGTGAGCGGAAGCAGGGATCGGCGTTCCCGTCAGTTTCTCGCGCACGAGCAATGACAGAACATGATCCAGAGGCGCTTCTTCAACGCGCGTAGAATCGCCACTGACAAAACGACTGTAGCGATCTTCCAGCATCGACGAGATGTTATTGGCCAGCCCCGCCATCTGTTGCGAACCGATAGCCTCAACGCGGGCCTGTTCAACAGCATCGAAAACGCTGCGAGCCCTTGCACCATCTGGCGCAAGTTTGGCATGAACACGGGGGTCATGGCAGGCCACACGCATCGCCAGACTATCAGCCTGCCCGCGCAAGATCGCAGCCTTTTCTTTGGTAAGCGCGCGAGGAGGCTCTGGCAGACGTGCCTGCCCGTTGACCAGCATCGGACGATCCGCCGAATAATGCACATCCAGCTCAACAGGTCCGGCAATCGCCTTCAGCGTTCCGCTAACCGATTGCTTGAACCTCTCGTTTGGGTCAACCGACCCACCCAATTTGGATGAAGACTTGCTCGACATGCCTTAAATTCCTGCCTGTTCCCTCTTGTTCCTTACACGCTTGGCTTTCTCGGCGCGCCTCAGCTCACAGCGATATTAAGGGACGACTCGGGCAGTTCTTCACCAAAACAGCGTTGATAGAATTCAGCCACCAAAGGCTGCTCAAGCTCATCGCATTTGTTCAGGAATGTAACCCGGAAGGCAAAACCAAGATCACCGAAGATCTCGGCATTCTCGGCCCATGTGATCACCGAGCGCGGGCTCATGACCGTTGAAAGATCGCCATTCATGAATGCATTGCGCGTAAGGTCGGCAACACGAACCATCTTGTTAGCCGTATCCTTGCCCTCTTGGCCAACCAGAGACTTGACCTTGGCCAACACGATATTCACTTCATTGTCATGCGGCAGATAATTGAGTGTGGTCACGATTGACCAACGGTCCATCTGGCCCTGGTTGATCTGTTGCGTGCCGTGATAAAGCCCCGAAGTATCACCAAGACCAACCGTGTTGGCCGTTGCGAAAAGACGGAAAGCCGGATGCGGACGAATAACGCGGTTCTGATCGAGCAGCGTCAAACGACCAGCCACTTCCAGAACGCGCTGGATAACGAACATCACATCGGGACGACCTGCGTCATATTCATCGAAAACCAGCGCAACATTGTTCTGCAGCGCCCAAGGCAGGATGCCATCACGAAATTCGGTGATCTGCTTGCCATCCTTCAGAACAATCGCATCCTTGCCGATCAGATCGATTCGGGAGATATGGCTATCAAGGTTGACGCGCACGCATGGCCAGTTGAGGCGTGCAGCGACCTGTTCGATATGGGAGGATTTACCCGTGCCGTGATATCCGGAAATCATAACGCGGCGGTTATGGGCAAAACCGGCGAGAATTGCCAGCGTTGTCTCTCTGTCAAACAGATAATCAGGGTCAAAATCCGGTACATGATCGCTTTTTTTGCTGAAGGCCGGAACCATCAAATCGATATCAAGACCGAATACATCACGCACAGACACCTCGGTATCCGGCAAATTGGAAATCTCGTTGCTCATATCATTCATAACACTGCTCTGGATAAGGCCGCTCTAGACTTGCACATACGTCACTGAAAAGGGTTGAGATCAACACCTGTAGATGGCCTTCTGGAAAAGCCTAGCTGTTCAGTTGGGCAACTTAAAGCAAACAGGACCGAAAAGGAAAGAAAAGATTACGTCTTTCTGCTTGCAACGCAAAAAAAGCTCAGAAAACATGCTCTCATCAAACATTGAGGGCAGAAATAACGAGCCCGGCAATTAACGCGAGATAGTTAACCACCGGGCTCAAGGCTACATCAGCAATATCCACCTGCGCGAAGGGTGTTGTAGGCAGCGATCACATCTTGAAGACGCTCTTCGCAGGCCCTGTCACCCTTGTTCAAGTCAGGATGGTTTTCTTTAAGCAGGCGTTTATACGCGCGCTTCACGTCATCAGCCGTGGCCGGAAGGCTCAAGCCAAGCGTCTCAAAAGCCTTGGCTTCCAGAGGACGCAGCTTGCGTGTCTGTCCTTGATGGCGAGAGCGCCGTTTCATGCGCTCAGCCGCCCTCTGGGCACGACCATTTGAGAAACCGGAGGCCTCCCAGCTTTTCCCCATTGTTTCGCCAACTTGCTCGGTCGCATTGCCCCAGGCATTAACCCCCATTTTCCAGGTCGGGCGCTCACCTGTTGCCACACTAGCCTTGGCATCATCAGCGGCAACATCGTCCATACCGGAAAAGTAATTATAGTTCCTGTTGAACTCACGTGCGTGCTCTTCACAGAAATTGTGGAATTCGCGGCCATCGGTGCCACGTTTAGGAGCCTTACAGCCCCCTTTTTTCTCACACCCAGGCCACTCGCACGTTTCTTCTTGCTGTTTCTTTTTACGACGATCAGCATCAGGTTTGATACGGATAGAGTCGAAAAGTTTCGAGTCGAGGTTCATGAATCTCAGCTTGTCTCCGGACGCCGGTTTAAAAGTGCCGGTTTTCTCTAGTGTAAAATCAAGGAGACGCACAGCGCCGGTCAACCAGCGCTCAAACGCTCCAAGTGTTTTTTAAACGACCATCCAATGAATAAGCCGAAAGGCTCTTTCAAGACGGCGTAAAGGATGCAAGGATCTCACATTGCAAGATATGCGATTTGAATTTGAATTCTATTGCAAAACGGGAAAACAAATCCCATTTGCTTGAATATCCAAAGAGACCCTAATCACCCCAAAATCAGGAAGTGCAACAGTTCACCATTCCCAGCCATGACCGTCAAGCAGAACATCGAGAAAAAATTGAACAATCAACTTCAACCCACAATGTTAGAGGTGATTGATGAATCAGACCTTCATTTAGGTCACGAACATGCACGCCCTGAAGGGGAATCTCACTTCAGAGTGCGCATAGCAAGCCCTCACTTTGCCAATGTCTCTCGGGTAGAGGCACACAGAATGGTGCATGATATTATCAAAGAAGAGCTCGCAGGTCCAATCCATGCTTTGGCATTGGAGACCATAAAACCCTAAGTGATGCACGATCATGCGGAACGCCCTATTGGACGGGTGTTATCCGCAAATATGTGATCCTGTTCCGCTCCTTGCGCAAAACCCGGAAGCGGAAATTGTAGAATGTAAAACCCTGCCCCGGTTCGGGTATTTGTCGTGCCTCATGGATCACGAGCCCGGCGATTGTCGTGGCTTCATCATCGGGCAGCTCCCAGTCGAGCGCTCGATTAAGGTCACGAATAGGCACAGAGCCATCAACGAGAACCGATCCATCGGGCTCCTTGCGCACACCCTTGACATCAATGTCGTGCTCATCGGCAATATCGCCAACAATCTCTTCAATGATGTCTTCAAGCGTGACCAGCCCCATAACCTCGCCATACTCATCGACAACGAGCGCGAAGTGACTTTTGCGTTTCAGAAACGCATTAAGCTGCGCTTTCAGACTGGTCGTATCGGGCACATACCACGGCTCGGAGGCAACAGAAACGATGTCCAGTTCCTTGGCTTCTCCCTTCACCTCGGCAAGCGCACGCAAGACATCCTTGGCATGCAGGATACCAATAAAATTGTCCTGCTCACCCTGCCAAAGAGGAATACGCGTATAAGGGCTCTTGAGCACCTGATCAACGATGGATTCTGGCCCGTCATCCAGATTGATGGACATGACGCCGGTCCGGTGAACCATCACATCGGACACATCCAGTTCAGCCAGATCGAGAAGACCGCCAAACCGGTCCCGATCGGCCTTCACCACGCTGCCCTCCATGTGCAGAAGATCAACGGCACCGCGCAATTCGTCCTGCCCGGACTGAACCGCATTTTCTTTGCTCTGAATACCGAGCATGGCGATCAGCCGATTGACGATCCATTCCACGGCACCCATTGCAGGCCCGAAAACTTTTGTCAGCACATTGACATAAGGCCCGACCCGCAGGGCAAAGCTGTCAGGATCGGTAATAGCCCAGGTTTTGGGAAAAACCTCGGCAAAAATGAGCACGACAACCGTCATCACCAGCGTCGCATACACGACACCGGTCTGCCCGAACAAATGAATGAACAGACTGGTAGCAAGGGCAGAAGCCAGGATATTGACCAGATTATTACCCAGCAGCAGAGACCCGATCATGCGCTCTTTGATCTGGAGCAGCTGATTGACGGCCGAAGCCCCGGGTTCACCGTTCTTCTCTTTCTGGTGCATGCGGGCGCGTGAGGCAGCCGTCAGCGCAGTCTCGGAGCCGGAAAAAAAGCCCGATAACACGATCAAGATCAATATAGCCAGAGCAATCAGCCAGAGCCCGGTACCCATCAGCCCAGTTTCTCCTCAAGGAACGTGCGAACGGCAGAAGGATCAACCCCCTTCTCAAGGAACGATTGCCCCAGACCGCGCGTCAGAATGAAATTCAGATTTCCCCGGGACACCTTTTTGTCCTGAGCGATATAGTCCATCAAAAGATCCACTTTCGGCAGCTGCCCCGGAATGTCCCTTATATGGGTTGGCAACCCCACAGCTTGCAAGTGGGCAACGACACGATCTGTCACGGCCGGATCGCAAAGGCCCAACCGCGCAGAAAACTCGTGAGCGAGGACCATCCCGATAGCAACCCCTTCCCCGTGCACAATGCGCTCGGCATTATATTCAGCCATGCCTTCCAGAGCATGGCCGAAGGTGTGCCCCAGATTGAGCAGGGCGCGCTGGTTGGCCTCTTTTTCATCGGCAGCCACCACATCGGCCTTGGCCTGACAAGAACGTGCGATGGCTTCCTCACGTTCCGAGCCTCCATCAAAAATGCCTTGCCAGTGCTTTTCCAGCCATTCAAAAAAGTCCGGCTGATTTATAAGGCCATATTTGGCAACTTCCGCATAGCCTGCCTTGAAATCTCGAGGCTTCAAGGTGTCCAGAACAGCCGTATCGGCCAGCACCAGATGCGGCTGATTGAACAGCCCCAGCAAATTCTTGCCATGGCTCGTATTGATGCCCGTCTTGCCACCGACAGAGGAATCCACCTGCGAAAGCAAGGTTGTTGGCACCTGAATGAAACGCATGCCACGCCGAATGATCCCGGCGACAAAACCGGCAAGATCACCGATAACCCCGCCACCGAGCGCGATGACGATATCGCCGCGCTCAAGCTTGCTGTCGAGCACAGCATCACAGGCCTTCATCAGCCCCTTATAGCTTTTACTCTTCTCGCCCGGCTCCATGACAATCACAAAAGGATCGATACCAGCATCTTGCAAAGATGCCTCTGCCGCATCCAGATGCAAACCCGCTACGGTAGAATCTGTGATGATAACCGCCTTGGAAGACGGGAAAAGCTCTTTGAAAGCAACACCAAGTCCGGAAAGAATAGACCGCCCGATCAGAATATCATAACTGCGCTCACCCAGATCAACGCGCACCGTGTGCTTTACACCATTCATCATGTCCATTCCTTAAATTTGCAAGACCGCTCACGCCAGCCCGGCAGCGCCCATATTGGCAATCATGCATTTGCTATCACGATCTGCAACAACTGTCAGGTCGATCTATCAATGAAACTGGCAAAAGATGAGAAGAACACAGCCTATTTGAGATTAAGACATGCAAAGAGATCAATCTTGATTGGATATGCCGGTATAATCTTCCAGCGCCTCGATCACAGATGTGACGATGCGATCATGCGGAGCTTCTTTCGAAAGAACCATCACGTCCGCTGTTGCATAAACAGGATAGCGCTCATCCATCAGGCGGCGCATGACTCCTTCCGGGTCAGGATCCTTGAGCAAGGGGCGGTGAGAGCGACGACGAACACGCTCCATAAGCACGTCGAACTCGGCCTTGAGCCAAACAGACACACCATGCTGGGCAACAAGACTGCGCGTCTCATCATTCATCCAGGCGCCCCCGCCGGTTGCGATCACCTGATCGCCTTCATCAAGCAGGCGCGCAATGACACGCTTTTCGCCTTCGCGAAAATGGGCTTCCCCGTGCTGATCGAAAATTTCGGCGATGGACATGTTGGCTGCAGCTTCGATCTCATGATCGGCATCACGGAAAGGAATGGACAACCGCTTGGCAAGGCGTCGGCCGATCGTCGTCTTACCGGCCCCCATCAGACCAACAAGCACGATCGGGCGCCCTTCCAAGGCAGACACAACCCGTGCTTCTCGTTCGCTTTTACCTGCTGTCTTCGTTCCCGCCATCTGCGTCCTTGAGCCTGAACATCCTATACCGTTTGAGATCGGGTCAGGTTTGCGCCGGAAAGGTCAAATCTGTCAAGCAACCTTTTCAGATTCAAGCCTTTCAAATGGACACCGTCCCCAAGTGAACCAAAATCAATTGGAAAGAAACGCCAAAAAAATGACATTAACATATTATTGATGCTAGGTTAGCGCACAATAATTGCATTAACCAAAATCAAGGATTGTTCCATGCCGAGCCTGATCAAAGCGCTTGTATTCCTTCTCGTTCTAGGCGGATTGGTGGCCGGAGGCATTTTTGCATTAGCCAATTTTGTCGAACCAACACAGCGCGAAATGGTTGTCCGCATTCCTGCAAGTGCCCTCAACTAAGCCAGTTAGTTTGTAATTCACTTAACAGGAAACGTTCGTGACACTGGCAAACCAACAGGCCATTCATCTGTTTCTGGATTCGCTGAGCGCAGAGAAAGGCGCCTCGAACAATACGCTTGAAGCCTATGCGCGAGATCTGAACGATCTGGATGATTTTTTATCCAGCCACGGCGCCAGGTTTGAATCCTGTAGTCTGGAGGATCTTCGTTCCTATCTTGCAGAGCTGAATGATCGCGATCTGGCGACATCCAGTGTGGCCAGAAAGATCTCTTCCATGCGGCAGATCTTCCGCTTTCTCTATCGCGATGGCTTCCGCCCCGATGACCCCTCGACCATGCTCAAAGCTCCCAGACGCTCACGCCCGCTGCCGAAAATTCTGACTGTGCAAGAGGTTGATCGCCTGATCGAAGCGGCTCGCTTCAACGCATCGCTAGCCGGCCCGACACCAAAACGCCAGATCCGGGCCATGCGCCTTTATGTGCTGCTGGAACTTGTCTATGCGACAGGCTTACGCGTTTCTGAGCTGGTCTCTCTGCCTGCCTCCGCAGCCCATATCGACGGCTACTTCATCAGCATTATCGGCAAGGGTAACAAAGAGCGCCTCGTACCACTTTCTGAAAGAGCAAAAGAAGCAATGCGCGACTATCGCGCCATGCTTGAAAGCACAGGCATACCCGCAAGCAACAACGCCCGCCCATGGCTTTTCCCATCCTCAGGCAAGGAAGGCCACTATACCCGGCAGGCTTTCGCTCGAGAACTCAAGGCGCTGGCCGGAGATGTTGGCCTTGATGCAAGCGCGGTTTCACCCCATGTTCTGCGCCATGCATTCGCCAGCCACTTGTTGCAGAATGGCGCCAATCTCCGAGCGGTGCAGAAGCTTCTGGGCCATAGCGATATTTCCACCACGCAGATTTACACCCATGTGCTTGATGAAAGACTTGTCGAACTGGTTGAACATCACCATCCGCTGTCGGACCAATTCGAACCAAATGTGAAATAGATCGAGCCTGACCTATTTCCGCCATTGTCTTAATCATAGTTGTTGTTAATGGCTCAAACCACAGAGCTAACCATGTCTCTTGCTTGACAGTTGGACCGAAAAAAGGCCAACGTGGCCGCGACATTTCATTCATTGGTTTTCCCATTGGGAAAATCATGGAAAACGGACCCTTTTCACCGGCACTCATTTGTGGTCTTGCGACCTGTAAGAATGTGCCAACAAGGCGATTGGGCCCAGGATACCAATAGAAAGAAGTTGGATCGAACCCGCTATGCATAGTTATTTGGAATTCGAGAAACCCGTTGCTGATCTTGAAGGCAAAGTACAGGAATTGCTCGTCTTGAGAGAGACCGGCGAAGCAGTTGACGTGGGCGACGAAATCAAACGCTTGCAAAAAAAGGCGGAAAGCGCCCTTAAAGATCTTTATGCCAACTTGACCCCTTGGCACAAAACCCAGATCGCTCGCCATCCGGATCGCCCTCATTTCAGCAACTATGTAGCCAGTCTGATTGACGAATTCACACCGCTGGCCGGCGACCGGAAGTTTGCTGAAGACGAAGCCATCCAGGCAGGTTTTGGCCGCTTCCGAGGCCGTCCCGTTGCTGTCATCGGACAGGAAAAGGGCAGTGACACCGAAAGCCGCCTGCGCCACAATTTCGGCATGGCTCGTCCGGAAGGCTATCGCAAGGCGGTGCGCATCATGGAACTGGCTGACCGTTTCAACATGCCACTTATCACCTTTGTCGACACGGCAGGCGCATATCCGGGTATTGGTGCCGAAGAGCGCGGCCAGTCTGAAGCAATCGCCCGCTCCACAGACGCTTGCCTGGCCCTTGGCACACCAAGCGTTGCCACCATCATCGGCGAAGGCGGCTCCGGCGGCGCAATTGCCATCGCCACGGCCAACCGCGTGCTGATGCTTGAGCACTCCATCTACAGTGTAATCTCTCCTGAGGGCGCAGCTTCCATTCTTTGGCGCGACTCTACAAGAGCAGAGGATGCTGCCACCACGATGAAAATCACCGCACAAGACTTGATGGATTTCAAGATCATCGACAGGATCATCTCCGAACCCATCGGTGGAGCCCACCGCGATCCAGAGGCCGTGATCGAGCGCGCAGGCAACATGATTGCCGATTGTCTTGGTGAGTTTGATGGTATGAGCAAGGAAGAAATCCGCAAACAGCGACGCGAGAAATTCCTGGCAATCGGTTCCAAACTCTAGGATCGAGCCCTGAGCCATGCACAAGCTTGGCAAACACCACAGATTTCAACTGATCATGAGGCGACGGGCACTTCACCCGTCGTCTTTTGTTGTGGCAACCAGTAAAGATAACTAGATACGCATAAAGACCTGCCACACTGTAGCCGAAATAGCACTTCACTCTACGGTAACCAACTATCAATCTGTTTTAGTTTATTTTTAACCATGGTGAGCCCGGCCGATCAGGGCGATTTGCTGCAAGCTTAAAGCGAATAGATCACTCTCGATTATGTGACCCGCCCTGTTCTTGTCGTTGACATGAGAACATGGCAATACAGAACGGTATGGAACGATCAACGTGAATCAGGGTTTCTGCGTGAAAAAGAACATCAATAAAAAACAGATCCAAACAGTGGCCCTTCTGATCGCACTTGGAGGAAGCCTTGCTTTAGCTGCCTGCAACCCGGAGCTGATTGAAGACGGCAAAGCCACCCAACCGCTACCCATCAAGCTCAAGCACGAGATCCAGAAGATAGGCTCTACGGAAAGTGCCCCCCTTTACATTCGCATATTCAAGGAAGAGGGTGTTCTCGAGGCTTGGAAGCAGACCAAGGACGGTACGTTTGCGCTGCTCAAGACCTATCCGATTTGCGCCTATTCCGGCAAGATCGGCCCCAAGAAGAAAGAAGGCGACCGTCAGGCCCCCGAAGGGTTTTATAACATCACTCAGGGGCAGATGAATCCCAATTCCAGTTACTATCTTTCTTTCAACATAGGCTATCCCAACAAGTTCGATCGCTCCTTCGGGCGAACCGGTGCCAATCTGATGGTGCACGGCTCTTGCTCTTCGCGCGGCTGTTACGCAATGGAAGACGAGCAGATTGCTGAAATTTACACACTGGGGCGCGAGGCACTTGAGGGCGGACAGCGCTCTTTCCCGGTTCACGCCTTCCCGTTCCGCATGACGCCAGAAAACATGGCCCGCGTGCGCAATGACGAGAATTTTGGGTTTTGGCAGAATCTGAAAAATGGCTATGACCATTTCCAGATCACCCATGTCCCACCCAAGGTGGAAGTGTGCAATCACTCCTACGTTTTTGATCCGCAAGGCGCTACGAACTTCAACGCAAATGCCGCTTGCCCGAACTATACTCTCGATCCAACGCTTCTTGCTTCACTACAAAAGCTGCGCGCCGAAGAAAATGCCCGCTTCAAAGACGCAGCCTTGAAGCTCGAGAAGCAAGCGCAAAAAAGTGAAGCCAAAGCGACAGATGCAATGGTCGATGCTCAACTGGCGATCTTGAATAGAAAAGACCGAATTTCGGAAGGCAAGAATCCTGACGGCTTCTTTGCAGGTTTGCTCAAAGGCAATTCCGAGCCAGTAACTTCAACACCGAGCACACCCGCGCAAACCCAGACTTCAACCGTTTTGCAAAGCACCTCAGAGACGACGACAACCTCGAGTGATGCTCCCTCGGCCCAGCCCCAGCCTGCATCAGAGCACCCCTCCTCCGGAGGCTTCTTTTCGAAGCTGACAGCAGGCATCAACAAACCATTCGGCAAACTTCGTCTCTTCAAAGACGATGAAGCTGAAGCGGCAGAGGAAACCGGCACCCAATTGACGACATTGCCAAAGGCAAGATAGAAAAAGGCGAAGCGCACCTGCGCTGAAACGACATCAGTTTGAGTTTTCCCGCTTCATAAGCGTGAACGGAATCGCTTCTCACACTGTTAGGACCTTGACGCAACAAATATGACGATGTAAATGTAATGTTATAACGTATCATTTGCTCCACAAATATTTCGGAGCCTAATCCGTAAGGCACATCAAGAGACCATGACAGAAAAATCGAAACATACGCTTCTTGCAGGCATTAGTGCCACCCTTCTCGCAATGTCAGCCAGCATTACAGCTTATGCTGCTCCCAAGGTCGCCACATCCATTGCTCCTGTTTATTCCATAACAGCAGCCATCATGAAAGATGTGGCAACACCACAACTTCTCGTCGATCAGGCAACATCCCCTCATGTCGCCAAATTGCAACCCTCCGATGCCAAGGCACTGCAAGATGCTGATCTCGTCATCTGGATCGGCCCCAATCTGTCTCCTGCTCTGGAAAAACCAATCGAAACACTCCCCAGCAAAGCACGCATTCTGACCTTGAACAAAATTGAAGGCCTGACGGAGCTCGAAGTCAGAACCGGCGGAAACTGGGAAAAGCACGTTCACGATCATGACGAAGAGCATGACGCGGATCATGACCATGAAGCGGAACATGACCACGAGCACAGCCATGAGGCCCATGATGACCATGAGCATGAAGGTCATGACCCCCATATCTGGCTAGATCCGGAAAATGGACTGGCCATGGCGAAAGCCATCACGGAAGCCTTGGTCGAGCTGGATAGCAACAATGCAGCCCAATATCAGGCCAATGAGCAGGCATTCGAAAAGCAGATCACATCAGAAATAGAGAAAATAAGACAGGAACTTGCTGCAATTAAAGACAAGCCCTACATCGTCTTTCACGATGCCTATCATTATTACGAAAACCGCTTCGGCATTTCTGCGGCAGGATCAGTCATGCTTCAGCCCGGCGTTTCTCCCGGAGTGGCCCGCATCAAGGAAATTCGTGCAAAGCTAAAGGACCTCAATGTGGTCTGCATTATGGCCGAGCCACAATTCTCGGATAAAATCCTGAATACGCTGATAGAGGGAACTGACACCAAGATCGGACAGCTGGATCCACTTGGAACCAATCTTGAGCTCGGCCCGGATCTTTACGAAAATCTGATGCAATATAATGCTTCCAAACTACTTGATTGCCTGAAATGAGCCTGACAATGGCGTTCCCGACCGCCATTCTGCAGAACCGGAGCTCAAATCTGGCTAGGCAATAATTATTTGAAAGCAAAAAAGAGAAAAGCGGACACAGAATGTTCCGCTTTTCTTGTCATTACAATGGTAAGGCGTGCAGCTTGTTTCTCACCGGTCGCACCCAAGGTTTCTACAAACTCATTCTTCGTTTTTCAGGAAATCATACCCGAAGCCAAGAATTTCAGGATCGATGGACTTCAGAAGTTTCTTTTCCTTGTCTGGATAAGGCAGCTCGCTCAAAAGATAACGCAGCATGTTAAGCCGCGCGCGGCGCTTGTCATTCGAACGGACAATAATCCAGGGCGAGTGCTCTTTATGGGTTGCTTTCAGCATCCTGTTGCGGGCTTTGGTGTAATCATCCCACTTATCCAGCGCCTCAAGATCAATCGGCGAGAGCTTCCAATGCTTGAGCGGGCTGTGGCGGCGATCATGAAACCGCTTCAACTGCATTTCCTTGCCGATATTGAGCCAGAATTTGAACAGGCGCGTTCCGCTGTCCCGCACCATTTTCTCAAACCGCGGAGCATCGACCAGAAATTTCTCCGTTTGCTCAGGCGTACAAAAGCCCATCACAGCCTCAACGCCCGCCCGGTTATACCAGGACCGGTCGAAAAGAACGATTTCGCCTCGAGTTGGCAAGTGATTCACATACCGCTGAAAATACCATTGCCCCAGCTCAACATCACTTGGCTTGGAAAGAGCAACAATCCGAACGTTGCGGGGATTGGTATATTGAGTGAGCACCTTCGTACATCCGCCCTTGCCGGCAGCATCGCGACCTTCGAACACACAGACAATCCGCTCGCCGGTCGCCTTAGCCCATTCCTGCGCCTTGACCAGTTCGATCTGTAGTGCCTCAAGCTCTTCTTCATACTCTTCGCGTTTGAGCTTGTCTTCGTACGGATAGCCCCCGCTCTGCATCACCATTTTTTTGAGTTTCTTTGGAAATTCAGGATTATTCAGGTCAAATTCTTCCGACATATTGCTTCTTCCAATCTCAATAAAACCAATTCCTTCGAGCCTACAGCCCACACCAGCAAGACGCCAGTTGAGAAATGATCAGATGACATATTTCCTTCATAATTACCATGTGACTTGTTTGGTCCAATCGAAGGAATTGAGTTCGACTTTGAATTCCAGTAGACAAAACATATCGCGTTGCCGTTCTTACATGAATCGTTTTTGCGAGAGGAACATTCTGTGACCAAAATACTGCCTGCTCACCGCCTGCTAATCATTCTTAATCTGGTGGTTTGTTTATTTTTTGGCATCCTTGCGCAAGCTTACGCGCAGGCCGATGCTCCCAAGCAGACGGATTCTCTCATTGCCCGACTGGACCAAATTGAGGCCACCCTCGCAAGAGACACTCTTTCAAATGATGTTTTTGGCAATCTCAGAACGGACCTTACGCAAATAAAGAGCGAAGCGACCACTCTGCAGGAAACCTTGCAACCGCAGCTAAAGGAAACTCAGGCCCGCTTTGACGCGCTAAAACCAGCAGAAACAAAAGAGGGCGCGGATGCAAACGCCGAAACGGAAGAATTGGCATCAAGGCGCAAGGAAATGGAGGACAAGCTCTCTGAACTCGATGCGCAATCAAAGCTGGTAACATCCGTTCTGGTGAGAGTTGAGCAACTCAGCAACAAGATCACGCTCGCCCGCCAACAGCGCTTCACCAGCCAACTACTCGAACGCTCCAACACGATTCTGGACCCAACCCTCTGGGTTAAGGGGTTGGCAGGTCTTGCCACCACATGGCAAGTTATGTCCACGCTGATGGCAGATTGGAGTTCCTATCTGGCCACCAAGGCGGCCGATCAGATTTGGCAGATACTGTCGATGCTGGCCTTTGTTATTCTGCTCGTGTTCGGCCCGCTGCGCATGTTGCTGTTCGTTGGCTTATCGCGTCTGGCGAGTCTGGAGTCACCTACGGCTTTGCAAAGAAGCTACTACGCCAGCTGGGCGGTGATGGTTTACACCATTTTTCCTGTCGCGATTCTGTGGGCCATCACGCTGATACTGAGCAATGCCAATCTTTTGCCAAGCCGCGTCGAATTGCTGCTGAACCATCTGTCTTTCGTGCTGTTCAGCGGCTCTCTGTCCTATGGTTTGGCCCGCGTCCTTCTGGCCCCGGGAAGGCCCAACTATCGGCTTCTCAACATTGAAACCAGCGATGCGCGCAGGATTTTCAGTGTTGCTCTGGCCTTGGTTGCAACCTTTATGGTTGAGACCTTGTTCGATGAAGTGGATAAAATTCTGTTTGCTCCACTGGAAACAACGATCTTCATCAATGGCACGGCCGCGATTCTTGTTGCTGTCTTCGTCACCATCGGACTCCGCATGCTCATTTCCACCCAGATTGATCAAGCGCCCCCAACCCGTTCTGACGATATGGAAAAACTGGACGGCTTCTCTCTGCCACGCTTCGTGCGCTTTCTTCAGCCGCTGGTCTGGCTGGTTTGCCTTATTATCGCAGCCGCTCCGATCCTGGGCTATGTTTCGCTTGGCGCCTTTGTGGCGGAGCAGCTGGGTCGACTCTTCGTCATTCTGGGATTGTTGGGTATCTTTTCAGCACTCATCGACAATTTTCTTCAGGAATATCTTGGTGCTGCAAATGGCCCCAAGAAGCGTCTTTCTCAAGCACTTGGCGTTTCAACTGGCGCTTTCAACCAAATCGGCGTTTTGCTAAACGGCATTGTTCGTGTGCTTCTCTATCTAAGTGCTGCTTTGCTCATATTCACTCCATGGGGTTTGGAATCGACGGACTTTCTGACCTCTCTAAAGAACGCTATATTCAGCGTAAAGCTTGGTGACCTGACCATCTCGCCAATCAACATTCTTGGTGCGCTTGTGGTCTTCATCATCGCCATCGCCCTTCTCAAGAGCGTCGAGCGCTGGATCGAGCAACGCTGGCTTCCTGCTACCAATCTTGATGCCGGACTAAAAAGCTCCATCGAGACAAGCCTCGGCTATCTCGGTTTCATCATCGCGGCGATGATCGCCTTTTCCTATATGGGGCTTGATCTCTCCAACATAGCCTTGGTTGCAGGCGCCTTGTCCGTCGGCATTGGTTTTGGCCTGCAGAGCATCGTCAACAACTTCGTCTCCGGGCTGATCCTGCTTGTAGAGCGACCGATCAAAACCGGCGACTGGGTGGTTGTTGGCTCGGATCAGGGCTACATCCGGAAAATCTCGGTTCGCGCAACAAAAATCGAAACATTCGACCGGGCAACGGTGGTTGTGCCAAACTCGGAGCTGATCTCGAACCGGGTCATGAACTGGATGCACAACGGATCGATGGGGCGCATTATCGTCCCCATCGGCGTTTCCTATGATGCTGACCCTGATCGTGTGCGGGAAATCCTGCTTGAGGTCGCAGAAGCCAATGACTATGTGACCAGTTATCCCGCTCCAGTGGTCTATTTCATGGACTTCGGAGCCTCGTCACTGGATTTCGAACTGCGCTGCTATGTGCAGGATGTCAACAATTCACTCACGGCAAAAAGCGATCTCCGCTTTGCCATCTTCAAAGCCATGAAGGAAGCAAAAATCGAAATCCCGTTCCCTCAGAGCGATGTGCATGTGCGGTCTCTTTCCCTTCCTGAAGAAATGAAAGAGGCAACCTCACAGCCACGAAAAAAAGTGCGGAAAACCAAATCTCGCCCTAGAGCGGACGAGATTGACATAGACGATGCAAGCTCAGATGACATGGGAGCAGGAGACGCCGATGGGGCGGAAAACTAGACTAAAACCAACATTGGCCGTAGCCGGAATGGTGCTTTTGCTTGCAAGTTGCTCGCAAGGCCCCGATTTGAGTTCGCCAGCGATGTATACCAATCTTGGCCAAGGCAATGTGAGCGTTGATCCGAACGAAGCGCTCAACATTCTTAACGCCTACCGCCAACGCAATGGCCTTTCAACCCTCACGCTGAGCGACGAGCTGAACAAAGCTGCGCAAGAAGAGGCTGATGCCATGGCCAAGGCAGCAAAAGTCAGTCATGCGTTGACACCAGATCTTACACTCATCAAGCGCTTGAAACGAGCCGGATATGATCCGGTATTGGCGACAGAAAATATCGGAGCAGGCTATTGGACCCTCGCGGAAGCCTTCTCTGGCTGGCGCGACTCTCCCCGCCACAACGAAAACATGCTCAAGCAGGGCGTAACCCAAATGGGCATTGCGACCCAGTTCCGCGGCAATGCAAAATACAAGGTCTTCTGGTCACTGATTTTGGCAAAGCCGGATGAAAAACCGGCCCAGCAACCACTATCGCAACATCAAACACGCCCGAGCGACCTTTTTGCCCAATAGCGAGCAGTGTCTCTGGCAACATATGCCGCACGCAACCCCTTTGCGGCGGCAATGCCCATAGAATTAAGCGGGACAAACAACAAGGCCAATCCACGCCGCCCCGCCCAGATATGCTCCGCTACAGGGTGGCCGCTATCGGCCAGACTATCGATATAATCGATCCCGGGATCCGCAATCGCCTGACGGCTAAGCTCCAACAGGATTTGCACCCCGGGAGAATAGCGCTTGTAGACGTTGTCCATGCCTGTTTTCCAGGTGAATAGTCCCTGCCCGGCCCGAAATGATACAAGCCCGGAAATGCTTCGGCCATCCACCCTCATCAAATCAATGTGCGCCCGATCTTCAGCAAGCATTTGAGGCAAGAAATCACCGACGAAAGCCCTGAGCTTTGGATCAACTGCAAGGGCAGTTCCCCTGGTCGCCTTCCAGCCAGATGCCTCGACCTGAAGGAAGGTATCAAGCGCCTCCTCCTTAGCAAGTCCATCACGCGTCGAAATAAACTCAACCGTCCCGAATTCTTCCAAACGGCGCAATTGCCGCCCCGTCGTCTTGCGCTTATTGCGGCTTAAATAGAGTCCACCATCTTCCTCAGAGACACTGGGACTCTCGCAATTGAGAAAGGCTCTCTGATGAAACCTGGTCGACAGAATCGCATTTTCTGGCGATAGCCCCAAACGTTTGACGAGCCAGTTTTTCAGCCAACCAAACTCTCTGGCCTTAAGTGGAAAATATGGCCACAAAAGAAGATTGGCTCCGCTCGTTTCAGCCAACAGATCAAGTACGCTGTGAAAATCGTCTTCGTTTCTTTCGTAGTAGCCGGACTTATTGAGAAAAGCTCCCCCTATCGGGCAGTTTCCATGTGCTAAAAAGCCGGCTGTCAGAAAACCTAACGTCCGGCTATCGCGTTGCAAATCAAATGGAAGCTGATAACCGCCAGACTGCACAATACCATGCACGGGAGCAGTAAGTCGCCCCGCACCGGCACGCACAAATAGGTCGTCGACAAATGGATTATCAAATCGGTCGGTCAAATTGGCAGCTTCCTGAATGAATCTGATTTGTTGGAGCATTTTCAATTTTCCCACAAAACAAAGATCATTCGAGCAATGGATCGCTTATTGTGAAATGCCATTGTTACACAAATCCGTTTCCGAATCGCAAATATAGGCGCATTTGAATTGCACTCGCCTTCGCCAACAATTTATGCGCTTCATCAAAAGATGAAGCGACTTGGTTAATACGTATATTATACTACACAAAATTTACAGGCGCAGATATAACATCGTTGATTATTAGTTAATTCCAATCAACCAAGAGGTCCCTTGCAAAACAAAACAGGATATCCCACGGCCTGCCTTTGAGGATTTAGGCCGCAATTGATGGCTTGGAAAAACTTGCCATAGGAAAAATAAAGTTCAAGATAGGCCAACCAGAGCAAGCTTTGGTAGCCAAGAGGAGCTATCAAAGCACGGCTGTCAAAATGTGATGTGAAAGACAATGCAAGAACTGAACTTATGTGAGCTCAAGTGTCCTTTGCCCGTATTACATACGCAAAAAGCGTTGGCTGGCCTTGCGGCCGGAGCCTTGTTGCGCATCAAGGCAACAGACCCGATGGCCGCAATCGATATTCCTCACTATTGCAGTCAAAAAGGACATCTGATTATCGACAGCGAGCAGAAGGAAGGTATCCTGACTTTTACCATCCAAAAGGGAAGCGCTCCCGAGTAACCCCGCAGGCTCCCGAAATGCTGCATTGTCAAAAGTGATTATGGCTTGGGACGAGGAAACTGAGCCAGCCTGATAACGTCACCCTGTTGCTGCCTTATCGGCAATTGCGCCTTTTGGCGTGGAGCCTGCAACGGCAATTGCGGTAAGGACTGTGGCAAAATGACAGGGCGTTCCACTTTGTGCACCCCCGCATAAACCTGCACCGGATCCATCAGCTTGAAACGGGGTGAGAGGTAACTGCGACTATATTTAACCGTTGGCGACCACTTGACTTGTCCGTTAGGACAGACTGCAGGCCCCATGTTTCCAACCGGGGAAATTGGCCCAAAAGCCGCTTCCTGAGTGATTGGCACACCAGCACCTTGCCGCATGTCCTGCCGCTCAAACCCTTCGGTCAACAAAAAGGCTGCAGTTTCTGCACGGATTTGGGAATTCGGAGCCCCCATGACAACGGCGAGCAATTGTCGCCCGCCACGGGTCGCAGTAGCAACGATATTGTAACCAGAGGCGCAAACAAATCCGGTTTTCATGCCATTGGCACCACGGAAATGTTCAAGCAGGCTATTGTAAGACCGCAAAACGCGCTTGCCGTGTCGAATGGCGGGAATTTGGAACAAGGTTCTATATTGCGGAAACTCGATCAGAATTTGCCGTGCCAACAGTGCCATGTCCCGCGCAGAAGAAACATGCCCGGAGAGGAAGAGACCGTTTGCATTTTTGAAATGAGAAGCATGCATCCCAAGTCGACGGGCCTGCTCGTTCATCCGATCCGCAAAAGCCGCCTCGCTGCCTGCAAGCCGTTCGGCCAGCGCAGCTGCAATATCATTTGCCGACTTCACGATCATCATGCGGACCGCATTGCCAACCGTTAGTTCTGTGCCAACAGGAAAGCCCATTTTAGCGGGAGGATAGGACAGCGCATGCTCGGAAATTTTCAACACGCTGTCTTCTGAAATCTCGCCAGATTCCAGCGCTTTGAACAACACATACGCCGTCATAAGCTTGGTCAAAGAGGCAGGATACCATTTTTTGTTGGCGTCACGCTGATAGAGCACATTGCCCGTTGCAACATCCATAAGCAGCAGGGGATTGGGGGAGATTTCAAGATCTGGAAGCTCCTTCTGCGTTGCTGCCGCGTTGGCCAGCGCAAGCTGAATATGCAGAACGGCAAGCAGTGCAAACAGAGCGGATAGAATGAACCTGCGGACGACGCGGCTGGCGGTCAGGTACTGGCTTCTGATGACGAAAAGGTCGATCATGAAATAAGAGGCCCCCCAAATGGAACGGCAAAGAACTAAATGAACTAAGCTGCCCCCTCTCTAGCGCAAGACACAAGCGCGAACAAGTGAAGAAGTACGCAAAAGGCACCCCTCATTTCCGTATAAAGAAAGCCAGGTTGCTTGCGGTTTCATACAAAAGCGCTTGCTCAAGCCTAGCCATATGACTAATCTGCATTCCGTTGCATGGCATCTTCATAAGCCATGTTCTGTCAAAGAGACACACAAGCAGATTCAATAAGACCAGCGCACTATAACGCGAAACCGAAAAAGCCTCCCGGAAAAGACAAAGGTCAACCCAATGCCAATTATCAATCGAATTGCTGAGTTTCAGAACCAGATCAAGAAAGTACGCCAGGACCTTCATGAATATCCGGAACTGCAATATGACGTGCACAAGACAACAACCAGAGTTATCTCCGAACTGAAATCCTATGGCATAACCAACATCACCTCGGGCGTTGGCAAATCCGGTGTTGTCGCGGTCATTCAGGGCAAGAGCAACAAATCCGGTCGCACCATCGGACTACGCGCTGACATGGATGCGCTGCCTCTGCATGAAGCGACAGGAAAACCTTACGCCTCCAAGGTTGAAGGAAAAATGCACGCTTGTGGTCACGACGGCCATACTGCCATGCTGCTCGCAGCGGCAAGATATTTGCAGGAGACGCGCAATTTTGATGGCGAAGTAGTCCTCATTTTCCAGCCAGCAGAAGAAGGTGGCGGCGGTGCCCGTGCGATGGTTGAAGATGGTCTGATGGACCGTTGGAACATCGAGCAGGTTTATGGCATGCACAATTGGCCGAATGTTCCTCTTGGCACCTTTGAAACATGCTCGGGTGCACTGATGGCCTCTGCCGATCGCATTTACATCAATGTTGAAGGCAAGGGTGGCCACGCAGCAAAGCCGCATGAGTGCATAGACACGGTCGTGGTCATCGCTTCAATCATTCAGGCAATCCAGACCATCGCCAGCCGCAATGTCGATCCTCAGGATTCCATCGTGGTATCCCTTTGCCATGTCGAAGCTGGCTTTACCGACAACGTGATTCCGCAGAAAGGCCTCATTGAAGGCACAGTGCGTACGCTGAATCCAGAAACAAGAAGCTTCGCGGAAAAACGCCTCAAGGAGATCATCGAGGGAACTGCTGCCCTTTATGGTGCCAAGGCAACCCTTGACTATAAACGCGACTATCCGGTGACCGTAAACCACCCCGCCCAGACAGAGATCGCGGTCAAGGTGGCAAAGTCCATCGCTGGCGCAGACAAGGTCAAGGATAACGTTGTTGCCACCATGGGCGCGGAAGACTTCTCTTTCATGCTGCAGGAGCGCCCCGGTGCGTTCATTTTCATCGGCAATGGGGATTCCGCTACGCTTCATCATCCTGAATATGACTTCAATGATGAAATCATTCCGGTTGGAGCTTCTTATTGGGCCAAGCTGGTAGAAGAACTGCTTCCGGCATAAAGCACAATGGGAAAGCTTCGGGAACTCAAGCCCCCGAAGCATCCGGCACGCATTTTACAAAACCCGCCTTTACCTCTCGCCAAGAGGCGTTCACGCTCCTTAAAGAGCAACATGGTCGAGGCGGGTTTCTATTTCTGTAGAGAGCAGCAATTCCTTATGCCGGTCTCCGCGATGACTGTTGGTCATGCGGTCTATAACCCGCGTTGGCGGACTGGATAGAAACACGATTTCATTAGCCATCTCCGCAGCATGCCGCGCATCATGGGAGACCATGAGAATTGCCATGCCACAGTCATCAGTTCGGCTACGCAACAAGATCTGCATTTGCTTGACAAGAGCAAAATCGAGTGCATGAAACGGCTCATCGAGAAGCAGCAGATCTGGCTCCACCACAAGAGCCCGCGCCAGCGAAACCCGCTGCCGCATTCCGCCGGAAAGCTCATGGGGGAACTTCTGGTGACTATCCGCAGGGAGCCCGACAGCCTCCAGCATTCTTCTGGCCTTATCCTCCCTTTCCTCTCTTGCTAAAGCGAACGCTTTGAGGGCAAAAGAAACATTGTCCAGAACATTGCGCCATGGCAGCAGAAGCGGATCCTGAAACATCGCAGAAACCCTGCCAGCAGAACATTCCAGAAGCCCGGAAGATGGCGCTTGCAAGCCTAAAATCAGGGAGAGCAAGGTCGTCTTGCCGCATCCTGAAGGCCCCATGAGCGCCACAACGCTTTGCCGGTTCACAGATAGGTCAACGCCGGAAAGCACCGATTGCTGGCCGTAGGAAAATACAACATCAGAAAGAGCAAGTATCAGGTCAGCCATCCCGTCCCCCCTCAGCCTGCCGTCGCCAGACATGCATGCGCTTTTGCACAAGGCGCAGCAAGAGCTGATCGAGCACCACTAGAATGATCACGACCACAACGACCCAAGCCAGCACCTGCGCAGTATCAACCCGAGCTCGCGCCGCAGCGATACCGTCTCCAATACCACCCGAACCGGACAGCAATTCAGCCATAATGGACACCTTCCACGACATGGCCAGCGTGGTGGCCAAAGCCGGATAGAGATAGGCCAGCATGTGAGGCACATAAACATCGGTCACCATAGTGATGGCAGGCGCTTTGAAGGCGCGCGCCATTTTGGCCAGATCACCATCAAGACTGCGCACCGCTTGCACCGCAGCGGCAAATATCATGGGAGCGGTCGCCACCGCGACAGTGAAGACAACCGCCCATCGCCCACCGAACCATAAGAGCGCCAGGACCACCCATGCAATTGCGGGAATACCCAGAAGGATTATGGAAACCGGCTGCAACAAGAACCGAACTTCGCTGAACCGGCCAGCCAAGCCGCCAGCCAACACGCCGATTGCCACGCTGAAGCACCAACCCACCAGCGCGTTAAAGGCGGTGGCCATGATCGCATCAGACACCTCACCGGAGCGGATCATCTGTCCGAGCGTCACAAAGGTTTCTCCAACGCCGGGCAAAACGAGCGATCCGTAGATATGGTGCCCCAATTGCCACAAGCCCAAGAGAAATCCGACACCAGTGACAAACAAAAAGATGCGCAGCACGAAACTTTTTCCCTGTCCGCGAAAGTTGAACACTCACGCACCCCAATAAAAATCCGCAGGAGGTCTTTTGCCGCCCACGATACCCGGATCAAGGCTCATCAGGTGATCGAAATAAAGCTCGATATCCTCTTGCGCCTCTTTGGCGGTTTTTACATCCAGATGCACGAAGGGCAAGGACTTGGCAATAACCGGCGCTGGCAAAGGCAGGCTGTTTGCCGCCAACTGACCTGCTTCATCCCAATTGGCCTTGATCCACGCCCCAGCATCAACACAGGCTTGATGAACAGCTTCAACCACCTCGGGCCTCTTCTCGAGATAGTCGGGATTGACCGCCAAGCCGACCTGTGGAATGCGCGGCCCTCGCCCGGTGTGAACACCATAGACCTCGGTAATATCAATCGCACGATAAAGCGGAATACCGGCCTTTTTCGCCCTGAACAGAGCCGCAGTTGACGCAGGCTCATGCAACAAAGCCACATCACCACGTCCCGCGAGATAAAGTGGCACGGCTTCCCCCGGCGAGCCGACATAATCCAGTGCCACATCCTTATCCGGGTCCAGCCCCGACCATTTCAGGACCAGCCGAAACAACAGATCAGGCGCTTCGCTCTTGTTAGACAACAACACATGCTTGCCAGCCAGATCCTCGATGCTGCTGATGCCCTTATCACGCGCCATCACATAGAGCACACCCCAGGTCACAACATTGAGCATCACTGTCCCTGCCCCCCGATTGAAGAAATTGGCGGCGGCATAGGTTGAAGTGGCAAAAATCTGGAAATCGCCGGACGCTATTCCGGCGCGCATCTGATCTGTGCTTTTCCAGACAGCAAACCTCGCTCCCGGAGCGACCTTTTCCAGCGCACCAGAGGCCACTGCCCGGGCAAAAACAGCAGAGGGAGAAGCCGGAATACCCCATAGCGTAAGAGGATCCGTGGCAGCCCTTACCCGCCCACCCAAGCCGACAGGCAGCAATGCAGCTGCCCCGACTGCGGTAGTCCACTTCAGAAGAGAACGACGGTCAATTCCTTGAAATATCAGCTCCTGCAATGACAATCCTCCCCAATTGCACCAATGCGACGCTATTCCTCTAACAGAACACTAAATTGGGCAGATAAGAACCTCGTTCCAAATTTATTTTCTCAAAACTGAGCCCAAAGGCCCATATTGTATGAGTTCTCAAATCAATCAGACAAAAGTATGTGGCAATCTGCCGCCCTTCATTTTTCACGGTATCTTCCTTTCGAAGAGGACTGCAGACAACAAACAGAAGAGCTCTAAACCCTCCCTTTAACTTCCTAATATTCAAGAATTTTCTTCAGAAAACACGGTCCGGAATCCAAACCCCGAACACTTCATTGAACCACAATTTACCAAGCATCCACGCTATCGCATGCCCGTCTCGATAACGCGCTTTGACCTACCGCAAGACATTTCTGCGAGCCTGATCAAACATGCCAGCAAACATAAAAAATTGTCCCAATGGTGGATCTGGGAGGAAAGCTCCAAGTCAGAATAGGGACGATCAGCAATCGTTTCTCCATGCTGACGACGGAGCTTGCCTGTTAACGTTGATTATTCTACGCGACGGGGGTCACTGTGGCAAAAGTGGTGTATGGCGTTTGGGATGGAGTTGTTCATGATGCAAGGCGTAATTTGCCGGGCAAGGACACTCCTCTTGCGGCACTAAGAAATTTTGATGAGTTCGATGAAGGCAACGCCGTGCGCGCCTTTTTCGCAGACAGAGGTTTCTTTGTTTTTGATGAAACCGTGAGTCTGGTCGATGGTCTTTTCCACTATATGAGCAAAGCGGCAGAGCAATCCTGCGGGGCCTGCACGCCTTGCCGCATGGGAACGGTGTTGATACGGGACGCGCTCGACAAAATGCGCCGGGGCCTAGACACACCGCTCGATTTTGATGACATCGAGATGCTGGCCGACCAGATGAAGGAAACCTCTCTTTGCGGCTTGGGGCAGACCTGCTGTGTCGCCCTTCTGGAGGTCATTCATCATTTCCGCGAACAGATCGAGAAGGAAGTGGCAAATCATATGCCCATCCGCGCCCAGCACGGCATGGCCTATATGACAGCCCCCTGCATTGAAGCGTGCCCTTCCAAGGTCAACGTGCCGCGCTACATCGATTATATCCGCGATGGTAAGCCGGAGAATTCTCTTGGCGTCTTGCTGCAAAAATACCCTATGGCAGCAACCTGTGGCCGCGTTTGCGTGCGCTATTGCGAGCAGGCCTGTCGACGCAAATTTGTTGATGAGGCCGTTGGCATCAAAACGCTCAAGCGCTTCGTGGCCGATCAGCAAAAGGGGCCGCATGCCCTCAAATTCACTCGCGAGATGATCCAGAAGCCTTTGGCCGATGGCATGAAGGTAGCAGTCATCGGAGCCGGACCGGCTGGCATTTCCTGCGCCTATCACTTGCTGCTTCATGGCTATCACGTCGATGTCTTTGAAAAGCAGGACAAGGCCGGTGGCATGGCTCAAATCGGCATTCCGAATTATCGCCTGCCAAAAGACACGCTGGCCATGGAGACCGACATTATCGTCGACCTTGGCGGTCGCTTCATGTTTGGCCAGCAACTGGGAACCGATTTCACCATCGACGAGTTATTCCAGCGTGGCTACAAAGCAATATTCTTGGGCCTTGGTTGTCAGGAAGGTTCCATGCTTGGCCTCAAGGATGAAGAACAGGTCCGCGAAGGCTATTTCACCGGCATCGATTTTCTGCTCAAGGTGCATGACCATGTTGACGGCATCGACACCTTCCAGCTGAAGGGCGATGTGGTTGTTGTCGGCGGCGGCAATGTCGCCATGGACTGCGTCCGCTCCGCCGTGCGGCTCGGCGCGAGCAACGCTCACCTGATCTATCGGCGAACAAAAGAAGCGATGCCTGCTGACACCGAAGAAGTGGAAGAGGCAGAAAAAGAAGATATCGACTTTCACACCCTGTGCACTCCAACCCGCATTATCAGCGAAGACGGCAAGATTACCGGCATCGAGCTTGTGGAAATGGAAGAGACCGAGCCCGATGAATCTGGTCGCCGCAATGTACGCGCCATTCCCGGCACAGAGCATATCATGCCTTGCTCCACGGTCATCGCCGCTATTGGCCAACAAGTGGAAAGCCAGGAAATCATCGCCGAGGAAGGCATAGACTTCAACAAATGGAAATGCGTGGAAGCTGACAAGTCGTTGACCACCTCGCGGCCCGGCGTTTTCGCCGGAGGAGACTGTGTTACCGGCCCTTCAACGCTCATTTATGCCATGTCCGCAGGGCTTAAGGCTGCGCGCAGTATCGACGACTGGATCCAGTTTGGCACCCCGCGTTTCTTCAAACGCTCCCGCATGCGCGAACTGATCAACGACAACGCCTTTCTGGCCAACGACGCCGTTGAAACTCCGGTGCGCAACGGCTATCGCGTGCACAACCCTGCACTTGATCCGGAGTTGCGTAAAAAGATGTTCGGGGAGGTGGAACAGACGATCAGTCTGGAAGACGCCTACAATGAGGCCCAACGCTGCATGCGCTGCTATCGCCTCTATTCTGTGATCACCAAGCATTCCATCCCCGAAGGAGCGGCCTGAGCCATGTGCACCACTGAGCCTATCAGCTATGCCGGACGCGATCCTGCCGAGGCAACCATCAAGCTACTGATCAACAACAAGCAATGCATGGCGTTTGCCAACGAAACGATTCTGTCCTGCGCCCGACGCCATGATATCTACATCCCGACCCTGTGCGAGCTGGATGACATTGACCACACGCCTGGCACATGCCGCGTTTGTCTGGTGGAGATCACACATTCAGGCCACAACGGCGCCCAGATCGTGACCTCTTGCAACACGCCAGTACGCGAGGGCATGACGGTTCAAACCCGCTCCAAGAAAGCCCGCGACATGCAACGGCTTCAGGTCGAGCTTTTAATGGCCGATCATCTGCAGGACTGCGCTACCTGCATCCGCCATGGCGACTGCGAATTGCAAGATGTAGCCCAATATGTCGGCCTCACGGAAAACCGTTTCTTTGACAGAACCTTGGCAGAAAGCCGTCCGGTGGATGAAGCCTCCACAGCGATGATCCGCGACATGCGCCGCTGCATTCGCTGCCAACGATGCGTCGCCATTTGCCGCTATCATCAGGGCATTGATGCCCTCGTCATGGAAGGAACCGGCAACAACCGCGTCGTTGCCCTGCGAGATGGCAGTGACCCAATGAGCAATATCTGCGTCTCGTGCGGACAGTGCGTTCTGGTCTGTCCAACAGGTGCACTGGGCGAGCGAGATGAAATCGACAAGGCGCTTGACTATATTTGCGATCCGGAGATCACCACCGTCGTCCAGTTTGCACCAGCGGTACGCGTCGCCTTCGGCGAGGAATTTGGCATGCCAGCCGGAACCAACGTCGAGGGCCACGTTATCGCAGCCTGCCGCAAGATCGGTGTAGACATCGTGCTCGACACCAATTTTGCAGCCGACGTAGTCATCATGGAAGAAGGCACCGAACTTCTTGGGCGCCTGAAGGAAGGCCGCAAGCCGACCTTCACCTCCTGCTGTCCGGCCTGGATCAATTTCGCAGAAACCCATTATCCGGACATCCTGCCGCTCTTGTCCTCGACCAAATCTCCCCAGCAGGTGCTTTCGACCATCGCCAAGACCTACCTGCCGGAAAAGCAGAATATTGCAGCCGACAAGATCCGCGTTATTTCCATCATGCCCTGCATCGCCAAAAAGGACGAAGCAGCTCGCCCACAGTTGGGAGAAGCTGGTAGGCAGGATACAGACGTGGTGCTGACCACACGGGAATTTGCCCGACTTCTGCGCCGCGAGGGCATCGACCTCAAAACCATCAAGCCCTCAAGCTTTGATAATCCTTACATGAGCGAATATTCCGGTGCAGCGGCCATCTTCGGCACCACTGGTGGCGTCATGGAAGCAGCGGTCCGCACCATTTACGCGGTGGTGAATGGCAAGGAGCTGGACAAGGTTGAATTGACCCAGCTGCGCGGCTTTGAAGGCGTGCGAGAAGCAACCGTCGATCTGGGAGGACCGATCGGCACAGTTAAGGTGGCCATGGTGCATGGCCTTGGCGACACCCGCAAGCTGGTCGAGATGGTGCGATCCGGAGAAGCAGATTATGACTTCATCGAAGTCATGGCCTGCCCGGGCGGCTGCGTCGATGGCGGCGGCTCGCTTCGCTCCAAGAAGGCCTATCTGCCTCTGGCCATGGCCCGGCGCGAAACGATCTACAATGTAGACCGCAAGACCAACGTGCGTCAGTCACACAAGAACGAGCAGGTACAGGCTCTTTACAGGGACTTCCTTGAAGCCCCCAATTCGGAAAAAGCCCATCATCTGCTTCACACCCACTATGAAGATCGCCGTCGCGAGCTTCAGCATACGGTCAAGGAGATTTGGGACAATCTGTCCATGAGCTCAGTGCTCTATTAAACCGAACCGAATGCTGGTTTTCTGACCCTCGGACTCAAGAGCCTTGGCCAGTTTGGCTGAAGCTCTCTTTCATTGTCTTTCATCCAACAGCTTCTTGATCTCCACCGGATAATTGGACAAATAGGCCGTCGCCCCGCTCGAAATCACTTTCCGCCACAATGTATCGTCATGTTGGCCCATTTTTATATCGGGCAATTCATGCCCGTTCACCCAGAGCCTTATGCCCAGAGATCGAGCCTCTTTGATCAAGTCCGGCGTAATGGAGCTGTAGTCCACCTCAACGGCTCTCGCATCCTCTCCAAAGGTGTCCTTAATCTGGTGTAAGCGTGCAATCTTATCCTTGGCAGAATCCAGCGAACAAAGAGGAGACGCGCCTGTTGCAGCATAGATCTGCTGCAATTTGGATAAGTTGGGATTGCGCACAATCAGATTTTCCTGACCAAATTCATCGACGATTTGCTTCAGTCCATCAGGATCAAATGTCTTGATATCAAGATCAACAATGGCCTTGCCCTTGGCGGCAGCCAAAATCTCTTCCAAAGTCGGAACGGGATAGCGCTTGCCATCAGCACTCTTGAGCGAAAGCCGCTCCAATTCTTCAGCTTTGAAATAGCTCACGGCGCTTTCTTCCATGGCAAAGCCTTCAAAACCGGGAGCCGGAGGCGGGCCATCGGGATATACCTGATCAACATCTGTGGTACGGCTAAGCGTTGCGTCATGCATGATGAAATGCGTGCGATCTGCGCTGACACGCACATCTACCTCGATAACTTCGACGCCGGCCTTAATTGCAGCCTCGACCCCGGCCAGAGAATTCTCAGGAAACCCGAACCCGTTTCCCCTGTGCGTTATCACGATAGTGGGCTCACCCAATGCAAATCGAGAGGATACCGCTGACGATGCGGCATGGGAAAGCGATGAGACAAGCAGCGCTGCGACGGCAAAAGCAGCATAGAAGGCTACCCTCAAGTCTCGTGGCAAAAAACAAAACGGCATTTGAAACTCTTTATGGAAATCTGGGTGCAGAAAACGCCCCGTGAAATACCGTGATAATGCCTCCCATACATGACATTTCGATGATGCCGATTTCTCGGCACGATGTTGGCGCCAAGCCTGCGACAATCCGTAACGCCGAATCCAATTGAAATATTTCAAAATATATCTTAGCTATATCAAAAATTGTTACAACATAACCCTCGATACAAGGAAAATCGATGAAAATCGCAATCAGCACAACAGGAAACGACCTTTCCGCACCCGTTGAACCCAAATTTGGCCGTACACCATACTTTCTCATTTTTGATACAGAAACCAACACTTTCGAGCTGATAGAAAATACCATGCGAGAGGCAACCGGCGGCGCTGGCATCAAGGCGGCGGAAACCATCGTCAAAAGGAAAGCGCAATGTGTGATAACGGGCGATTGTGGCCCAAAGGCTCTCCACGCCCTCAAACGGTCAGGCATCAAGATCCTGTCCGCCAAAGATGTCCTTGTCAGCGAAGCGATCGACCTTTGCCATTCCAACGCCCTCATCGAGCTGTGACATGAGGATTGCAGTTGCATCTGGCAAAGGCGGCACGGGCAAAACGACAGTATCCGTCAATCTGGCATTAGCGGCAGAGCAACCTGTTCAGCTGCTTGACTGTGATGTGGAAGAACCAAATGTCCATCTCTTCCTCAAGGGAACAGATGAGCAAACATCAGAAGTGTCCATTCTTATCCCGGAAATCATGGAAGACCGCTGCACAGCCGCCGATGGCTGCGATTTATGCTCTGAGTTTTGCGAATTCGGCGCGATTGCCTGTCTGGGAAGCTTCCCGATGGTCATGGCCGATATGTGCCATGGCTGCGGAGGATGCAAAAGAGCATGCAAGCAAAAGGCCATTCGCGAAGTCTCCTATCCCATTGGCACGATCAGACAATCAAGGCTCGACCACATTTTGCTCATCGAAGGAAAGATGGACATCGGCATGTCTCTGTCCAGCACCATCATAGACCGGGCAAAGGAGGGAATTGACGATGCGGCCCTTGCGATACTGGATTCGCCCCCCGGAACCGCCTGCCCAGCCGTTGCGGCCATGAAGGGGTGTGACTTCGCTGTTCTGACCACAGAACCAACCCCGTTTGGCCTCAATGACCTCAAGCTCGCGGTTGACATGACCAGAGCCCTCGGCGTGCCCTTTGGCGTCGTCATCAACCGGGCAGAAAAACACTATGACTGCATCAATAGATATTGCGCCCAAGAAGGCATCGACATTCTGGCCGAAATACCCGATGACCGGCGCATAGCAGAAAGCTACGCCAATGGCATTCCCATCATAAAAGCGCTTCCAGATTATAAAGCCTTGTTCGGAGCCCTGCTCAACCAGATAAAAGAATATGCAACATGAAAGAAATTGTCATTATCAGTGGCAAGGGAGGCACAGGCAAAACCAGCCTATTGGCTAGCTTTGCCATTCTGGCAGACAGCCCGGTTCTCGCAGACTGTGATGTCGACGCCGCAGATCTCCATCTAATTCTTCAGCCCGCAATTGAAGAAAGACACGCGTTCGTCAGCGGTCACGAAGCACGGGTCCTTCAGGACATTTGCAATTCCTGCGGCGCATGCCTCAACCTGTGCCGCTTTGACGCCATCAAGGAAATCCCGCAAGAAGATGCCAAAAGCCTGTTTGAAGTCGACCCGCATTCCTGTGAAGGCTGCGGCGTTTGCGTGGCTTTTTGTCCGCTTAAAGCAGTTGCTTTCGAAGACCGAACGTGCGGTGAATGGATGGTTTCATCCACCCGCGCAGGGCCGATGGTGCATGCCAAGCTCGGCATAGCCGCTGAAAATTCGGGGAAACTGGTTTCCACCGTCAGGGAAAACGCTACCCGATTGGCCAAGGAGAACAATAAGGATCTCATTCTTGTCGATGGCCCTCCCGGTACGGGCTGCCCCGTCATTGCTTCCATCTCCGGCGCAAGCGCCGTGGTGGTGATAACCGAGCCGACACTTTCCGGCGCCCATGACTTGCAAAGAGTTCTGGAGCTTACCAGGCATTTTCGCATTCCGGCCCATGTCTGCGTCAACAAATGGGATATCTCCCCTGCGATGACTGAAGAAATTGAAGCCTTGGCAACATCCCAAAACGCAACGGTTCTGGGACGCATTCGATATGACAAAGGGGTTACCTGCGCTCAAACACAATCCCTCTCGGTGGTGGAAACACAAACCCCAAGCGCCGACGATGTCGTCCGGATTTGGCAGAAGCTGCAGCAGCAACCAGCCTTGAGCTGACCAGAAAAAGCAAACAAAAAAGCTGGCTCAGATATGGCCAGCCTCAACAGACAAGTTTCTGTTTTAGCAAAAAAGGAATGGTTCCCCTTGGCCTATCGGGTAGCCTTTTGCTGTACCGGAACGCTTGATGCTCCGAATCTTCCGGGGAGCCATACCCAGCAATGGCATTCTTCAGTCTGTCTCTGGCATGCATGTTATCGGCGATGATATCTCACTGATCCGGGCCACAAGGACCTCGTAGTGCTCACCGCCCCCCTCAAGCCTCACTTGCGGATCGCCGGGGTCCAGACGCAGGGCATCAAGAGGCTCAAGTCGGAAGCCCGTCTTTTCATGGGTGACATGGCAGGGTGAGATGGCAACAATGAAGGTAACACCCTCGGCAACGGCCAGAGTTTGTCCACACTCTCCCAACAGACGCTCGATACTGGCCAGATAGCGATCTTCGCGTACCATCAGGTTCAGATCACGAACAGGTCCTTCGAAAGGAACGCTAGTGACTGTCTCTGTCCCCGAGAAGGCAAGGGCCTGACCATGCTGCTCCACCCGAACTTCACGCCCGGATAGGGTGAGCTGCAAGCCTCCGCCAGACACGATGGCAAGCACACGCGCAATGCCCGCAAAGGGTGAAAATGGCCCCGGCTCGGTGACGGATGCCATGGAAAGCCGCCAGTCAAACTCGGAAAGTGCGGCACCTTCTGGAGAAATGGCGATTTCCACCGTCTCTCCCTTGCCGTTTTTCCAAGGCATGCGCCGGTGCCTAGCGGCGGAAAGCAGCTTCATACTCAGTCCCCTAGAATGCCGGGCAGACGCAGGCCTACTCCTTCGCGCAACAGATAGCGCTCTCGTAGCCTGCATCGAGATAGCGCATGATGCCCGTATCCGGATCATTCCACTGCGCCAACGAAAAAAAGAAGAGTGGTGCCCCTGGCCCGACTCGAACGGGCACTCCGGTGAAGGAAACGGATTTTGAATCCGTCGCGTCTACCAGTTCCGCCACAGGGGCATCGTGTGCGCCGAATATATAAGCAAAATTTTTCCCGTCAACCGATAACCGTCATAAATTTTCCATAGTCAACACGAATTGACACCAATTTAAGGCTTCCGATATAGACCAAACTGGAATAACAGCTCCAGATGAAGAGACTATCACGCAGTTATCTGCGAAGAGCACCTTTAAAGCTTGCTTCCGGGGACCTAAGTTCCCCTCGAGAATTTCGTTCAAAAAAACAAAGCGAACAACCGACATAGGATAATCGATGCTACGCAAACTTTACGATTGGACGATGGGACTGGCCAGCAGCCGTCGCGCCACTTGGGCATTGGCCGGAGTTTCCTTTGTCGAGAGTTCCGTTTTCCCTATTCCACCGGATACGCTGCTCGTTCCCATGGTCATTGCGAATAAGCAAAAGGCCTGGTTTTACGGAGCTGTTTGCACAATCGCCTCGGTGATCGGTGGAATGCTGGGCTACACAATCGGCGCTTTGCTCTTCACGCAAGTGGCGGAACCGATTTTGGCTTTCTACGGTTATTCAGATCAGTTTGCCTCTTTCACCGAACGATATAATCAATGGGGCGTATGGATTGTGCTGATCGCAGGCTTGACCCCCTTTCCCTACAAGGTCATCACCATAGCCTCAGGGGCAACGGGCCTTTCCCTGCCAGTATTCATGATCGCATCGATCGTAGCCCGTGGTTTGCGCTTTTTCATTTTGGCCGCACTCCTTTATTGGCTCGGGCCACCAATCCGCGAATTCATCGAAAAGCGATTAGGCCTCGTGTTTACCCTAATGATGATACTACTTGTAGGTGGTTTTGCTGCGGTGAAATATCTTCTATGAGATCCAGTCCGCGGCTGAGACCAATCGAAGCAGCTGCTAAGATTGACAAAATTTGGACATGGTTACGCTTTAGCGACGTACCAAAAGAAAAATATCCGAAAGAAAAACGCGTATGAAACTGACAGCTCCGATCGGCAAACCGCAAGCTCTGGCCGCAACCCTTCTTCTGCTGGGTGCCCTTTTCATTTCAGCCTGTTCGCTAGGCTTTGAACATATCGGTGGCTATCAGCCTTGCCACCTGTGCTACATCCAGCGTCATGTGCATTACGCACTGATCCCGCTGACACTGGCCACTCTGCTAACCGTCTGGCGTAATTTGCCGCCAATAGTTGTTCGCCTCGCCCTGCTCATTCTGGCCGGCGTGCTGATTTACGGCGCAGGGGTCGGTGTCTATCAGGCTGGCGCCGAATGGGAATTCTGGCTTGGACCAAATGATTGCGCCAACACCGTGCCGGTTACAACCGATGCCTCCAACCTTTTGGCTCAGCTCAAGACGACAAAGCTGATCAGTTGTGATGTGGCTCAGCTGCGCATTCTCGGCCTGTCCTTCGGAGGCTGGAACGCGGTTCTCTCTAGCGTAGAAGCGATCATCGCACTTTGTGGTGCGTTTCTTTCCAAAGACGCGCTGTCTGGCCTGTTTGCCCGCTTGCCGTTCCTTGGCAACTGGATGCAGGCAATCCACAAAAGCCGCGCTTAAGTCACAGTTTAATCCGATCATGCCAAGGGTGTGAGGGCTAGAGAATAACGCCTTCACGCCCTTTTTTGATGAGGCGATAATGCGCCCAGAACACATGCGCAGCTGCCCCGCGCTCAGGTGCCCAGCGTTGTTCGGCCATTGCGGCAGTCTGTTTTTCGGATGGCCTTTTTTCAAGAGCCAAGACATCCGCCACAGCCACCTGCAAGGCAAGATCTCCAGCAGGAAAGACATCAGAACACCCAAGGCAGAACAGCAAATAAACATCGGCGGTCCATGGACCGACCCCGTGCAACGCCATCAAGCTCTGACGCGCAACCTCCGGCTCAGCGGTCCACAGGCTATCGGGATCAAACCCTGTACGAATTGCCGCAACAATTCCCATTACGGTTTTTATCTTGGGACGCGAAAGAGTGCAGGCACTGAGATCCTGTTCATCAGCTTGTGCCAGCAACCCGACATCACAATCGGGAAACCGGGCTGTGAATTTCTGCCAAATGGCACGGGCCGAGGCGACAGACACCTGTTGTGCAAGGATAATTTGTAGCAGACCTTGCAGTCCCGCAGGCTGGCGCCGTAAATGAATGGGACCGCAACGCTCAATATAGGGCGCGAGCGTTGGATCAAGCTCGGCCAACCGGGCAAGAGAAGCATCCAGATCTTTTTGACTACCAAGTTGGTGCACAGAATCTTCTCGCCGCTTCATTGCCCGTTTCATTGCCAGTTCCAAACCAGCCAATTGACTGGACGAGCCACATATCTAAAGGCTATCAATACATCACGCAACCAAGCCGGACGCCAATACAACATGCCCACAATCTTTCGCTTTGCCCCCAGCCCGAACGGCGCCCTGCATTTGGGGCATGCTCTGTCTGCGCTAATCAATTTCGAAGCGGCAAAGATCACCGGAGGCCGCTTTCTTGTCCGCGTCGAAGATATCGATAGAGTGAGATGCACTCAGGACAAGATCGCTCAAATGTTCGATGATCTTTCCTGGCTGGGCATCCGTTGGGAAGAGCCGGTTATGAGGCAGTCAGACCGTTTCCCGATCTATGAAAACCAATTGCTCAAGCTGAGGAAAAAAGGTCTGCTTTATCCCTCTCGCGCCAGTCGCAAAGACATTCAGAAAGCAGTGGCCGAATGGGAAAGCGCCAATGCGCCCGACTGGCCACGAGACCCGGACGGAGCTGCCCACTACCCTCGCGCGATGCTTTCAGAGCAGGAAACAGACCAAGGCGATGTCGCTTGGCGACTGGACATGGCAAAGGCAAGAATGGTTTGCCCCGAAGCGTTCACATGGCAAGAAACCGGACCTCTGGGACCTCACTACCCAGAAGCATCTCAAATCAAGGCAAGCCCTGAAGAATGGGGGGATGTGATTCTGGCGCGTAAGGATTGCCCCACCAGCTACCATCTATCCGTGGTGCTTGATGATGCGGCCCAAGGCATCACCCACATCGTGCGCGGACAAGACCTTTATGCAGCAACCAGCCTGCACAGGCTGCTGCAAAGCCTGCTTGACCTGCCGGAACCGATTTATCACCACCACCGGCTGCTCACAGATATTGACGGGCAGAAACTCTCCAAATCACGCCATAGCCTGAGCCTCAAGGCACTGCGCCAAGACGGCGTCTCACCAGAAGACATCAAGAGATTGATCCGCTGGAATGACGCCGACCTCAAGACATTTGCAAATGCCTAGTGGCCCATGATGGTGTGCGCTATTGAAATCCAGAAGGGCAACGTCACGAGACTGACCAGCACCGAAAGCGAAATGGTGTTGGCAGACAATCGGTGCCCAACGCCAAAATGGTTGGCCAGCAGATAGGCGTTTACACCAGTCGGACTTGCAGCTCCGAGCAGAATGACAGCCGTCCACGCATTGGGCAGAGGCAGAATGGTTGCCGTAACCAGATAGAAGAGACCGGGAAAGGCAACTGTTTTGATAACAGCCAGCGCCAGTCCGTTCAAAATATCACCCTGCAAGCCATATTCACGCATGCTCATGCCCATTGCCATCAAGGCCAGAGGCACCGTCACAGGAACAATACGGTCAATCACCGCAGATGCCAGATCCGGAATAGGCAAACCGATGAAGCCCCAGATACCGCCAGCCACAATACCGATAATGATCGCATTGTGCATCAACCCCTTGCCAACCTTGAGCAGGATCGCACCAAAATTGAGCGACTGCCCCGGCTCACGCGCATAAACCTCCACCATGATCGAGCTTAACAGCGTCATGATCGGCAAATGGATCGTCAGCAGCATCACAAGCGGCACAAGCGAATCCTGCCCGAACACAGCCGAAATAACCGGAATCCCGAGCAAAACCAGATTGGAAAATCCACTGGAGATCCCTGCCACGGCCAGCACGCTTCCTTCCCTCCCAAAAAGAAACCGTGTGACGAGCATTCCCAGCCCAAACATCGCAAAGACGCAAAGAAAAAAGGCGCACCACAAAGACCAAGGCGCCTGTTCACTCAAATTGGCTGTTGCCAATGATCGAAACATGGTCAGAGGCAAAGGAATCGTAAAGACAAACTTTGATAATGCAGCACCAGCTTCCTTTGGTATGAGACCGCTCAGAATCAGCAAATAGCCGATAGCTATCAAGGCAAAGATGGGGAAGACAATGTTAAATATGTCGAGCATGGAAGAGCTCCGGGAGGAAGGGATCGTAGGAGTGATGTTGTTCTATGAAAGCCGGCAAAAACCCGCGACAAAAAACCACTGACCGAAAAGACATGCGGATCGTGGAAATTTGTGTTGGAACCAGCCAAGAATACAGGGCATCATAAGAGAAACAACTGCTCTTTAGCAAATCAACAGTGTGTGCCTATAGCATAGATCATGACAAGAAACAGCCTGAATACCGACACGAAAAGACAAAAAAGGGACAGCTTTCGTCACGACCTGCGCACACATCTGAGCGCGATAGTGTCTTTGACAGACCTGATCCGACAGTCAAACGATCCAGAAAAGAGCGCAGCTCTCATCGAAGCCTTGCACTTTGCCGCCAGCAACGCAATGGCAATGGTGGAGAGCGGGACCGAACTTTTCAAACAGCCCAGGCAGGACAAAATCCTGTTGGGCGACTGGCTAAAGGAGTTCGAAGGGCTGGCCAACATATTGGCCAATTTCCATCAGGCCAATTTCACGCTTAAAATCTCTTCCGAACTGGAGGCGGCCGACCCAATTGCTCCAGAGCCGAGCTACCTGCACAGAATTTTGATGCTATTGCTCGACAATGCGCTCAAATATACCCAAGGGGCCACGATAACGCTCACAGCTGTGCTCAAATCCTCGACAGAGATCCTTCTGACCCTGTGTGACAACGGCCCTGGCTTTCAAAAAGAAAACCCTGAATTGCTGTTTGAGCCCTATCATCGCGGCGAGGGAAAGGGAGCCACCGATGGCAAGGGCTTGGGCCTGTGGAGCGCCAGACACATTCTCTCGGCCATGGGCGGATCCATCATCGCCAAGGAAAATGATCCTCATGGGGCCTGCTTTCTGATGACGCTTCCCCTAGAGGCTCCGACAGATCCCCTTGGTTCTGAGGCGGATGCAAGCGAGCAGACTAGGCAACCGGCCCCCCCAGAAAATGCGCGCAAGACCAAAACTGAAATCCTGATCGTCGACGACAATAAGACCAACCTGCTCATCATGACCGAAATTCTGAAAGCTATGGATTTTTGTCCCATCGCGGCGCAATCCGGAACGGAGGCCCTGCAATTGCTGGAAGACACCTCTCCCGATGCGGGCATCTTCGATATCCAGATGGAAGATATGAGCGGCTGGCAATTGATGCGGCAAATAGAACAAAATGCCAGCAGCAAGAGTAAGGCGCTGCCAGCCATTGCAGTTTCGGCTGATGATGCACCTGAAACAATCGCGCCCTTCAAAGCATGGCTAAGGCGACCAATCCAGCCTGAAGAACTGTATGAAATTATCGTGCATTGCCTCGCCGAAAGCAAATCTGTCCATCTTTGAAAACCACAGACAAGCCATCAAAAAAGAAGGGTCCGATATTTTTCGAGCCCTTCTTTTGCCCTTAGTCCTTGCGATCAGGCGACCAGCTCAGTGATGTTTTTCATGATCTCGTTGATCTGGAAATTCTTTGGCGTGTATACCGCGGCAACACCATAACTCTTTAGAATTTGCTCATCTGCCGGAGGAATGATGCCGCCAACAACAACGGGCACGTCATCAAGTTCGGCCTCTTTCATCAGCTTCATTACATCCCCCACAAGGGCAAGATGTGACCCTGACAAAATGGAAAGGCCAACCACATGAACCCCTTCTTCCAGCGCCGTATTAACGATCTGTTCAGGCGTGAGGCGAATGCCCTGGTAAACAACTTCCATCCCGGCATCACGAGCACGCACAGCAATCTGCTCGGCCCCGTTTGAATGCCCATCAAGACCTGGCTTGCCGACGAGGATTTTCAACCTGCGCCCGAGCGTTTCCGATGCCTTGTTCACGGCCTCGCGAACGTCCTTGAGGTCTTCCCCGTCCATCCGCGCAGATTTGCCAACTCCTGTTGGCGCACGATATTCACCGAACACATCGCGCAGCACGGCAGCCCATTCGCCAGTGGTCACACCTGCTTTGGCGCAGGCAATGGACGGCTCCATGATATTGGCTCCAGCCTTGGCCGCCTCGCGCAAGGAAGTGAGCGCATCTTCAACGGCAACATTATTGCGCGATTCACGCCAGACCTTGATCTTGGTAACGGCTTCCTCTTCCACAGCTGGGTCTACGGTTAGAATGCCGCTATCCTCCCCCGAAGATAGTGGCGAAGGTTCACTTTCATGATATTTGTTAACGCCAACAAGAATCTGCTCGCCATTTTCAATGGCTTCAAGGCGTTTGGCGTTGGATTCCACCAGCTTCTGCTTCATGTAGCTAGATTCGATGGCCGAAATCGCACCGCCCATTTCCTCGATGCGCACCATTTCCTCGCGAGCTTCTGCCTTGAGCGCCTTGACCTGAGCTTCAACGGCAGCGGATCCATCAAACAGATCGCCATATTCCAGAAGGTCTGTCTCGAAGGCCATGATCTGCTGCATCCGCAAGGACCATTGCTGATCCCAAGGGCGCGGCAATCCCAGCGCTTCATTCCATGCAGGTAACTGCACTGCACGAGCGCGAGCATTCTTGGAAAGCACCACCGCCAGCATCTCGATCAGAATGCGATAGACATTATTTTCCGGCTGCTGCTCGGTAAGACCAAGAGAGTTGACCTGAACCCCATAGCGGAAGCGGCGATATTTCTCTTCCTCTACCCCATAGCGCTCATGGCAGATCTCGTCCCATAATTCCGCAAAGGCGCGCATTTTGCAGATTTCGGTCACAAAGCGCATACCGGCATTCACGAAGAAGGAGATACGGCCAACTGCCTGAGGAAAATCCTCATCGCTCAGGACACCGCTTGCCTTGACCGCATCCAGCACGGCAATCGCCGTCGACAGCGCATAGGCCAGTTCCTGAACCGGTGTCGCACCCGCTTCCTGCAGATGGTAGGAGCAGACATTCATCGGGTTGAATTTGGGCATATGGCTGTAGGTAAAGCCGATGATATCGGTTGTCAGCTTCAGGGATGGCTTGGGCGGGAACACATAGGTGCCCCGCGAGAGATATTCCTTGATCAGATCGTTCTGAGTTGTTCCGGCAAGCTTGGCGCGGTCTGCACCCTGCTCATCAGCCACGGCAATATAAAGCGAAAGCAACCATGCCGCCGTCGCATTGATCGTCATCGAGGTGTTCATCTGCTCGAGCGGGATCTGGTCGAACAGTTCGCGCATGTCGCCAATATTGGAAATGGGAACTCCGACCTTGCCCACTTCACCGCGGGCCAACGGATGATCCGGGTCATAGCCGGTCTGGGTCGGCAGATCGAAAGCTACCGATAGACCGGTCTGTCCCTTGGACAGGTTTTTCCGGTAAAGCGCATTGGAATCCCGTGCCGTTGAATGCCCTGCATAGGTACGAAAGATCCACGGGCGATCTTTTTCCTTTCCGGTCACAGATTTCCCAATTCCAGCAGCATCCACATTTTTGTTTGTAGCTGTCTCACCACTCATGGCACTCTCCTCCCACAAAGGCCAATTCCCTCCCCTTCCCTTGAAAGGGGATGCCTTGCCCGGCTTTACCCAAACGCTCGCACACGGTTGCTTATGGGCAGATCAATCAAGACAAGGTCTTAAGCGCTTTCACTCGATTTCTCGTCAGCCCACCAGCAATCGGCCAGAGGAAGACGAACTGGTCTTTCTTGGAGCACAGAGTTTCTCTTCGCACACGCAAAAAGCAAATTGGCAATAAGACTTATATCTTCTGGACCAATATCTTTGGATAATTTCGCATACGCACCATAAAATGCTATTGTTTTTGGCAAAATTGCTGCAACGCAACAATTGATCGATAAATCCAGATCGGGAGGAGCATCAATGACCGAGGAATTGCTTGCCCAAGGCACGACCGGTGAGAAAAAAGATCTCTATGAAATCGGTGAAATTCCGCCGCTTGGCCATGTGCCAAAAGAAATGTACGCCTGGGCAATCCGCCGCGAGCGCCACGGGCCACCAGAAAAATCGTTTCAGGTGGAAGTCGTCCCGACATGGGAGCTGGATAGCCACGAAGTTCTGGTTCTGAACATGGCCGCCGGTGTCAACTATAACGGCATCTGGGCAGGGCTCGGAGAGCCGGTTTCCGTCTTCGATGTCCATAAGCAGCCCTATCATATTGCGGGCTCCGATGCCTCAGGCATTGTTTGGGCCGTTGGCAGCAAGGTCAAGAACTGGAAGGTTGGCGACGAAGTCGTGATCCATTGCAATCAGGATGATGGCGACGACGAAGAGTGCAATGGTGGCGACCCGATGTTTTCACCAACCAATCGCATCTGGGGCTATGAGACCCCTGACGGGTCTTTTGCCCAATTCTCCAAGGTGCAGGCCCAACAGCTTATGCCACGCCCCAAGCATCTGACTTGGGAGGAAAGTGCTTGCTATGTGCTTACGCTGGCCACCGCTTACCGCATGTTGTTCGGCCATATGCCCCATGAGCTGAAACCCGGCCAGAATGTTCTCATCTGGGGTGCATCGGGCGGACTGGGCGTCTTTGGTGTGCAGATCGCAGCGGCAGCAGGAGCCAATGCGATTGGCGTTATCTCCGATGAAAGCAAGCGCGATTTCGTCATGAAGCTTGGCGCAAAGGGCGTGATCAACCGCAAAGACTTCGATTGCTGGGGCCAGCTCCCCAAGGTCAACTCGCCTGAATATGCGCAATGGTTCGGCGAAGTGCGCAAGTTCGGCAAGGCCATCTGGGACATCACCGGCAAGGGCAAGAATGTCGACATGGTCTTCGAACATCCCGGCGAAGCGACGATTCCTGTCTCCACTTTCGTCGTCAAGCGCGGCGGCATGGTCGTGATATGCGCTGGCACCTCCGGCTTCAACCTTACCATGGATGCCCGTTATATCTGGATGCACCAGAAACGCGTTCAGGGCTCCCATTTTGCACACCTCAAACAGGCGATGGCCGCCAACCAGATGGTGATCAATGGGCAGGTCGACCCCTGTTTGTCAGATGTCTTCACCTGGGAGCAAATTCCGGCAGCGCACGAACTGATGCTCAGCAACAAGCATCAACCAGGCAACATGTCTTGCATGGTCAATGCCACAAAGACGGGCCTTAAAACGCTAGAAGAAACGATTTTGGCCAGCCGCGGCGAATGACAGGAGCAAACTGACTCAGATTGGTTTCCAGACAATACTAAAAGCCGGGGCAACCCGGCTTTTAGTATTGTCGATTGTGAGCGCTTGGGTGGTCCATCAATCGCATGATCTAGCGATCATTGGCCGGTTGCTCGGCCGAAGGAGACACCGAATGATCTTCAGAAGTAGAGTAAGGTCTGGCTTTCATGCTGCGCTGAATACGACGCCACCGAATGATCCATGCATTCACCTCCGCCCCATAAAGATAAATCATGGAGATGATCTGCAAGAAGATCAGCGTCGCCACAACGCCAGCCAGCCCCGCATAGACACGCGCATACTGAGCAAAATGCGACAGATAATAGGAATAGGCTTCAGCCGTGATCCACCAGAGCACGAGCGTCGTCAATGCTCCAGGCCAGAGGTCCGGCCATTCTGTCATTCGCATGGGAAGCCACCGATGGCTCGCCACCAGAAACAGGGTTAGAATGGGAATGGCAATACCAAACCGCACCACATTGAATGTCGCCTGAAAATCCTGAAACCATGAGATATGGGGTTTCAGCATGTTCCAGGCAATGGGCGCGAAAAACAGGCCCGACGCAACGATAAGCATCACGCCCGTTGCACCGAAGATGGCAATCAGGCCCATCGCCCTGCGAGATAGAATGGAGCGGCGCTCATAATAGCCATAGGCACGATTGAGCCCCTCGCGCAGACTTTCCACCAAGGATGTCAAGGTAACAAGAAAGACGACCAGAGAAATGGACAGCAAACTGCGGGTGCGTTCTGCAATGACGGCATCAACATCGGGCTGAAGAATATCGGCAATCGCATCGGGCAGAAGCAAAGTGAGCATATCCTGCAAAACCTTGCCCAATGCATCGCCGCCAATCCAGACGGTTACACCTGTTAGCAACAGCAGAAACGGAAAGATAGACAACAGCATCGAGAAGGCGATGTTGCTTGCCAGCGCAAAGCCGTGATTATCCGAAAACCGCCAGAAAATGCGGACCGGCACAACTACCCATTCCCAAAGACGCGTCATTCCCAACTTTCCGAACTTGACTTGCAACTGGCAAAATAGAAAACACAAGACACACCATACTCCATCATGAAGACAAGATGGAGAAGGACGCTTTTGTTCGGATTCTTCCGACGGCCCTTGCCATGTGCGTTGTCTTTATAGGCTTTTGCTCTAAAAATGCAATCCAGCCCATAACGCAGATCAAATGATCAAAATCCGATGCAAAAATCTCGCAACCAGATCAACCATCCGTTTCCATTAGACTTTTTACTCTATTCCAGCTAGAGATATTAATAACGCTCCCTCCTATTTCCCTCTCAAGCAGCACAATAGCATGACGACCCGATCTGCCGACTTCATGTCAACACTCGCGCCTCTTCTCTTCGTTGTTCTTTGGTCAACAGGGTTCATCGGCTCGCGCATGGGTGCCCCCTATTCAGAACCAATGACCTTTCTCACCTTGCGATTTGGCTCTGTTCTGATTTTGCTGCTAGGCATCTCTCTGGTGCAAAGAGCGCGTTGGCCCTCCCCCAAACAAAGCCTTCATGCCTTTGTCTCCGGCTTCATGATCCACGGGATCTATCTTGCAGGTGTCTTTTGGGCCATTGATGACGGCATGCCTGCCGGATTATTCGCGCTGATGACCGGTCTGCAACCTGTCCTCACCGCCTTCTTTGCCCATCTCGTACTCAAGGAAAAAATTACCAAAAACCACATTTTGGGGTTTGTTCTGGGACTGGTTGGCATTTCGATGGTGCTGCTGCCACGGCTGAGCGGAGGCGCGTTCTCGGTCACGCTTTCCCAGATTTTCGTGTCATTCATCGCCGTAGCATCCATCTCTCTGGGCACAGTCTATCAGAAGCGCTTTGCGGCCAATCTGGACATGCGCACGGCAACCATCTGGCAATATCTTGCTGCGGTGCTCTTTTGTGGCGGCTTGAGCCTTTTGACTGAAACACAAACCATCATTTGGAGCCCGGATTTCATCTTTGCTCTGGTCTGGCTCGTTCTGGTGCTCTCCATTGGGGCCATTTTCCTGCTGCTTTGGCTCATCGAAAAAGGCGCAGTTTCCAACACGGCTTCCCTTTTCTATCTTGTTCCCGCAGTTACCGCGACAATCTCCTTTCTTCTGTTCGGAGAGCCGATCACCGCCATGCAGGTGCTGGGAATGATCGTAACCGCGCTCGGTGTGATTTTGGCCAATCGCAACAAGCCCTAGACATTGGACTTGCGACGATAGTCGTGTGCACTGCAACATCACGTCATACAGTGCGCACGACCTTACTCCTTTGGCTTATTGCAAAAATAAGCATCCCCATTCACTGTGCAGTGCAGCATAAACAGTCCGATTGCAGTCATGCCCAGCCTTCTCGCTCCCTATAGGGAAACGAAGATCAATGGATATTGAGCCGCAATCAAAGGGGGGAAACCATGTCTTTGACCATCGATACCCAACCGATCGCCATCCCTGACACTCTGTTGTCCGACATGGATGCCGCGGTCTCCAAATGCGAAAGCCTGCTCAAAAACCTCGTCGCAAGTGTTTACGACAAGGTGGCCGTTGACGGTCGCGTCAAATCTGACCGAGTGGAAGCCGAGCAACATATCACCCACGGTCTGGCATGGATCGCCACCTATATAGAAGCCCTCAAGGAAATGCGCGGCTACAGCAAGACGATGAGCGGGGAAGGCCGCTTTGGTGAGATAGAATCTCTCGTCACCCGCATCGCCTTTGCAGAATATCTCGCTCAGATTTTCGGCGGCATTCCAATGACGCAGGTCGAATTTGTGCGCCTTGCAGATTTCGGCCTTTCGGCAGAAACCATTGCCGACGCCCAGAGCCCGGAAGTCATGCGCCTGATGGCGGAAGGCAACAGCAAGGAAATTCGCACCCGTCTAGTGGCACTCATGGAAGCGGCTGAAGGAGCGGCCTCCTTTGGCGATGCCGGTCTTGATGAAACCATGGAAGCCTTCCGGGAAGAAATGAACCGGTTTGCTGAAAGCGAAGTGACACCACATGCCCATGACTGGCACCTGAAAGACGCCTATATCCCGATGGAAGTCATCGAACAGATGGCTGAAATGGGCGTCTTCGGTCTGACCATTCCGGAAGAATATGGCGGCCTGGGCCTTGGCAAGGAGAGCATGTGCGTCGTCTCCGAAGCCCTCTCGCGCGCCTATATCGGCGTCGGCTCGCTTGGCACTCGCTCGGAAATTGCCGCAGAGCTGATCCTGTGCGGTGGCACTGAAGAGCAGAAACAAAAGTGGCTTCCGATGATCGCATCTGGCGAGATCCTGCCAACTGCGGTTTTCACCGAGCCAAACACGGGCTCAGACCTTGCAAGCCTCAAGACCCGTGCCACGCTGGCTGGCGACAGCTACAAGGTGACAGGCAACAAGACATGGATCACCCATCCGGTCCGCGCTGATTTGATGACCCTTCTTGTCCGCACCAATCCGGCTGAGCCGGGCTATAAAGGCCTCTCAATGCTGCTGGCTGAAAAACCGCGCGGCGATGACGACACCCCCTTCCCGGCACAAGGCATGGATGGCGGCGAAATCGAGGTTCTCGGCTATCGCGGCATGAAGGAATATGACATCGCCTTCGACAATTTCGAAGTTGGCAAGGAAAATCTGCTTGGCGGCGAAGAGGGGCAGGGTTTCAAACAGCTTATGCAGACTTTCGAAGCTGCCCGCATCCAGACCGCTGCGCGCGCCATTGGCGTGGCTCAATGCGCACTCGATCTGGGGCTACGCTACGCTCAGGAGCGTGTGCAGTTCGGCAAGTCCCTGATCAACTTCCCACGCGTTATCGACAAACTGGCCATGATGGCGGCAGAAATCATGGTGGCCCGCCAGCTCACCTATTATTCTGCCCGCCAGAAAGACCATGACAAGCGCTGTGATCTGGAAGCTGGCATGGCCAAACTGCTTGGTGCCCGCGTGGCGTGGGCTGCGGCCGATAATGCCTTGCAGATCCACGGCGGCAACGGCTTTGCGCTGGAATATGCTATCTCGCGCGTGCTGTGCGACGCCCGTGTGCTCAACATTTTCGAAGGAGCAGGAGAGATTCAGGCGCAAGTGATCGCACGCCGCCTGCTCGACAATCGCGGTTAAATTTGCGTGCTTCGCATTTTACAAAACCACCACAAAAACAATATGGGAGGCCCAGCCTCCCTTTTTCATTCGGTGCAGCCAACGAAAGTTGACAATGACACGCATTCCAACTTCTTGCAGCGGCTGCTAGGCTAAGAACCTCGTTGGTTTTGAGGAGAATTGAATGAGTGGCTTTGCGACCTTGTTGATACCAATCGCCTTAATCGGCGTTGCGCTTATTTTGTTATTGGGCCTGATCAACATGGCCAGAGGGAAAAATCCGAATCGGTCCCAATCGCTCATGCGGTGGCGCGTTGCCCTGCAACTGGTAGCAATCTGCATCATTCTCCTCAGCTTGTACCTGTACCAATAGAGGCCCAAACGGCATATCTGAATATTGGTTTTAGGTACAAATATCCAATTTGATTACACCAAATCACAGCATTCGTTGGAAAGACTATTATTCTCGCAAATTTAGTTAGCTGCCACTAGCTAGATCAGCTAATTTCTCAGTCTGAATATCTATGACTGGACAAATCCATGAAACGCGCGGCTCTTTTTTCCTCCTTATTGCTTTGCATCTTTTCCAATCCCGCCAGTGCAGCAGACCTCAGCAAAGACGGCTCTCAACTGACCACAACAGGCATACTAAGCGAATTGCGTTTGGGTATCATGTCGCACGATGTTGCCCGTCGGGAAAAAGGCTCTGTCGATTTGCAAGCCGAGCTTTTGTTCAACGCTTTCGGAGATCTTGCACCTGACGCGTCTGTTCTGCAGCGTTTCTTGACCCCTCGCCCTCATCTGGGAGCCTCCCTAAGCACAGATAACGAAACATCTTACGGCTATGCCGGACTGACCTGGCACTTCCCGGTCTTTGATCCCGTTTTTGTCGAGGGAAGTTTTGGCGGGGCCATCCACAACGGCAAGATCAACAACACGAGCCACAACCGCGAACCTCTGGGCACACGGGCCCTTTTCCGCGAAACAGCCTCGCTTGGCGTTCAGCTTGATGACAGAGCCAGTCTGATGCTTTCTGTCGAGCATATGTCCAACGCAGGTATCGGCAAATGGAATCATGGCCTGACCAGTGTCGGCGCGCACATCGGCTATATGTTCTAGCCTGCAGCGACAAATAGGCTTATGGCCAACAACAGCCAATTGACCATCTTGTTTCTGCTCACGAACCATTTAAAGTGCACCATGCATCAATTCTGGCGCATGTCTCTTTGCGCAAACCTCATTGCAATAAATGGAATAGTTTCATGGTTCGTCTCAACAAAATTTACACACGCACAGGCGACAAGGGCACGACGGCTCTTGGAACAGGAGAACGGCGGGCAAAACATGACTTGCGCGTAGAGGCCTACGGCACTGTCGACGAAACCAATTCTATTGTCGGGTTGGTGCGTCTGGAGTTGGCAGATCTGCCAGAGCTCGACCATATGCTGTCTCAGATTCAGAATGACCTGTTCGATATGGGGGCCGATCTTTGCACCCCAGATAGCGGCGAAAAACTTGACTATGAGCCACTGAGAATCATCCCAAGCCAGATCGAACGTCTGGAACAACAAATCGATCATTTGAATGGTGATTTGACGCCGCTTAAAAGCTTCATCCTTCCCGGAGGCACGCGCGCCTCAGCCTATTTGCATTATGCCCGCACGGTATCTCGCCGCGCTGAAAGGCTGGTCACCGCACTCGCAGCACAAGAAACCGAAGTGGTTTCTCCCGAAGTCATTCAATATTTGAATCGCTTATCAGATTTCTTCTTTGTCGCGGCCCGTTGGGCAAATGAAAAGGGAAGCAAAGACGTCCTCTGGGTGCCGGGACAAAACCGCTAGAATAAAGCGAAACAGGAAAAGCCCGACGAAAGAGCCAATCCAATGTTCATACCGCTTCATGACAAGAATGAGCTTCACTATGTTCGTTGGCAATATGTCACGCTCGGGCTTATCCTGCTCAATCTGATTGTCTTTTTGCTCAGTGGCGGCATTGAGGAAGGACAGACATTCTTCAGATTTGCAACCACCTTTGGCCTTACCCCCAGCACGCTTCTGGCATCAGACGGCAGCATGAATCTGGGTTCCTCTCCTCTGCTGTGGTCAGATTTCGTCACTTATGCCTTTCTGCATGGGGGCTGGATGCATCTGATTGGCAACATGGCTTTTCTCTGGGTCTTTGGCGACAATATAGAAGATGCCATGGGCCATTTTCGCTTCCTGATCTTTTATTGCCTCTGCGCCGCCGGAGCGGCTCTGTTACACACTCTCGCAAATTGGGGCTCGCCCGTGCCGCTAGTCGGAGCATCCGGCGCAACGGCTGGCATTATCGCCGCCTATCTTCTGCTTCATCCGGATGTGCGGGTCTGGATATTGATTCTGGGGCGCATTCCCTTGCCGATACCAGCGATCTATTGCCTCGGAGCCTGGCTGGCCTTGCAACTTTTCAACTCATTAACAAGCACAGGGGCCACTGTCGCATGGTGGGCTCATGTGGGAGGCGCCATAACCGGCGCCTTACTTATCCCCTTAATGAAGCGAAAAACGGTGCCTCTCTTTCAGAGAGCTACGTGAAATTACCCAAACGTAGAATGTGCATGACAGAAACTCATGCGTCTCAGACGGACGGATTGTTGACAGGCCCAAAGCCTGCCATTACCGTCCTCCCCGATCAGAACAAAACAAATTAATTTGCTGATATTGGACGGTCTTTTCCAAAAAATAGCAGCCAGATGATAACAGCGATCACATTTTTGAAATCCCAAGACATCAGAAGTGTGATCTCGTGGGCCTAAACAGCAGGAGCGGCGTTACGGAGCGAAGAATTTCCAAACTCTTTCAGGAGCCAAGCCAACGCTCATGCACAACGCTCAAGCCAATTGAGCCGGTCATTTCCGGCTCACATGGGAGAATTAATCCATGAAGATCCTTGTACCCGTCAAACGGGTTGTCGATTACAACGTCAAAATCCGCGTAAAAGCCGATGGCACGGGTGTTGACCTGGCAAATGTCAAAATGTCCATGAACCCATTTGACGAAATCGCCGTGGAAGAGGCTGTGCGCTTGAAAGAAGCGGGCATTGCCAGTGAAATCGTAGTTGTCTCCATTGGCGTGCAACAGGCTCAGGAAACCCTGCGCACAGGCCTCGCCATGGGTGCTGACCGCGCACTGCTGATTAAGACCGATACGGCTCTGGAGCCTCTGGGCGTTGCCAAGCTGCTCAAGGCGGTTGTTGAAGAAGAACAGCCCGGCATGGTCATCGTTGGCAAGCAGGCCATTGACGACGACGCCAACCAGACAGGCCAGATGCTCTCCGCTCTTCTGGGCTGGGGTCAGGGCGCATTTGCTTCCTGCATCAAGATCGAAGGCGACATCGCTAATGTGACGCGCGAAATCGATGGTGGTCTGCAGAATGTTCAGATCAAGCTTCCCGCCGTCATGACCGCAGACTTGCGGCTCAACGAACCACGCTATGCTTCTTTGCCAAACATCATGAAGGCCAAGAAAAAGCCGTTGGAAACAAAAGAAGCTGCCGACTATGGCGTTGACATTGCACCTCGGCTGGAAGTGATTTCCACAACCGAGCCGGAAGCTCGCAAGGCAGGCATCAAGGTTGAAAGCGTCGCCGAACTGGTCGACAAACTGAAAAACGAAGCCGGTGCGCTTTAAGGCAAATTGAGGAGATAAATCATGACAACCCTTCTGATTGCCGAGCATAACAACACGGCTTTGAACGACGCCACAGCAAAGGCTCTCACCGCAGCGCTTGAGCTTGGTGGTGACGTGGAGATTCTTGTCGCTGGCAAGGATTGCGCTCCGGCAGCTGAGGCAGCAGCCAAACTGGCCGGCGCATCCAAGGTGCTGGTCGCAGAAAGCGATGCCCTTGGCCATCACATTGCAGAAGCCCTGTCCGCACAGGTCGTCGCCATGGCGGACCAGTATGATGCAATCGTTGCTCCGGCAACCTCTGTTGGCAAGAACTTCATGCCACGCGTTGCAGCTCTGCTCGACGTCATGCAGCTGTCCGAAGTCACCAAGATCATTGCTGCGGACACCTTCGAGCGCCCAACCTATGCAGGCAACGCCATTCAGACCGTGAAAAGCGCTGACAGCAAAAAGGTTCTGACCGTTCGTACGGCAAACTTTGCAGCAGCAGGCAATGGCGGCTCAGCAGCCATCGAAAGCGTTGCTGTTGCTGACGCTCCAGACACCACGACCTTTGTAAGTGAAGAACTGTCAGCCTCTGATCGTCCGGAACTGGCAAGCGCCCGCGTCATCATCGCAGGTGGCCGCGGTCTGGCGTCTGAAGAACAGTTCAATGCACTGCTGACACCGGTCGCTGACAAGCTTGGCGCAGCCATCGGTGCTTCCCGCGCTGCCGTTGATGCTGGTTACGCACCAAATGACCTTCAGGTCGGGCAGACCGGCAAGGTTGTTGCTCCAGAGCTCTACATTGCCGCTGGTATTTCGGGGGCTATTCAGCATCTGGCCGGTATGAAGGATTCCAAGGTAATCGTGGCTATCAACAAGGACGAAGAGGCCCCGATCTTCCAGGTTGCCGACTATGGCATCGTGGGCGATCTCTTCGATGTCCTTCCAGAGCTTGAAAAGGCCCTGTGATCCTTTGTCTCGCTAATTGACTGACAAAACTTACAAAATTCAAAGTCCCGCATCATCGACGATGGTGCGGGATTTTTTGCAGCAAGACAGAATTTATCCCCATCTCTCCAGAAACCGGGTCCAACTTTAATCGAACTTTGCAAAGGCAAATCCACTTAGCCCGCTTATGGAAGCTTCCCAGCCTTCTTTTACATTTGCGAAGCCCTTAACAATCTGCCAAACTTGCCCGACGATCTGGGGGGATTAACAGGGCAAAATTCATTCTCCAGAGCTATGAGCGAAGAAACGAACCAAAGCAATCGGTGAGCAGGAATATGTCTGAGATCAAGAAGGTTGGTATCATTGGAGCCGGTCAAATGGGGAGCGGCATTGCCCACGTTTGCGGTTTGTCCGGGTATGATGTTCTTCTGAACGATCTAAATCAGGAAAAGCTGGATCTGGCCATGACGGAAATCTCCGGCAACCTGGATCGTCAAATCGGCAAGGGGCGGATTTCAGACGGCCAAAAGCTGGCCGCGCTATCCAAGATCACCACAACACTCGACTTGCAATCGATGTCCGATGTGGATCTGGTCATTGAGGCGGTAACCGAGCATGAAGAGACCAAACGCAAGGTTCTCACATCGATCACCCCATTTTTGAAGCCGGAAACCCTGATTGCCTCCAACAGCTCTTCCTATTCCATCACTCGGCTCGCCGCAGCAACCGACCGGGCAGAACAATTTATCGGCATGCATTTCATGCGTCCGGTGCCGGTCATGAAGCTGATTGAACTGGTGCGCGGCATCGCAACCAGTGAAAATACATTCAGGATCGCCGAGAGCTTTGTCGAAAGCCTCGGCAAAACCGTGGCTGTGTCCGAAGACTTCCCGGCCTTTATCGTCAATCGTATTTTGCTACCCATGATCAACGAAGCGATCTACACGCTCTATGAAGGCGTTGGCACTGTAGATGCGATCGATACGGCAATGAAGCTTGGCGCGAACCATCCCATGGGCCCGCTGGAACTGGCCGATTTCATAGGTCTGGACACGTGTTTGTCTATGATGCAGGTTCTTTACGACGGATTAGCCGATAGCAAATACCGCCCTTGCCCGTTACTGGTAAAATATGTCGAAGCTGGCTGGCTTGGCCGCAAGACACAGAGGGGGTTCTACGACTATCGCAGCGAGATCCCCATCCCGACCCGATAACCTTCCAACCTGAGCGACAGAAAAGACCAAGCCGGAGCCGATGGCTATTTTGCCTTTTCGCCTAAGCACTGAGAAACACTGAGAAATGAACTTAACTGTCCATTAACCCGGCATTAAGACGGCTATCGCAAAATGCAAGGCTAAAGTTTGTATGTAAGCCTCATTCTCAGGGAGACAGACAATGTCCAATGCCGTTTCGTCCGGTACAGCAGGGACCTATGTAAATGCCGCCCAATCAGGCATGGATCTAGGGTCCACCCTCATCAAAATGGCCCATAATGCCGATATGAATATGGCCAACACCCTTGACTCGCTCGTTCAAAAAGGCATGCAAAATAGCGGTGCAGCCCCCGAAGGGATGGGGCAGAACGTCAATATCAAGGCTTGAGAGCTGCGCTCATATTGATCTTTTTCAAAAGACTTGCCTGCCCCGGTCCAAGGCAATGGCAATCTTCTGCCTTTGCCTGTTCCTTTTGAGTAATCGCCCGTATCAAAGCCAAAGCCTCATCTGAGGCCCATGCTGCTGGCCCGGCCATATGTGCCAAAGAGCAGCCCTCCTTATTAATGAGAAGCGTTGAAGGCATGCCGAACGCCATTCCCTTGGAGCGCAAGGATGGGAACATGGCCATTTTCTCGTCGTAATAAAGCGTCAGATGCTCAATCCCGATCTCATCGAAAAAGGCTCGCGGCTTGTCTGGAGACTTGCGATCAAGGCTGACCGTGACCACCTCGAAGTCACCTCCTCCCAGTGCAGCCTGCAACGCATCCAGATCAGGCATTTCATGACGGCAGGGGGCGCACCATGTCGCCCACAGATTGAGCAGCACCGTCTTGCCCCTGAAATCGGCAAGGGAAACCGCGCTGCCATCCTCGCGCTTGAAGGCCAGAGAGCTGAAATCAATCGGATGGCCATTTGTCTGAAGCGCCGCAATATTGCCCTTGATCATCGGATTGATCGTATCAATCTGAGCCTTGGCAAGAGGACAGCTGCCTTGCGCCCAGGCTGAAACAGGAATCACTGAGACCACAAGAAGCAACAAACTGGCACGAAACAGTCTCAATGAGGCAGTGAAAGACGGCATAAATCTTTTCCCTTCTGATATCATTTCACGCAAAGGTGCGATAAATCATCACTCCAGACGACAAGTGATCGGCATTTTCTACGTTAAGCCGCTGACAGCCCAACCTTGTTGTGGCATAAAGCAGCACGACTTACCGATCTGATCAATGGAATAAGCATCATGAGTAACAAAATGTGGGGCGGCCGCTTCTCCGAAGGTCCAGACGCCATTATGGAAGAAATCAATGCTTCCATCGATTTCGATAAAAAACTCTACTCCCAGGACATTGCCGGATCCAAAGCACATGTGCGCATGTTGGCCCAGCAGGAAATCATCCCTGCAGATAATGCCAAAGCCATTGAGGATGGTCTAGACACAATCAAGGGAGAAATTGAGGCAGGCAGCTTCACTTTTTCGCGCGCCCTTGAAGACATTCATATGAATGTGGAAAGCCGCCTTGCAGATCTCTTGGGCCCCAATGCCGGTCGCTTGCATACAGCGCGTTCCAGAAACGATCAGGTGGCCACCGATTTCCGCCTCTGGGTGCGGGACACTCTGGACACACTTGATTTGCAACTGCTCGAACTGCAGCTGGCTTTCGCGACCAAGGCAGACGCTTTCTCCAGTGCCGTCATGCCCGGCTTTACTCATTTGCAAAGCGCTCAGCCGGTCACCTTCGGCCATCACATGATGGCCTATGTGGAAATGCTCTCGCGCGACCGCGGTCGTGTGCAAGACGCGCGCAAACGCATGAATGAATGCCCGCTGGGCTCTGCAGCGCTGGCTGGCACGTCCTTCCCGATTGACCGTCACATGACAGCCAAAGAGCTTGGCTTCGATCGTCCGACAGCCAACTCTCTGGATGGAGTTTCCGACCGCGACTTCGCTCTGGAAGCCCTTTCAACGGCATCCATCTGCGCAGTGCATTTGTCTCGTTTTGCCGAAGAACTGGTTATCTGGTCTTCGGCCCAGTTCCGCTTCGTCAAGCTTTCGGACAAATTCTCCACCGGCTCGTCGATCATGCCGCAAAAGCGTAACCCCGATGCCGCCGAGCTGGTACGGGCCAAGTCAGGCCGCATCATCGGTGCGCTCAGCGCTCTGCTGGTTGTCATGAAGGGTCTGCCGCTGGCCTATTCCAAAGACATGCAGGAAGACAAGGAACAAATCTTCGACGCCTTGCAAAATCTTTCCCTGTGCGTCGCCGCCATGACCGGCATGGTCGGAGACCTGGAACCAAATATCAAAGAGCTGAAAAAGGCTGCGGGTTCGGGCTATTCCACCGCCACTGACCTTGCTGACTGGCTCGTCCGTACGCTGGGCATGCCTTTCCGCAACGCCCATCATGTGACCGGCAGCCTCGTTGCCATGGCCGCCGAACGCAATGTCGAACTGCACAAACTGAGCCTTGAAGACATGCAAACCGTAGAGCCGACCATCACTGAAGATGTTTTCTCTGTTCTCTCGGTTGACAAATCTGTCCGCAGCCGCACCTCATATGGCGGCACATCGCCGGTCAATGTCAAAAAACAGGCCAAAAGCTGGCTGAAAAAGCTTGAAAAAGAAAAAGCAGCTAAGCAATAGTCAAACAAGGCAATCAGGCCGGACCCAAAGCGTCCGGCCGTGCCATGGTGAAAAAAGCCACGCACCATCTGAACCATGCGAAGAAAAGGGATATCAAGCGATGGGTCATGACATGTTTTCAAAATCAGTCGTCAAAACCGCCGCAACCGGGCTCATCGCATTGGGCATGATGGCCAGCCTGTCCGCTTGTGGTGTTCGAGGCCCCCTAAAGCCCCCTTCAGCGGCAACAAACACGCAAACGATGGTCCAGGATCCTGTCGAGAAGCAAACTGCACCGGACGGCGCAGCGCCAACGGCAACGCCAACCAAAAGCCCGGACAGACATTTCTTCCTTGATCCATTGCTCTAGCCTCAAAGCAATCACGCCTTTGCTAGACACGCATTGCCATTCCAACTCGCAAGATATAAGCGAGCCAAACAATGAGCCCCAGAAGAGATAACCATGCACCATTTCGACTATATCGATGGCATTATGCATGCCGAAGGTGTTGCCATTCCTGAAATAGCCAAGAAAGTCGGCACTCCTTTCTATGTCTATTCAACCGCAACGCTGGAACGCCATTACGAAGTCTTCTCAAAAGCCTTCAGTGATGTGGACTCCATGCTTTGCTATGCCATGAAAGCCAATTCAAATCAGGCGGTTCTGAGGGTGCTCGCGCGCCTTGGTGCGGGCGCTGATGTTGTCTCCGAAGGCGAAATGCGCAGAGCTTTGGCTGCGGGGATTCCAGCCACCAAGATCCTCTTTTCCGGCGTAGGCAAAACCCGACGCGAACTGACCTTTGCGCTGGAGCAGGACATTCTCTGCTTCAATGTGGAATCCGAGCCAGAGCTTGAGCATCTCAGCCTGATCGCAACGGAACTGGGCAAAGTGGGCAGAATTTCACTTCGCATCAACCCCGATGTGGACGCAAAGACCCACGCCAAAATCGCTACTGGCAAGTCGGAAAACAAATTCGGCATTCCCTGGAAGCGTGCCCGTGAGGTCTACAAACGCGCAGCAAGCCTTCCCGGCATCAAGGTTACCGGCATAGACATGCATATCGGCAGTCAGATCACACATCTGGAGCCTTTTGATTCCGCATTCGAACGGCTTGAAGATCTGGTCATGCAATTGCGCGATGACGGGCTGGAGATCGAGCATGTGGATCTGGGCGGCGGCCTTGGCATTCCCTATCAGAACACCCAATCTCCTCCACCACTGCCGCGCGACTATGCCGAAACGGTCAAAAAGCACATCAAGCATCTTGATTGCAAAGTCTATTTCGAACCGGGCCGCATGATTGCAGGCAATGCAGGTGTGCTGGTCACTGAGGTGATCTACCGCAAGGAAGGTGAAGGCAAAACCTTCGTCATCGTCGATGGCGCAATGAACGACCTGATCCGACCAACTCTTTATGAAGCCTGGCATGAAGCCTTGCCTGTCAGGGAGCCATCCTACGACACCCCGGTTTCAAACGTGGATATTGTCGGCCCAGTTTGCGAAACTGGCGATTTTCTGGCGCAAGACCGCCCCTTGCCGCAAATGAACTCAGGCGATCTCGTAGCCATCATGTCGGCTGGCGCTTATGGCGCGGTGCAAGCGGGCACTTACAACAGCCGCCTGCTGGTGCCTGAAGTGCTCGTCAGCGGCGACAAGTGGAGCGTCATTCGCGAACGCAAGAGCTATGACGAGCTGATCGCTCTGGACAGCGTGCCGGACTGGCTGCAAGACTAGCCCCAATTCATGGTCAAAAAACAAAAAGGGATGGCAATTGCCATCCCTTTTTTTAACGCAATCGGCAACAGGCCTATCCATACATCGCTTGCGACATGGAAACAGGCCCCAGAGCTTCCTCACCAGAGAGAGCCTCTTTAACCGCGCGACGAATTTCAGCCAATGAAAACGGTTTTGACACGACATCATGGACAATGGCGGCGAGACTATCGCATCGCTCACGCTGATCCGCATACCCGGTCATCATCAGTATGGTAATGTCCGGCCAGTTCGACGCTGCGGATTTTGCCAGTTCGATCCCATCCATTTCCGGCATTTTGATGTCGGTCAGCAACAGATCAAACGATCCGCCCTGCTCAGCCAGCAAGTCCATTGCATCCGTGCCATCTTCTGCGGTCTTGACGTCATGCCCGTCCATCATCAATGCCCGCTGCACAAACATGCGAACGCCGTCGTCATCTTCGGTCAGAAGAATTCGGGCCATAACTCTACCCCCACATACTCTTTTTGTTACACCAAGATCTTCTCTTGATCTTGCCAGCCCATTTGACAGCTAAAAGGTTTACCAAAAGCGAAAACGCGAGGGAAAAATTTATCTAGAGTTATGTTTACACATAAGAAAAAGCGCCATCACAAGAAAAATCTTACGATGGCGCCGGCATCACGCAATTAAGATAAAAATTTGATTTCAAAGAGAAAATCTACTCAAGATAGCCAACAAAAGGCACTTCCCGGAAAGAGTGCGCCTTGTCCATACCATAGCCGACAACAAATTTGTCCGGGCAATCAAACCCGACATATTCCGCATCAAGCTCAACAACACGTTTGCCCGGCTTATCGAGCAAAACAGCCACATCCGCCCTGTTGGCTCCACGCTCCTGCAACAGATTCTTTGCAAAGGCCAAAGTCCGGCCAGACTCCAGAATATCATCGACAAGCAGAACATCGCGGTCCTTCACGATCACCTCGATATCGCGCACGACTTTCACATTACCGGACGACTTTGTGCCGGAACCATAACTGGACAAGGACATGAATTCCACTTCCAGAGGAACGCCAGCACGATAGAGCGAACGCAGCAAGTCAGCGGCAAAAATAAAGCTGCCTTTAAGAACTGCAATAACGAGCAGGTTTTTATAGCCCGCCGCAGCGATTGCTGTTGCCAATTCATCATTGCGCTTTGCGAGAGTCGCCTCGTCATAGAGGACTTCGATCTTATCTGTCATAAACTTTTCCGGGTTCCCTTCGGGCGCGTCTTGATTGGCAATACCCGACTAATTGGACTTTTCGTTGAAAACGCGAAGCGTCAAATATCTCGCCTGCGCGGGCGCAGCAACAGAGGTTTCAATTTGCTTTCGCTCACCTGGCCCAAGACCCACATGGTCCGGCCCGATGGTCCATGAATAAAGGGCCAAACGCTCCTTGCCAAGGACGGAAAACTCCACAGAGGGAAGAATCACAGGTTCCGTGCCCGGATTCACCAATTCTGTCTCAATAGAAAGAACCGGAGAGCCAGCCTTTTGCTCCAATCGTACATCAACCATATCAATGTCGACACCGACGATATTCACGTTCATGCCGAACATGGAATAAAGCGAAGCCAGATTGGGGAAGCTCTTCACCCAGAATTGCGGCATGAGAAACAACATACCAACCAAAAGCACGGTAGCGCCCAGCGCTCCCCCGCCGATTATCCATTCGCGATTGACAGACACTTGCCGTTTGGCTGATTTGTTGTTTTTCGCCCCACGCTTTTTGCGCCGACGGCGTCTGGCGCTCGATTCAATATCGGACCCTCTTGCAACCTTCTTCTGGGCTTCAAAAGCAGCAGCATCCAGCAGATCCACAACAGGCGGCTTGAAATCATCGCCAGCATCACCCTTCACCACAAAAGGATTGGAAGATGGTTCGTCCTCAGCTTCTGCGGCCTCAGGCACACGGCTTTCGGCACCGGCATCCTTGGTCTCTTTGGCCTTTTCTGGCTTTTTGGGTTCGCTCTTGGCTGGCTCATCAAAGAGCGCATCAATATCATCTTGGTTTTGCTCCTCGCCACCGCCTGAAGGGCTATCAAACAGAGCATCGATATCATCCTGACTTTGCTCTTCACCGCCATCAGAGGGGCTATCAAACAGAGCGTCGATATCATCCTGACTTTGCTCTTTGCCGCCGCCAGAAGGGCTGTCAAACAAAGCATCGATGTCATCCTGGCTTTGCTCTTTGCCGCCGCCAGAAGGGCTGTCAAACAAAGCGTCGATATCGTCCTGGCTTTGCTCTTCGCCGCCGCCAGAAGGGCTGTCAAACAAAGCATCGATGTCATCCTGACTTTGCTCTTTGCCGCCGCCAGAAGGGCTGTCAAACAAAGCATCGATGTCATCCTGACTTTGCTCTTTGCCGCCGCCAGAAGGGCTGTCAAACAAAGCATCGATGTCATCCTGACTTTGCTCTTTGCCGCCGCCAGACGGGCTGTCAAACAAAGCATCGATGTCATCCTGACTTTGCTCTTTGCCCTCATCAGCAACAGGATCGGGCGCCTTCTCCTCCGGCACAGCCTTGGGAGCTGGCTTGGAGGGAGGCTCTTTGGGCTGTTCTGCATGCCATGTTTCCCCACAGCTGGAACAGCGAACAGGGCGCCCTTCCGCACCGATATAATCATCAGGCACCTGATAGCTTGTCGAACAATTTGGGCAGGTTATCTTCATCGGTGTTTCTGTGCTTTGAAAGAGCCCTCGCGCTGACCGTCCGGTTTCAATTAAAGCATTGAAAACTGGCGAATCATCCACAACATAGAATATCAGCCATTAAGGCTTTGCCAAACCCCGTTCTAAGATCAATCATAATGTTCATAAATCGGGTGAATCGAACGCGCAAATCATGCAAGCTGCACTCGAACGACCGAAAGGAAAGAGGCATTGATTCGCTTTGAAAATGTTGGCCTGCGTTACGGAATGGGACAGGAGGTATTGCATGATGTGTCTTTTCACATCCCGCCCAACTCCTTCCAGTTTCTCTCAGGTCCGTCAGGGGCTGGCAAGACATCACTCCTCAAGCTGATGTTTCTGTCACTCAAGCCAAATCGCGGCTTGATCAAGGTTTTCGGCAAAGATACCGCGCGCCTTGACCATGATGAGCTCTCAAAGCTGCGCCGGCAAATCGGCTTTGTCTTTCAGGAATTCCGCCTGCTCAATCACCTGACAACTTTCGAGAATGTTGCACTGCCTCTACGGGTCAAGGGCATGTCCGAGCAGAGCTACCGCACAGATGTTGCGGAGCTTTTGGAATGGGTCGGCCTTGGGCACCGCATGCATGTTTATCCACCAGTAATGTCTGGTGGAGAGAAACAACGCGCAGCGATTGCGCGAGCCCTGATATCACGTCCCAAGCTCTTGCTCGCCGATGAGCCAACCGGCAACGTCGACCCGATTTTGGCCAGAAGGCTCTTGCGCTTGTTCGTTGAGCTGCATAGATCTGGCACTTCGATCGTCATCGCAACGCACGACACCGGCCTTATGGACCAGATTGATGCGCGGCGCATTGTTTTGAATGACGGAACGCTATACATCTATGACTGAGAAGGGAGAAGGAGGCCATGGCCAGACATCCGACAGACCGTGATGATGACAAAATCCAGCACGCGCCTCTTCCTTCAGGCATGCCACGCATTGGCCCCAACCTCGGCCCTGTTGGCAGAGAACCGTTTGAACCTAATTCGACCCAAAACCAGCGCTCCGAACCGCAGGGAAACATGGGCGTACCCACCAGCGCGCCGCCCCTTCCCAAAGGCAACAAGAGCGGCAAAATCCGGAAAAAGAGAACCAAGACCCGGGCTCTTCGAAACATCAAGCCAAAGCGGTTTGTGCCTCAAACTATTTTTTCGGACAAAAAACCCGGCCCCATCGTTCCCAAGGGCACCATCGCTGGCCATGCCCTTGTGCTGGTAATCGCAATCATGAGCTTTTTGGCCGCGCTAACGGTTGCTGCCGTATCGATTATTTCAGATGCGACCCGTGACTGGCAGTCCGACATCAGCCGCGGTGCGACCATCCAGATCAGACAGATTGATGGTGTCGACATGGAAGGCGCATTGGCCAAGGCAATTTCCATTGCCCGTCAGGCGCCGGGGGTCTCCAGCGCAACAGCACTCACCTCTGAAGACTCCAATTCCCTCCTAGAACCATGGCTGGGATTGGACATTACATTTGATGACCTGCCCGTTCCCCGCCTCATAGAACTGACCATTGACGATCCTTCCAAGGTGGATTTCAACAGCCTGAGCTCCGCGCTTCAAGCTGAAGTGCCGGGAGCCATTCTCGACAACCATCGCTTTTGGGTGGAGCGTCTTCGAAGCATGGCGGAAACAGCCATTTTCATTGGTTTCACCATCATGATTCTGGTCATAGTGGCAACCATTCTCACGGTTGTTTTCGCAACACGATCAGCCATGTCAGGCAACAGGGAAACCATCGAAGTCCTTCACTTTGTCGGGGCAAGCAATAAATTCATTGCCGGAGAATTCCAACAAAAATTCTTTGCTCTGGGCTTGCAGGGGGCCTTGGCGGGCGGTGGTGCAGCAATTCTCACCTTTATCATCGTACAATTGCTTTTGCGCGCTCAGGAAGGCTCCGCTGCTCTGGACCAGATGCAAGCCTTACTCGGCGTGGTACAACTGGGATACAACGCCTATCTTGGCACGTTGGGCCTGATCATTCTGATCGCCATATTCACCGCAGTAACAACAAGATTGACTGTCATGAATACGTTGAAAAAATTGTCCTAGTTAGATTTTTTCTCGACAGCTTCCAACCAAATGCCGATAAGAGGCTATCGAAACGGCCTGATCTGAACCAATACCGGACGAAGAATGTTCAAAGGAAACACCCAGCCGCGATTTGCTCTTAAGAAAGTGTTGCTGACACTGGTTTTCGTGATCAGTCTCTCAGTTTGCGCACTTTTCGGCGGCTGGACCATTTTCATCGGCTATGCTCTCACGGCTGAAAAATCAGCTCCCAAGCCGGCAGACGCCATTGTCGTGGTTACGGGTGGCGCGGGACGACTGGAACGGGCAATCGAGCTGCTGAAAGAGGGCAAAGGAAAAAAACTGCTGATTTCCGGTGTCCACTATAAAAACTCCGACCGCACCCTCTTCGCGCGATTTAATATCAACGAAGACGTCATCAGCTGCTGCATTGATTTGGACCGGGAAGCCCTGAACACAGTAGCCAATGCAACCCAAACAGCCATCTGGGCAAAAGAAAACGGCTTCAAAAGCCTGATCATCGTGACCAGCGCCTATCACATGCCCCGTACCTTGCTGGAAATGCGCAGAGCGGCTCCCTCTATCGATTTTCAAAGTGATATCGTGGCAGGCCCTGTTCAGAAACCGATCGTCAGCCGCCTGATCAACTGGGATACAGTTCATCTTCTGACCAAAGAATATTTCAAGCTCCTTGCCTCTGTTCTACACGGCACCACAGAGCGTCTGTTAAGTCATAGAGCGAAATAGGCCATCGCCCCCCACAAGTATGAACCACAAAGCAACAATAGCCGCCTGAGACCATCGTGACACTGGACAGCCACTATCAATTCATTGATAAATAAACTGCTGTTCGCCCACGCACAGTCTTAAGCCCACTTCAGATCGATATTAGATCTCTGATATGTGCCCTGTCCTTCGAAAAGCAGGTCAAAACGCACCTCAGAGAAGCCAAGCAAAGCAAGACAACGATGCTATTTCTCCGATCCATGCTTTTTAATGTGGCCTTCTATCTGGCAACTGCCCTTATGCTCACTTTTGCCATTTTGACCTATCCATTTCCCCGGAAATATCTGATCAGGCTAGCAGGGCTCTGGGCTCACACCAGCGTATGGCTTTTCACAACCATTGTCGGAGGCTCTTACGAAGTGCGTGGTCTGGAGAATTTACCCAAGGACGAAAGCATCATCCTTGCCTCCAAACATATGAGCGCTTTCGAGACCTTCGCTCTTGTGCCCGTCGTGAATGACCCGCTCTTCATTCTCAAACGGGAGCTGCTGCGCTATCCGTTATTCGGCTGGGCCCTGCTGAAGACCGACATGATCCCCATCGACCGCAGCGCAGGCCTCAAAGCCTTGCGCAACATGCTCAAGGAAGCCCAGAAAAAAATGACGGCCAATAGCCGCCAGTTGATCATTTTCCCCGAGGGCACTCGTCGCCGTCCCGATACGGAACCGCAATATAAATTTGGCATCAGCCATATCTATCATGCGTTGAAAGTGCCTTGTTATCCTGTTGCTCTCAACACCGGTCTTTTCTGGCCCAAAGGCACCGTGATTCGGCGCTCTGGCAAAATCATCATCGAGATTCTGCCACCGATAGCACCCGGCATGCCAATGAAGGACTTTTTCGAACAACTTAGTGAAACCATAGAATCGCATTCAAATCGGCTGATTTCTGAAGCCCGCGCCGCGAATAAAAATCTTCCAAGCCCATCCAAAGATGCTGAATGAAATCTAAATATTGTATTTTCAGAGAATCGAACTACATAATGTAGCTAGAGAACAAGTTGCATTTCAGGGAAAAATGTTCTATATTTGTTCTCGTAGATGAGTACAATCTGTGGGGATTGAGTATGTCGTTCGGAGCAAATGGGGATCTGATTGTTGATAGCCTGCGCAATCGCTTTTGCTACTGGCAAAGCGAGAATGGCAACCGCTACATTTTCTCGCAGATTTCCCTGGATGATATCTCCAGCTTCGAAAATTGCGTTCTTCTCCTCGCATCAGAGAACGAAGATAAGAAGCATCCGGAACTGCATTGGATTGGCGAAATTTCGGATCTGTCGCCAAAATCTTTCTGCAAAATTGCCCCCGAGAAAGTCGACAGCCTGTCCGTCTACGTCCATCTTTTGGCCGGAAGCAAACATGAACGCCAACAGGTCGTCAGGGATCTGACACGGGCTACCGGCAAGGAACTCTGCTATCTTTGTGCATGAGCCTTTCCAAAGATGCTAAATGCTGCATGCTGCATGCGGCGCTATACAGAAGCCGCAGCTATTCCTTTCCATCTCGCAAAGCAGCTGCCAGCGCATAAAGCGCATCATCCTCGATATGAATACTCTTGAGGTGATCAACGGTGTTCAGAACATAGTCAATATTGGGACCAGCCTCCCCATGGCTTTGCCTTACAATTCTGACTTGCTCTTCAAGCGACAATTTACCTGCATATTGTTCATGCTCGGTGTCGGCGACATAGGTAATGGCCTCATATACCGAGCCATCCTCATGCTCTCTCTTGTCAGCAATACGCACCGGCACATATTCTTCCAGATAAACAGAGGTCACCTGTTCGCGTGCACGCAGATAGTCAATCACCTCTCCGCGCTTTTCACCCCCAACACGGAAAAGCATTCCCTGACACGAGCCACCTTTGCTCAGCCCCATGACCAATCCCGGATTTTCAGGCGTCCCCCGATACACATGAGAATAAACGCAGAGCTGACGGTGATATCCCTCAAGATTGCCAATGTAGGATTCCTTGAAATCGAAGCCGGGTCGCCACATTAATGATCCATAGCCAAAGACCCAAAAATCCTGCATTCACTACCCTCCCGATATCGTCTCAATAGAAATTTCAGCTCGATTATCACAACCGCCATGATTGCGCCATAAGATGGCGCGACAAGAGAACTCAAATACCAACACCGAACGACATTTGCAACAGAACGAGTGCCCGATGCCCTTTGAGACACTAGAGCGCCAAGAAGAGCCGAAGCATAAAAGCGGGGCCAGTCGCATTCTGTGGGGCCTTGCCATCGTCCTCATTCTGCTCATCGCAGGATGGTCGGCTTTTTGGTATTACGGCTACAAAGTCACCCAGTCACTGGTTGACCGGATCGTTGCAAGAGAAGTCAACGGCCAGCGTGTTCTCTCCTGCCAAAACCAGTCTCTGGGCGGCTATCCGCTTAAACTGGCCATGGACTGCAGCTCTTATGCCGCCATCGACCCGGCATCGGGATGGCAAGTGACGGGCGGCCCGCTGCAAGTCTATTGGCAGATCCATGAGCCCAATCAGGCCAGCCTTAAAACCCATGCCCCCATGCATATCGAACAGCCAGATTTTGGCCAGAGCTTTGACATTACAGGCAGCTTGATCACCAGCGCCGTTTCCCTCTTGCCACCCAATGGTATTCGCGCCATTTCCTTTGCTGCGCAGGATGCAACCCTGTCAGCCAATAACACAATGATCGGCTACCCTCATGGCACCATCAAGGCGGACAGCATCGAGCTACAGGCGAGCCCCTTGCAAGAAAGAGCGGGCGATCTGCAATTTTCACTGAAGGCTGTTGAGCTTTCCATCGAACAATTGCCAATTCTGAACGGCGAAATGAAATTCACCGCCGAAGAAGGCCTTGATGCCTTGCTGCATGACCGCAAGAACCCGACCAAGCTTTGGTTGCAGCAGTCAGGCAAGATCAGGGATATCGACGGGCGTCTGGAAATTGGTCAGAAAACTCTGAAGCTGAAAGGCAATATCGCCTTCAATCAGGCCGGTCGGGCCAATGGCACACTGAAGTTGCGCATTCTGAACCCCAGCGTTGAAAATGCCCATATCAAGCAGACCCTGTCGGCAAAACGGGATGGCTTCAATGGCCCCCTGACCGGGCTTCAGCTCATGGGCAAACCTGTGCGAGACGGGGAGATGGTCGGCTCAGAGGTCAAGATCACACTAACCAATGGCGCAATAAAGGCAGGGTTCCTGCCTTTGGGAACCCTGCCTTCAATACGCTAATTCTGCCATTTCGGGTGCCTACCGAGAAAGACGGCAGGCAAGGCCGATTAACTGCCCGTAAACTCGTGATCGTCGTTGCTAAGAGCCGGAGCATGTGTTTCGCCCTCTTTGAGATGACGGCCAAAGTCAGAGGCAGCAATTTCCTGCCCGGCATCGATAATGCTGCGACGAATGGAACGGGTGCGCGAGAAAAGGTCGAACAGAGCATCCCCGTCTCCCCAGCGAATGGCCCTTTGCAGCGCCGTCAGATCTTCGGTGAAGCGCCCGAGCATTTCCAGCGCGGCTTCCTTATTGTGCAGGAAAACATCCCGCCACATGGTCGGATCCGATGCCGCAATACGGGTGAAGTCACGAAAACCACCAGCAGAATATTTGATCACTTCGGAATTGGTCACCATTTCCAGATCAGATGCCGTACCCACGATGTTATAGGCAATCAGGTGCGGCAGGTGAGACGTAATGGCAAGCACATTGTCGTGATGATGCGCATCCATCAGTTCAACGTTGGAGCCAACCGTTGACCAGAAAGTCTTGACCTTCTCGATGGCGGCTTCGTCTGTACCTTCAGGAGGCGTCAAAATGCACCAGCGATTGATAAACAGCTCAGCAAAGCCGGCATCCGGGCCGGATTCTTCGGTACCAGCGATAGGATGGCCCGGCACAAAATGCACATAGTCCGGCAGATGCGGCTGCATCTGGCGAATGATTGACATCTTGACCGAACCAACGTCGGTGACGATCGCCCCGTCCTTGAGATGCGGGGCAATCACCTTGGCAACCGTCTCACAAACGCCAACCGGAGTACAAACCACCACAAAGTCGGCGTCCTTGACGCTTTCTGCCATATCCGTGTGATAACTGTCTCCCAAGCCCAGTTCTTGCGCTCTAGCAAGGGTGGAAGCAGACCGCGTGTTGATAGCGATATGCTCAACCAGACCTTTCTGACGGGCAGCCAAAGAAATGGAGGACCCCAAAAGACCGATACCGATCAGGGTCATGCGCTTGAAAAGAAACTCTGTCATCAAATCTACCCTTTGAGGAATTCCGCCAGATGCCCGATCACTGCTTCGCATGCTTCAGCAGTGCCAATGGTCATACGCAGTGCATTCGGCAAGCCGTAGGAACCGACCTGACGCAGCACGCACCCCTTAGACAGCAGATAGGCGTCAGCCTCCAAAGCACCCTTGCCCGGGGTATCCGGGAAATGGATCAAAACGAAGTTGCCCACGCTCGGCGTCACTGTGAGCCCAAGTTTTTCCAATGCGGCAGTCGTCTTTGGCAGCCATTCCTCATTATGCTTGACGGCTTTGCGAACAAACTCCTGATCCCGAACAGCGGCAACACCGGCAGCCTGAGCTGCACCGGAAATATTGAACGGAGGACGGATGCGGTTTATGGCATCGATGATGGCCTGAGGGCCATAGCACCAGCCAAGACGCAAGGAAGCCAGACCGTAAACCTTCGAGAAGGTCCGTGTCATGACCACATTTTCACTTGTGGAAGCCAATTCGACACCGGCTTCATAGTCGCTGCGCGAAACAAATTCCGAATAGGCAGCATCCAGAACGAGCACAACATGCGGCGGCAAGCCTGCATGCAAACGGCGCACTTCCGATGAAGGAATATAGGTGCCGGTCGGGTTGTTCGGGTTGGCCAGAAAGACCATCTTGGTCTTGTCGGTCACAGCTGCCAGAATGGCATCCACATCCGTCGTTAAATTCTGTTCCTTGGCAACAACCGGCTTGGCCCCGGCGGCCATGATGGCGATCGGATAAACCGAGAAGCCATACTGGCTGTAGATCGCTTCGTCGCCCTTATCAAGGAATGTGTAGCTTAGAAGGCTAAGCACCTCGTCCGACCCGGCACCACACAGAATACGATCTGGGTGGAGGCCATGAACTTCACCAATCACCTCGCGCAGAACAACGCTACCGCCATCGGGATAAAGTTCCAGATTGCCGGTTATCTGACGGAAGGCATCCATCGCCTTCGAACTGGCGCCGAAGGGAGATTCATTGGAAGAGAGTTTGTGAATGGGCGCTGCCCCATCGATCTCGGCCTTGCCGGGAACATAAAGCGGGATATCGAGAAGCCCTTCACGCGGTTGAGGCCGTTGGGGCTGTCCGGAAGAGGACATTTGACCACTCCTGAAATTCTAGGTCTGAAATTACACCCGGCAGTCTTACAGCCAAGCTGGAAGACCATTCAAGCAAAAAGGTTGCGTAAATGGTTCTAAAAAACCGGATTCGATAACAATCACGATAATTTGCGGCAGAAACAGACTGAACCAGAGCCTATTTGGCAGCAGAAAGGCTGATCGGCGTCCAATAGCCGCCAACAACACCGCGGATATGCATCGGATTTTCAGGCAGCCGTGTGAGGCTTTCAACCACAACATCGGCAACAGAGAAAGGCACCGCTACGAGGCATTCGCAATGCCCCTCTTCCATGACACAGGAAATCAGCTGCCCCCCGATTGCACTCACGGCGGCCTCGACACCATCTTCGTGAGGCGCGCTAAGCGCCACGAGCCGCATGTCAGGCACAGTGGTATCCATCAGCGGCATGGAAAGCACAAAGGCATCAAGATCGACCGGGCGCCCGGGTTGCTTGATCACCGGCAAACGGCCAATGATCTGCACTCCGTCTCGTGACAGCGCAATCCACCAGGCAGTTTGTGCATCCGTCCTGTTGGCAACAACGCCGAGCACGGAGCCATCCCCTTGCCGAACCTGTTCAATGATGCCCTGACTATCGTCAGCATCCTTGAAACCAACGGAAAAGCCGAAATAGAAGCGTGCAACATCGCGCAACTCTGCACCGGGCTCGACAACAACATCATAAGGGGCCTGCATATGCGTGAAAGTCGCAATGATTTCGCGCCACAAATGCTCCACTGTGGTAACAGGCAAGATACCTCTGTGCCGTCCGACAAGACGCCGCATCATGTCCATTTCACGGCCCGGACGGAACGCAGCCCCCGGCTTGTGGGTCCGTTTGACGGCGATGAGCGCCTGAACAATTTCGCTTCGCTCGATCAGGTGCCGATGAATGGCCTCATCAATTGTATCAATTCGCTGGCGCAATTCATCCAGCGTCGGCTCGTCCTTGTTGTCACCGCCAGTCTTGGTATCAGTCATGATCGTCCCGTCTTTGCTTGTCTATTCTGCGCTTCCAACAAAGGGCTGATTTCTGCGCTCGCTTCTCACATTTTAATCGGATGGTATCCAATGACTGGATAGTATCCATAAAAGGGCACACAAACAAAAGCAAAGAAAAGATTTGACTTGTCCCCCCATGCTCCCTAGCTACTTTGCACAAGAGCAAAAAACCAGTCCGTCTTTGGAGAAAATGCCTAATGAACAGTTCGACCGACACAAGCAATCCGGCCTCCGGTTTGAAGAGTCGGGAAGAGCGCGCGCACCAAGAAGCGCTGTCGCCTTCCAGCAAGAGCGTCACTTTCGGGCCGGACCAACCGCTCAAACTTGATGCGGGTGGAGAGCTTTCGCCTTTCACAATCGCCTATGAGACCTATGGCACCCTGAACGAAGACCGCTCCAACGCCATCCTCGTTTTCCACGCACTCACTGGCGATCAGTATGCCGCCTCCCCTTCTCCCGTCACGGGAAAGCAGGGCTGGTGGTCAACGATGATAGGCCCTAAAAAGCCCATTGATACCGAGCGCTATTTTGTCATTTGCTCAAACGTATTGGGCGGCTGCTCCGGCTCAACAGGTCCAGCCTCCATCAATCCGGCCACCGGCAAGGCCTATGGCCTTGATCTGCCAGTTATCACCGTGCCCGATATGGTCCGCGCTCAAACTATGCTCGTTGACTATCTGGGTATCGACAAGCTCTTTAGCGTGATTGGCGGCTCCATGGGCGGCATGCAGGCCATGCAATGGGCAGCCACTTACCCGGAGCGTGTCAATTCGGCGATCCTGATTGCCACCGCTTCCCATCATTCATCGCAAAATATCGCATTCTATGAAGTGGGACGACAAGCGGTGATGGCGGATCTGGACTGGCATGGCGGGCGCTATTATGACTATGATGTCACCCCACGCAAAGGGTTGGCAGTTGCCCGCATGGCAGCCCATGTGACCTACATGTCCGAGCAATCCCTGCAAAGCAAATTCGGTCGCAACCTGCAACATAGCGATCAGAAAGCCTTCTCGTTTGACGCAGAGTTCGAGATCGAGAGCTATTTGCACCATCAGGGCATGACCTTTGTGGATCGGTTTGACGCCAACTCCTATCTCTATGTCACACGAGCGATGGACTATTTCGATCTTGCCGCCGATTATGACGGCCAGTTGGCCAAAGCCTTCATGGGCACCAAAACCCGCTTCTGTGTCGTATCCTTCACATCGGATTGGCATTTCCCGACAGCGGCCAGCAGGACCATCGTTCATGCGCTCAATGCAGCTGGAGCATCGGTGAGCTTCGTCGAAATCGACAGCGACAAGGGACATGACGCCTTTCTTCTGGAAGAACCTGAATTCTTCGATGCGATCAACGGCTTCCTCCACTCGGCAGACAGAAACTCCCACCTGAGTGATACAACAGACAATGCGGAGGACCGCTCATGAGCAAGTCCGGCAAGAAAGCCCTTATCGTCGGCGGACGCGCAGACAACACCCGCATCGACTTTGAGCTGGTAACCGACATGATCGAGCCAAACACCAAAATTCTTGATGTGGGCAGCGACGACGGTGCCCTGCTTGAACTTTTGCGCGACACCCGCAATGTCGAAGGACGCGGCATCGAGCTATCACAAAAAGGCGTCAACAAATGCGTGGCCCGCGGCCTGTCGGTCATTCAGGGGGATGCGGATGAGGACCTCATCTACTATCCCGATGACAGCTTTGACTATGTCATCCTGAGCCAGACCATTCAGGCAACGCGCAACCCGAAAGTCGTGCTTGAGCATCTGCTGCGGATTGGTCGCAAGGCGATTGTCTCTTTCCCCAATTTCGGCCATTGGCGTGTTCGCTCAGACCTGCTTCTGCGCGGAACGATGCCCGTGAACGACTATCTTCCCTACAGCTGGTACGACACACCAAACATTCATTTCTGTACGGTTCGTGACTTCGTCAATTTATGCCGTGAGAGTAACGCGGAAATAGAAAAGGCTCATGGCCTGCAGGGCAATGGAGAGCGCATTTCCTTTTCGGCACCCTGGTGGTTTTGGAACCTGTTTGCAGAGCAGGCGATTTTCCTCTTGAGCCGGAAAAGGTGACAGTCCGAACAGCTCAGCGGCTTATTCGTCAGAGACGGAACTGGGATTGTAAGAGGGGAAGTGCCCGCCAGCAGAAGGCAAATTGGGAACAGGAAGGAACACGGGCCGGAAGCTCGTCTTGGCCACATTGACTTCTTTGCTCACCAACCCTTGAGCCAGCAGTTTCGTCGCTTCCACGATGAGCACTCCAGAGAAGGCGGGCCAGAATTGCGCCCCGAGCCGCTCCCACCATTGTGCAGACCCCAAAAACCGCTGCCGCTTGAATGGCGCAAAATAAAGCCCGTCGTTCCAGCGGGTTGGCGTAAACATGGTGTCGCGCAGCAAATGCGTGAGTTGCCTCTTCGAAAAGGGGCGCCCATAGGCAAAGGGCGAATGCTCAAGGCGTGCCCAAACGCCGCGCCGGTTCGGCACAACAATCATAACCCGTCCACCGGGGGTCAGAACCCGCCAAATCTCACGCAGATGCTCCGCCGGATTATCAACCAGCTCCAACATATGCACCAAGACAATGCGGTCGATGCTGGCATCTTCCAACGGCAGATTGTTGCTTTCCACCAAAGCCGTGAGCGAAGCGCCATTGGATGGCCAGTAAACCGCCCCCTGTTGCGAAGGCATGAAAGCCATCGTGCGCTCTGCACTGTTGCGCATTGAGCGGATATATGGCGGAGCATAGCCAACGCCAAGCACACTCAACCCTTTGAGATTTGGCCATAAATCGCGGATGTGTTGATTGACATGATGTGCGGTGACACGCCCCAACGGCTGGGCATAGAAATTTCTCAGGTCCAGAACATCAAGAAACATGAAAAGCTACGATCCCCGTATAGTACGGGTCCCCATCGTTGGATTTGAGCACCTGTTTGCTAATGTGGCATCTCACGAAGCGGATTCCAAGCGGCAAAAACCACAATCTGATCCTGACAGGGTTTGTAGCTAAAAGTGCAGTCACCATATAGCGATTAATTTCTGGGAATTGTTACGAAAACATGCAAATGTCTTCCAGAGGAAAACAAGTCAGAAAAACTGATCATCGGAGAAAGTCAAGCATGCCTTGCCAGCCACTCGAAACCAAACTCATTGCCTGTCGATCAGACAATTATGCCGTGCTGGTCCACGATAAAGAGACAAATGCAACCTTCCTTGTGGATGTCCCTGAGGCCGAGGCAGTGAGAAAGGCTTTGCAGGAAACAGGCTGGTCGTTAAGCCATATCCTTATCACACACCACCATTTTGATCATGTTGAAGGCCTGGCAGCCATCAAGCAAGAAACCGGAGCCAAAGTGCTCGGACCAGAAATCAGCGCCGACAAGATCGGCCACATAGACCAGACTGTAGCCGATGGTGATGAAATCAGGTTTGCAGATCAGAAAATCTATGTTTTGGGCACGCCCGGCCATACGTTGGATCACGTTTGCTATTGGCTCCCGAATGCCCAATTGGCCTTTACCGGAGACACCCTGTTCGCCATGGGCTGCGGTCGTGTGTTTGAAGGCACATTGAGAGACATGTGGTTCTCGGTTGACAAACTCGCCAAGCTGCCACCGGAAACGACATTCTTCTGTGGCCATGAATATACCGAAGCGAATGGTAATTTCTGCCTGACAATCGAGCCGGAAAATGAACTTCTACAGCAGCGGATGGAAGACGTCAGAGACATGCGCGCCAAAGGATTGCCCACGGTGCCGTCCACTATTCTTGACGAGCTGACAACCAATGTCTTCCTCAGAGCCAATGATGCAGATTTGAAACAGTCCCTTGGCATGGCAGACGCAGAAGACTGGGAAGTCTTTGCAGAAATCCGCACTCGCAAGGACAAGGCTTGACCCTTGCAAAACCGGTAAAGTGAACAGGGGCACACTTGTGACCCTGCACTGATTGCCCTTCAAAAACAATCTTTATGCCGGGGCATGACTTGAGCCCAGATACCTAAAATGGCTCGCTTCCAAACAGCTTCTTGGCAGTTTCATTGATCAGCGTATGACGGCGATCAAATTTCTTGGCTAGAATGATGTTCGTCATCGTGCGCACAACGCCCTGAATTTCGCCAATCTCATCCAGCAAGGCATCCAGATCTTCCAGCTGAGGCATCTCCACAATGAGAGAAAGGTCAAACGCGCCATTGACCGTAAAGCAGGAGGAAATCTCAGGATATTCTTCAAGCCGCTGCACGATCGAGCTTTGTAGCTTGGGATCGATCTCCACAAAAACAATCGCCCGATTGAGCGTTTCCATAGGATCACTATTGAGCAGCACAGTGAAACCATCGATAACGCCTTCCCGTTTCAGGCGTTCAATGCGTTCATGCACGGTTGAGCGAGCGACATCCAACTTGCGTCCGATTTCAGACGTTGAAAGGCGCGCATCCGCCTGCAACAATCTGATGAGTTTTCTGTCCAGATCATCCAGTACACGCCGCATCGCTTCTCTCCACTACCAACAGCCCCATTGGCTCATTCTTGTAAACAGGCTATTGTCCCGTCTATATTTCATATGCTCACTTATTCATGATTTTCCCTCAAGAGCCACCGTTAATTTGACATATAACCAAGTATTTCCAGCAAATTGCTTTGATAGTTCGTCATTTTGCCAGTTGACAATTAACGCCCCTCTGTTTCTTGAGCTGCTACGTCATTATACTATCAGCCGACAAATTAGTTTTCATCAATAAAATCAACATATTAAAGGCGGACAGACTTTCCTCCCCACCTCTATACCGCCTTGAATCACACTTTCCGGAGATCCTTTGATGAGCTCATCCCTCGCTAATGAAGCTAAATCCCTGCTCGACGCTCTGGGCGTTGACACATCCAAACTGAGCGGAACCATCACGGTTACCAGCCCGATTGACGGCTCGGTTATCGGCTCTGTCGCCGAACAAACCGCCCAAGACATGAACAAGGCTGTTGAAGCCGCTCATGCAGCCTTCCTTGAATGGCGCACAGTACCGGCACCGGTTCGTGGAGAACTGGTTCGCCTGCTTGGCGTTGAACTACGCAAAAACAAGGAAGCTCTGGGCAAGCTGGTTTCCATCGAAGCAGGCAAGATTCTTTCTGAAGGTCTTGGCGAAGTTCAGGAAATGATCGACATCTGCGATTTTGCCGTTGGTCAGTCTCGCCAGCTTTATGGCAAGACCATTGCCTCTGAACGTCCCGGTCACCGGATGATGGAAACATGGCATCCAATGGGCGTTTGCGGCGTTATTTCCGCCTTCAACTTCCCTGTAGCTGTCTGGTCGTGGAACACCTGCCTCGCACTGGTTTGCGGCGATTCTGTCATCTGGAAGCCATCAGAGAAGACCCCGCTCACGGCGCTTGCCTGTGAAGCAATCCTGAAAAATGTAATCGACGCATTTGATCAGGCCCCAGCAGCCCTTGCTCAGGTTGTCATCGGCGGCCCTGCCGTCGGCGAAGCGATGGTTGACAATCCACTTGTCCCGATCATCTCTGCCACCGGCTCTACCCGCATGGGCAAGGCAGTCGGCCCACGGGTTGCCGCTCGCTTTGGTCGCTCCATTCTGGAACTGGGCGGTAACAACGCCATGATCGTGGCTCCGAGCGCCGATCTGGACATGGCCGTTCGCGCCATCTGCTTCTCAGCAGTTGGCACTGCTGGCCAGCGCTGCACATCCCTGCGTCGTCTGATCGTGCATGAAAGTGTTGTTGAGAAACTGGTTCCGCAGCTCAAGAAGGCCTATGCATCTCTGCCCGTCGGCACCCCGCTTGATGGCGGCACGCTGGTCGGCCCGCTGATCGACGAAGCAGCTTTTTCCATGATGCAGAACGCACTTGCCAACGCCAAGGAACAGGGCGGCACGGTAACCGGTGGCGAACGCGTCGCCGTTGAAAATTGCGAAGGTGGCTTCTATGTCCGCCCGGCAATTGCCGAAATGCCTGCCCAGAGCGAAGTGGTCAAAACCGAGACCTTTGCTCCAATCCTCTATGTCATGACCTATAAAGAGTTTGACGAGGCCCTCAAACTGCACAACGAAGTCCCGCAAGGCCTGTCTTCCTGCATATTCACGCTGGATATGCGCGAAACGGAACTGTTTATGAGTGCTGCTGGCTCTGACTGCGGCATCTGCAACGTCAACATCGGCCCGTCCGGTGCTGAAATCGGCGGTGCCTTCGGCGGCGAGAAAGAAACTGGTGGCGGTCGCGAATCCGGCTCTGATGCGTGGAAAGGCTACATGCGCCGCGCAACCAACACCATCAACTATTCAACCGAGCTGCCTCTGGCACAGGGTGTTTCCTTCGACGTTTAACGTCGTTTACTGACTTTTCAAAAGAAATACGAGAAAGGGCCGCTCGCGGCCCTTTTTTGTGTTATGTAACGCAAACCACTTGCGCTTTGCAGATAATGTTATATTGTAACACCCCCATTAGCATCCTTAGTCAATTCAAGATTGCTTGCCGTGCCAAATACAGAACCATTGCTCGTTGGAACCGACATTACTGTCAAGGCTGACGGCAAAACCCTGCTTCATGACGTTTCCGTCACAGTCGAGAAAAACGAGATCGTAACGATCATAGGCCCCAATGGCGGCGGCAAAACGACGTTGCTGAAGTCTCTATTGGGCCTGAGGCCAATCTCGTCAGGCTCCGTTAAACGCAAAAAGAATCTCAACCTTGGTTATGTCCCGCAGAAATTGGTCATAGACCGGACACTACCGCTCACAGTCAAACGCCTGATGCAGCTGACCGGCACCTACAAATTCGCACAAATCGAGGATGCCTTGCGGGAAACCGGTGTTGAACACAAGATCAACGACAATATTCATTCGTTATCCGGCGGTGAGATGCAGCGCGTGCTCTTGGCTCGTGCCATCATTCGCAAGCCGGAGCTGATGGTGTTGGATGAACCCGTTCAGGGCGTCGACTATCTGGGCGAAATCGCTCTTTACCAACTCATCGAAACGATCCGCAACAAATATCAATGCGGCATCCTGCTGGTCTCCCATGACTTGCATATGGTGATGCGTGCCTCCAACCGGGTTATTTGCCTCAATACCCATGTCTGCTGCTCGGGGCAGCCAACGGACGTGGAGCAGAGCCCGGACTATCAGCGTCTCTTCGGCTCGCGCGGCTTGCAGACCATGGCTCCTTATGGTCACCGTCATGGCCATTTCCATGATACCCCGCCAGATCAGCAGCACGACCATGAGACAGGAAACTGTGATTGCGAAATGGACCAGCATCACCATTGCGAACATGAAGGGCACAACCATGCTGGATGATTTCTTTGTACGCGCCCTGCTTGGCGGCGTTGGCATCGCTCTCGTATCGGGACCTCTTGGTTGCTTTATCGTTTGGCGTCGCATGGCCTATTTCGGCGAAACCATGTCCCACGCAGCCCTGTTGGGCATCGCCCTCAGTCTGATGATGAACATGTTTCCATTTTGGGGTGTTTTTGCGGTATCCATCGCCATCGCGCTGGCGCTTTACGGCCTTGAAAAGCTGGACCGGCTTTCAAGCGACACCCTGTTGGGCATCCTCTCCCACGCCTCGCTATCGATCGGCCTCATCGCCCTTGGCTTCATGGCCTGGTTGCGCATAGACGTAATGACTCTTCTATTTGGCGACATTCTCTCGATCACCAGAAGCGATCTTGCCCTCATCTGGGGAGGAGGCATCCTTGTGTTGGGGCTCTTGCTGCTACATTGGCGCAGCCTGCTCGCATCAACCGTGAGCTACGACATAGCCTCAGCCGAAGGCCTACCAACCAGAAGAGCAAACTTGGTGTTCATTCTGCTGATTGCCTTGGTCATCGCGGTAGCCATGAAGCTCATCGGTGCCTTGTTGATTACCTCCCTGCTGATCATTCCGGCAGCCAGCGCCAGGCAATTTGCGCGCAGTCCTGAAATGATGGCAATCCTCGCAGCGCTGATGGCCTGCCTCTCCGCCATTATAGGCCTGAACATGTCGATGCTGTGGGATTCCAATCCCGGCCCATCAATCGTGCTGGGCGCGTTCCTGTTGTTCCTCGTATCGTTGGTTATCGCACCATTGGTACGCGCCATGCGTACGCGCTAAACTCAATGCACAGCTTCATCGCCAAGCGGCAGGTCTCGCTTCCGCTTGGAACCAAACAGCATGTCTTTTGACGCCAGAATGGCACCACAGGTGATAAGCAGCGCTGCGATGCCGATAATCACGGTGAAATCAGAGATACCGGCAAGAATAAGAAGACCCGTCGAAAGCAGCGGCGCTGCATAGGCCGAGGCCCCCAGCACCTGAATATCGCCGTGCTTGACACCATAATCCCAGACATAGAACGCCCCTCCGGCAGGGCCAAGCCCCAGCCCGATGGTCGCAAGCCATTGCAGCGGTGTATCCGGCCAAACCGTCGTTTCGAACAACAAATGCGCCACAGTGCTAAGCGCTGCCGCCACAAAGCAAAAGCCCACAACAATATCCGTTGGCACGTTGGCAAAACGACGGGAAAGCACAGAATAGCTGGACCAGACCACAGCAGCAAACAAGGCTGCGGCGTAACCGGTCAGATATTGCGGATCAATGGAAATGGCTCGTCCCTTGGAGACCACAAGCACTGCCCCGGCCAAACCGAGCAACGCGCCTCCAGCATGAAACCAGCGCAATCGTTCCCCCGGAAGAAAAGAAGAAAAAACAACGATCAGCAACGGCCAGAGATAGTTGACCAATCCCGCTTCAACAGGAGGTGCCATACGCAGGGCAAAATAATAGGCTGCGTGGTAGCCAAAGATCCCCAGAACGCCAAGACACCAGACCGGCCAAGGCTGACGCAACACACGAATAGCCCCCGGCCGCTTGATCCAGCTAATCAAGCCGACCAACCCGCCAACCACAAAGGAAATGGCAGTCAATTGGAAGGGCGGCACCGTTCCGCTCCACACCGTAAAGACTGCAAGAAGAGACCACATCAAAATGGCCGTAAAGCCAATCAGTGTTGCAACGAGACGAGGGGACATGGAAACTCCAATTTCTTCCAAAGAAACAAAACGCCTCAGCAAAAACAAAAAAGCCGCAGAAGAAAAGCTCCCGCGGCTTGTTATCAAACGTTTTTTAGGCAGTGACTAAAATTTAGCCGTTCGCCATATACTGGCCACCGTTGATCGTCATGACCGACCCGGTTATGAAGCCAGCCTGCTCGGAGGCCAAAAAGGAAACCAGCGCGGCTATTTCTTCGGCCTGCCCCAGACGCCCAACAGGAATATTGGCCACGATGCTTTCCAGCACCTTTTCAGGCACGGCAGACACCATGTCCGTATCGATATAACCTGGGCAAATGCAGTTTACCGTAACGCCCTTGCGCGCAACTTCCTGCGCCAGCGCCTTGGTAAAGCCGATAACACCGGCCTTGGCGGCAGAGTAGTTGGTCTGCCCCATCTGTCCCTTCTGACCGTTGATCGAGGAGATATTGATGATGCGCCCATGCCCGCGAGCCCGCATTTCATCAATGATTGGCTTGGTCATGTAATACATGGAGTTGAGATTGACATTGATGACCTCATGCCACTGGTCAATCTCCATCTTGTGCAACATGCCGTCTCGCGTAATCCCCGCATTGTTAACCACAATGTCGATGATCCCCAGATCTTCCTCAACCCACTTCAGACCAGCCTTGCACGCCTCATAGTCGCCGACATCCCACTTGTAGGCCTTGATGCCAGTGCGTTCTGTAAAAGCTCGTGCTCTTTCGTCATTACCACCATAATTGGCAGCAACAAAATAGCCAGCCTCCTTCAAAGCGATAGATATCGCTTCACCAATTCCTCTTGTTCCACCAGTTACAACAGCAACCTTGGACATAGTCTCTCTCCCCTCGTAAAAACCTTTGCCTGTCCCCCTCTCCGGGCCGGGCAGGTTCCTCCACCTTGAATTATCGTCTTCGATATCTTTGTCCGTTGCACCAAACAGGGCAGCAAGCCAGTTCCATAATTTGCTTTTCTGACCACCCAATGCTGCCCAGCACATTTCCTTTATCCATCGCGTTCTTCAGACGAAGCCTATTCTAAAGCTTGGCCAGACAGAGCCATAAGAAACGATCGATGCCTCTCGCCCATGCTCTGAGAGCTTCTCTGCTGTGTTGCAAACAGGAATTCTGAAAAGAATTTCATATTGCAACGCAAAATAACTCTCAAAAAAACCAATTCCAAATTTGAATTTTGGTCCCTGAAAATCGTTCAGAAAGCGGCAAGGAGTCAATTAAGCCATGGGCCTAGTCTGAAAGACCTAGAAAATAGTCATGCCCTTTTACTGGTCACATTTATCTTTTTGCACTTGCTAAAAGGATAGGTAGCCACCTCTTGGCAATGCACCATGAACAATTTAGATTATAGTCAAGTCAAGCGAAGAAAATTAACGCGCCCCCAACTGTGACTCCGTCCACGAGGCCTTGCATACATGACGAAACAAGCAGAACAGACTGTCATAAAAAAATATGCAAACCGCAGATTATACAACACCGGCACCAGCACCTATGTGACCCTTGAAGATCTCTCCGACATGGTAAAAGCCGAGGAAGATTTTGTCGTCTACGACGCCAAAAGCGGCGAGGACATAACCCGCTCCGTCCTGACACAAATTATCTTCGAACACGAAAACAAGGGACAACATCTGCTTCCCATTGCCTTCCTGCGTCAATTGATCCGCTTCTACGGGGATTCGATGCAAAATCTGGTGCCGAGTTATCTCGATTTCACGATGAAAAATCTTGCCAAGGATCAGGAAAGCCTGAGAAAGAAGATGACAGAATCCTTCGGCAATTCGGCAATGGAAGCAATGGAGGAACAGGTTCGGCGAAACTCGGAAATCTTCGAGAATGCCATGAAAATGTTCATGCCCTTTGGCAGCACCGCGCAGCCACAAAAGAAAGAGCCAGAACCAACCAAGCCTAGCGAACTTGAACTGCTAAAAGATCAGATTGCAGATATGCAGAGAACCATTTCAGAATTGGTGGACCGGAGCAACGGTCGCTAAAGCCCCTCCTCCAAAAGCCGACCCCTTGGTCAGCCACTATTTCGTGCTGGCCTGTGTATCATCCTGTTTCCAAGGAATTGTCCTGACGGGCTCACCAAAGTGGAACCCTTGCAAATAGGCGATCTTGAGCGGCGCCAGCAAATCAGCCACCTCTGCACTGACAACCCACTTGGCGACCACTTCAAAGCCCAACTCGCTCGCCAGCTCTGCAAACATGCGCACGATAGCGCGGTTCTGGCTGTTCTCTGCGATATCATGCATCAGGCTGCCCGTAATCTTGACCATGTCTGCATCCAGCTTTTGCAGATGCTGAAAGGATGTGTAGCCAGCCCCGAAATCATCGATGGCAACCCGGATACCCAGTTCCTTGAGTGATTTGACAAAGTCGGCAGCCGCTTCAGGATTGTCCAGTGTCGAGCGCTCTGCAATCTCGATCATCAAGCGTTTGGCCACATCGGGATTACTGACAAGCCGAGCCTTCAGATAGCACATCCACTCCTTGTCGCACCCGATGTCGGGTGAGACATTCATGCTCAACCGTGCCTCTTCATGACTGAACAAAAGATCAAGTGTCATCTCAAGAACGCGATGATCAAGCATTGCCCCGAGACCAAGTTGCTCGGCATATTGCACAAAGCTGTCTGCCGGAATGGGCTTGCCATCGCGATCATCCACGCGCACGAGCACTTCATGAAAGGCGACTTCGCCGGAACGCGCATCAACAACCGGCTGAAAGGCGAGATCGATCCGCCGCTCGTTCAAAGCGGTAATCACCTCATCAGACATGCGGATTTTCTGCTGCCGTTCTTCCAGCGCAAATGGCTTGGCATGGAAGGAACGGAATGTGCCACGGCTATGGCTCTTGGCCCGATCCAGAGCATCAAGAGCACAAATCTCGGCCTGCCGCAGATCCTCAACCCCTTCGCCGAGATAAACCCCGCCCATCGTCAAGGTGACATGAACCGAGCCGGCATCGGTAATGATCAGCTCTTCGCGTGCGGCATCCAGAAAACGTTCCGCCGCCGCAGCCATTTCCTTTTCGGAACAATTGTTGATCAAAAGGCCAAACTTGGTGCCCGATATTCGTCCGACCAGATCGCCGTCACGCAAACGCCGCGCGATGCGTCGGGCCACTTCACAGATCACCTGATCGGCCACATCAAAACCATAGGCCTCGTTCACAACCCGAAAATTGTCGATATGCGCAATCAGGAAACAGGCGTCCTTGCCCTTTTGCTTACACTGCTCAAGCGTCTGCTGCAGTTGATCCAGAAAGACCGAACGATTGAACAGGCCAGTCAAAGCATCAAATTGGGACAGAAAGCGCAAACGCTGCTCGCGGTGCTGCTCTTCATTGACAACGCGGATGATGCCATGCACGCGGTCTGCACGCCCCGTACCATCGGCAAACCACCGGCCACTTTCCTCAACCCAGAGCCTTAGCTCATTCTCAAAACCAAGAGGGGCCAGACAGTAGATACATTCGAATGGCACCCCTTCACCATCGTCGCTTTTTCCAGAACCGAAAATAGCCCTGTAGCGAGCGGTCAACGTGTCCGGAGTAATGAGATCAGTATAAGATTTGCCGTTCGGGAAAACAGATAGAATGTCGGTCTGCAGCACATCAAAGGCATTGTTGCTCCAACGCAGGCGATCGCTGGCCGCTTGCCAGTCATACACCACTTCGCCGATGGAAGTGAGAATATCGCGCGCCTGCATATCTGCTTTGGTTCGGGAAGATGAAGTTTCCAACCCGTTTTGCCCTCTCTGCCTGATGATGCACGCCGATTCTACCGCCTATGACGCTGCACCAGTAAGTGATCCCGATACTTTCCCTGCCAATTTGATGCGAGGGAACCACATCAAGAACCGGACAGAAAGCCTCAAGCCAATTTTGACACAAGCGTAGTTAATTTTTGCCAAATTTGATCACCATTTAACGACTTACCGGGAGTGACCAATTATTAACAGAGTGTTAACGATCTGGCTCACTTCTTGCAATTTCTTCCCGTAGATAGAAAAAAACAAAGAATATTGTCCCAAATTGAGACAATAGCGGGAAGGCGTCAACAATGTCTGGTTTAAGAGTTGTACCAGCACTTTATAACCCTGCTGACAGAAGTTCACAGTTTCAGCGGCTTCTGATAGACGGCAGAGCGCAAGCCGAGCGATCAGTCGTCCCCGTTGAGCGCAGCGATGCTCCAGTTCCGGTTTCTGCGGCGTTGCAATATGCAACCAATCAGCAGGCTTACATTCAGGCACAGATCCTGAGCAGTGAGCTGAGCCGTATCAACCGTCGCCACAGCGCCGCAAGAAGCCCACGCGAGGCAGCCCGCGCCTATGGCCAGGCCCGCCGTCGCCCACAAACGGTTGCAGATATGCCTGTCTTGAGGAATGTGATCTGACACAACCCGTTGCGCTTTGCAAATAGCCACGACATCAGCCGTGGCTATCACAGAAACGGATGTCCAACCATCAGAACACCCGTTCAAGCCCGCCTAAAAACCTATCGCCAAGCCATCCTTGCGAGGATCAGAGGCTGCCTGATAGATCTTGGTATCCCTATTTATTTCAATTACTTGCCCACCACCATGCGGTGTCTTCGCCCGCATCATCGGGTGCCCCATGGCGGCGAGAGCCTGATAGGCTTCTTCGGAAAGACCATCCTCGGCAGCAATGGTGCCGCTGTCATTCCAGAACACCCTCTCGCAATCCAGAGCCTCTTGAGGGTCCATGCCAAAATCAACCATATTGGAGATGACCTGAGCATGACCTTGCGCCTGATAAGCGCCCCCCATGACCCCAAATGACAGCCACGGCTTGCCAGCCTTGAGGGCCATGGCAGGAATGATGGTATGCAAAGGCCTCTTTCCGCCATCAATACAATTGGGATGGCCGGGATCCACCACAAAGCAGGCACCACGATTTTGCAACATCACGCCACTTTTCTTGGTACAGACCCGCGCACCAAAGCCACGATAGACGGAATTGATAAAGGAGATGGCGCGCCCCTCACTGTCTGCAACCGTTAAATAAATTGTATCAGATTGGGACGGGACAACCGATGGCAGCGCATCATTTCGCCTCAAAGGAGAGATGCTGCGCGCCAACTCACTGGCATAAGCCTCAGAAACCAGCGTTTCGACATCAACAGCCATATGCTCCGGCGCAGCAATAAAGGCATCGCGCATCGCGTAGGCCAGCCGCCCGGCCTCCAATTGCAAATGATGCCGCTCAGCACCATGCGGATCGAGCCCGGCCAAATCAAACTGTTCAAGGATCTTCAAGAGCGTCAAAGCAGTAATACCCTGCCCATTTGGCGGCAATTCCAGAACATCTACCCCACGATAGGAAGCTTTCACTGGCACGACAGGATCACAGGAAATTCCCGCCATATCCTCTTCGGTCAAGAGACCGCCATAACCCCGAACAAGCGCAGAAATTTCCGCTGCAATCTCACCGTAATAGAAAGCGTCAGAACCATTTTCTGCCACTTTGCGCAAGGTCTGGCCAAGAGCAGGCAGACTATAACGCTCACCCACTAGCGGAGCTCTGTCACCAATCAGAAAATGCTTTGCCGCACCGGGGTCATTCTTGAGCCCTTCAGCAAGCTTGGCCCAATCTGTAGCAACACGCGGTGCGGCGGCAACGCCGCGTTCGGCATAATCGATCGCGGGAGCCAGAACCTCGTCAAACCCCAAGCGACCATGGGTTTGCACAAGGTGCTCCCAGCATTTCAAGGCACCAGGCACAGTCACGGCATGAATGCTATCTTCGGAAATTTCATCAATCCCTTGATAAATGAACCAGTCGGTCACCGCCGCTTTTGCGGAACGACCAGATCCATTATAGCCAAAGACCTGTCCATCTGCTTCAGCAACAATAGCAAAACAGTCACCACCGATACCGGTCATATGCGGTTCAACCACACAAAGCGTTGCACCCGCAGCCACAGCCGCATCAACCGCATTGCCACCCTTTTGCAAAATAGAGATGGCCACAGCGCTGGCAATCGGGTGAGAGGTGGCGCATACGCCTTGTTCTGCGAAGACCGGAGAACGCCCGGGAACTTGAAAATTTCTCAATGCACCAGCTCCTAAAGCCCCAAAATATAGAGAATTGAAATGAGAGAACCCTTTTAGGCGTGTGGCCCCGGCCCGAATGACATATCCCGCCGCGCACCGGTGATGGTTACCGAATAGCCAGCAATCACATCCACCAAAGAAATGATCATCAAGATGAAGAACACCGATGTGGCAGTTTCTCTGACAAGCAAAAATTCAACAAGATAGATGATGAAAAGCAGGGTCGACAGGATATGGTCGATAATTGAGCTAACGCCGGTTCTTGTCGCTTTCAGGATTTCCACAAACAACAACACCAACGCCGCCACGATCATGATATCACCCAACGTCAGTGTCCAACGTGCCGAAGAAATCATTTCGATAGTCAAGATGGGCACGCTCCAGGGATCACCAACAGAAGCGCCGAGCAATCCGAAAGCGAAAAAATTATAAACGGCCAAAGGCGCGATCAAGAGCGGAATGTTAAAGAGCATTGCAAATCTCCCTGCAGAATGGCCTGCGGTGAGCAGATAACAAATGATTTTGGCAAAATGCGACGCGCCTTTGGGTCAAAGACACGATCCGGTACAGGGCCTATCATATCGGCTCAGAATACCACTCCTGAGCGTCCTGCTTTAAACCAAGGCCCGCGATCCCTCAACAGGCTCGGGAACCGAGCCTTATAGTCTGACATGCGCACCGATTTGCCAACGGATAAGACAATCTCTTTCACAACAAATGCGCATAAAAAAAGGCCGGATAAAATCCGACCTTTTTAAATTTTCATCGTCACAGGGCACCAAAGCCAAACCGCAAGGGCTTAGTCTTTAGCTTCCAAAATCTGACGACCACGATACATGCCGGTCTTCAGGTCGATATGATGAGGACGGCGCAGTTCGCCAGAATCCTTGTCTTCGACATAGACCGACTGCTTGAGTGCGTCCGCAGAGCGGCGGAAGCCACGCTTCATACGGGTCACTTTACTTTTTGGCACAGCCATGGTCAAAACTCCGTCGTCAATAGACCGCTTTACAGAGACAAGCCCTGTCGCGGCGATAACTCTAATGGAAGAGGTTGCGGACCTTATACAGAACCGGAACGCACTTGACCAGTGCAATCTTTCAAAAAAAGACTGCTTTCACGAGATTCTTTGATCAAATAGCGTTACTTCGCCCTCTTCTTATCCCAAATAGCAAAAAATTCAAGCCCTTCAACAAAGAGAATCGCATGCTCTTTAGCATCAGAGGAAGAATTGGGGAAGATTGGCAAGACATGGTAAATGTTTGTGGTAAGGCAAGAGCCAGAATCTACACAAAGTCTGAAAGCTGCCCCGCCAGGAGTCGAATGTTCGGCTCGAAGGCTGAATTTTTACGCCAGACAATGGCAATCTCCCGCTCAGCAGGCTGCTCGGCAAGATCCCTGAGCGCGATGTCAAGCCCTTCGACAAATCCGGTTTTCAGGGCGATCTCAGGCAACAAGGTAATCCCGAGACCATTGGCCACCATCTGCACAATCGTAATGAGGCTCGTTGCCTCAATATAGTCCGTCCCGCTCTCGCGCGAGCGTCGAGCTGCATTTCCCAAATCAAGACAGGACAAGATGTGGTCTCGTATACAATGGCCGTCTTCAAGCAGGATCAGCGCTTCATTCTTGAGCGTCTCAGAGGATATGACCTCCTTGTCAACAGAGGGGTGATCCAGCGGCAAAGCAACGCGAAAACCATCCATACCGAGACTCTCGCATGCAAAATCATCAATAGGATAAGGCAAGGCGAGCACCGCCGCATCAAGGCGACCTGCCCGGACATCATCTAGCAACTGCCGCGAAAGAGCTTCGCGCAGATAGAGCTTCAATTCAGGAAAATCCTTTCGCAACCCGGGCAAGGCCCGAGGCAGAAGAAAAGGTCCGATAGACGGAATGACCCCAAGGCGCAAGCGCCCCGCCAACGGCTTGTCATGCCGTTGCGCCACCGCGACAAGATCATCCGCATCACGCAGCAGGCACCGCGCCCGCTCCAGAATTTCCACACCCATGACTGTCAATCGGAAATGATCGCTTTCTCTATCCACAAGAGTTACCTGCAGAATCTCTTCCAGCTGACGAATCCCCGCACTCAATGTGGATTGAGACACCAGACAGGCCGCAGCAGCCTCTCGAAAAGACCGTTTTTCAGCCAGTGCGGACAGATAATGAAGTTGTCGCAAAGTGGGACGGATGGTCATGAATGCAAGGCTCCGGGCTTGAACGGCTTGTCCAATCGACCCGTTCGATCAGATAGCACGTAAAAACACTATATGATCGAAAAAATCGATTGGCAAATTCGAAATTTGATGTTTGCAGAGCTGTCCAAAATATGGTTCATAGAGGAAGAATTTTGAATCATTCTAATCTAGACCTTGCTCCCAAGAGGTCAGAATCCTGGAGAAAAAATATGCTTGGCATTGGCGATAAACTTCCTGAATTTACTGTAACAGGCGTAAAACCTGGTTTTAATGAAATTGTTGAAGACGGCGTTGAGGCATTTGAGCCAATCACCGAGAAAAGCTTCGATGGCAAATGGAAAGTCATCTTCTTCTATCCGAAAGACTTCACCTTTGTTTGCCCGACCGAAATCGCAGAATTTGCTCGTCTGAAAGACGAGTTCGAAGATCGCGACGCTGTCGTTATGGGCGGCTCCACTGACAACGAATTCGTAAAACTGGCATGGCGTCGTGATCATCCGGATCTCAACAGACTGCCTATCTGGAGCTTTGCAGACACCAAAGGCGAACTGATCGACGGCCTTGGCGTACGCCATCCGGACGGCGTAGCTTACCGTTACACCTATGTTGTTGACCCTGACAACACCATCCAGCACGTCTATGCAACCAACCTCAATGTTGGTCGTAACCCGAAAGACACCCTGCGCGTTCTCGACGCCCTGCAGACAGACGAACTGTGCCCATGCAACCGTGACATCGGCGGCGCAACACTGGTTGGCTAATCAACCCACTATTGAGGACGGGGTCATACCCGTCCTCTTCTCAAGTCACTCTGTACCCATTCCACACACCAACAGCCTCTGAAATCCTGCGACACATGCTGGCGCGGCAACGGTGCTGCTTGGACGATTTCAACCGAATTTGAAGAAAGAGACATTGCAATGACCATCGATAGCCTCAAATCCCACATGCCTGACTTCGCCAAGGACGTGAAGCTGAACCTGTCCAACATTGCAGGGGACGAAAGCCTGACAGATCAGCAGAAATACGGCCTGATGGTTGCTTGCGCCATCGCAACCCGCAATCCAGCCATCCGCGAAGCCTTTTTGGCAGAAGCTGCCGACAAACTCTCCCCAGAAGCCCTGACCGCAGCCAAAGGCGCGGCAACCATGATGGGCATGAACAACGTCTATTATCGTTTCGTCCATCTTGCTTCCAACAAGGAATACGCTTCCCTGCAAGCAAAATTGCGCATGAATTTCATCGGTCGCCCGGGCGTAGACAAGGTGGATTTCGAGCTCTGGAGCCTCGCCGTTTCCGCCATCAACGGCTGTGGCATGTGCATCGACTCACACGAAGCAGTATTGCGTCAGGGTGGCATGACCACCGAACAGATCCAGACGGCGATTCGCTTTGCCGCCATCATCCAGTCTGCAGCCATTGCATTGGAAGCAGCTTAAGACGCCTGACATAAGACGGGCAAACTCGCCCCGGCAACAGAAAGCCGCGCCTGTTGCCGGGGCTTTTTATAATTTCCTCCCTTTTGATTGTGCAAACTCTTCCGCTTTCTCTTCTGCCATCCGCAGATAGGGGTATGCTCTTTCCTGAGATTTGCTTGCGAAATGCCCTTGGCTGCGCTTCTATTGTTTTCATTATAAGAAGCGGTTAGAACCTCAGTATTTGCAAAAGCAATTGTCGCCGGTCTGTGGCCCCAAAGCATGTCGCAGCGGCAGAGGCGCAACGCTGGATAACCAGGTTTAGGGAGAGATGTCGCGTATGTCCCAACAGTCGCAACCAATAGAAGCTCGCCTGAAAGCCTGCGCAGAAGAAGTGGCGCAGAAATTGGAGGGATTGCTGTCCGACGACCCAAGGGGCGCGGAACAATATCGCCCTCCACGACTGCTGGCAGCCATGCGCCACGGGATTCTGAATGGCGGAAAACGCATTCGCCCCTTCCTGATGATCGAAACCGCCAAGATGCTCGGCTATGAGCATCCCGGCGTATTGCGCGCAGCCTGCGCATTGGAATGCGTGCACAGCTACAGCCTCATCCATGACGACTTGCCAGCCATGGACGACGACGCCCTGCGCCGCGGCAAACCGACAGTTCATGTGGCCTTCGACGAAGCAACAGCCATTCTGGCTGGCGATAGCTTGCTGACCATTGCCTTTGACATCATGGCCGACGAGAAGACCCACTATCAAGCAGATGTACGAGCAGAACTTGTGCGCGGGCTCGCGCAAAATGCCGGTATCGGCGGCATGGCTGGAGGACAAAGCCTTGATCTTGCGGCTGAAGGAAAAAGCCTTACAGAAGGGGAAATCCGGCAGCTAGAGCAAATGAAAACAGGGGCGTTGCTACGATTTGCCTGCGAGGCTGGTGCCATGTTGGCTCAGGCAAGTGCCAAAGAGCGCGCTGCTGTCACACGCTTTGGCACGATCATCGGCCTTGCATTCCAGCTTGCGGACGATCTTCTTGATGTCACGGCCACCTCTGCCCAGTTGGGCAAGACCGCAGGCAAGGACTTGAAGGCAGAAAAGGCAACGCTCGTCAGTCTGCACGGCATTGACGCCACCCGGTCAGAACTGAACACGCTGATCAAGGAAGCGGAAGCCTTGCTCGCGCCATTTGGCAATCAGGCCGACACGCTCACAGCAACGGCCCGCTTCATCGCAACGCGCAAGAGCTGAACGGACAAGACAACCATCCTGTCGAAAAAGCACCTATGCCTGACCAAAGCGCTTTTCGATATAGTCGAGCACCATCTCATGGAAGTCTTGAGCAATATCCGCACCACGCAGAGTTGCCACTTTCTCGCCATCCACAAAGACCGGAGCCGCAGGCGTTTCGCCCGTACCCGGCAATGAAATACCAATATCAGCGTGCTTGGATTCGCCCGGCCCGTTTACAATGCACCCCATCACGGCGACATTGAGCGCTTCGACGCCGGGATATTTCTCACGCCAGACAGGCATGTTGTCCCGAATATCGTTTTGAATGGCCTGCGCCAGCTCTTGAAAGACAGTCGATGTGGTACGACCACAGCCCGGACAAGCGGCCACAATCGGGATGAAAGAACGGAAGCCCATACACTGCAGAAGCTCCTGAGCCACCTGCACTTCCCTTGTGCGATCACCCCCGGGCTCAGGCGTCAGAGAGACACGAATAGTATCGCCAATCCCCTGTTGCAGAACCATGCCCATGGAAGCCGCAGACGCCACGATCCCCTTTGTGCCCATGCCAGCCTCGGTCAAGCCCAGATGCAAGGCATAGTCGGAACGGCGGGATAGCTCGGTGTTGACGGCGATCAGATCCTGAACCTGAGACACCTTTGCCGACAGAATGATCTTGTCAGCCCCCATGCCAAGCTCTTCGGCTCTTTGCGCCGATAGCAGGGCCGACTGGATGATCGCTTCATGCATCACCTTCTGAGCAGGCATCGGATGGTCACTTAACGAATTTTCATCCATGAGGCGGGTCAGCAATTCCTGATCCAGAGAGCCCCAGTTGACCCCAATGCGCACCGGCTTGTCATGACGATTGGCCAGCTCGATCATTTCCGAGAATTGTTTGTCTCTCTTGTCTTTGAACCCGACGTTACCCGGATTGATCCGATATTTATCGAGCGCTTCCGCACAGGCCGGATTTTCTCCAAGCAGCTTGTGTCCGATATAGTGGAAATCTCCAACCAGAGGCACATCAATCCCAAGCCGCAGCAGCCGTTCCTTGATGAGAGGCACAGCCTTGGCAGCTTCGTCCCGGTCAACCGTGATGCGTACCAGCTCGGAGCCAGCCCGGTGCAGGGCGGCCACTTGGGCAACAGTGCTATCCACATCTGCCGTGTCCGTATTGGTCATGGACTGCACCACGATCGGCTCGCCGCCGCCAACCACAACAGACCCGACCTTCACGGCATGGGTTATGCGTCTTGGCAAGGGAGCTGTCAAAAACTGAGGGGCATTTTCAAGATCAGGCGATGAAAGAGACATGGATCCTCTCTTTTCCCCCCATAAAACATGCAATTACGAAACGGGGTGAAGAAAATTATGATGCTTTATATGGCAAGTTAATCAGCACATGCAAGCCAGCAACCACCGGCCGTAACGGGCCTAAAGGCCTGCTTTCCGACAATCCTCACAAAGGCCGCGAATTTCCATTACCGGAGCATTGGGGCTGAATTTGGCCTCCTTGGCAATGGTTTCGATAAGTCCCCCAAGGCTTTCTGACTGAAACTCCGCCGCACGTCCGCATTTATCGCACAACAAAAAGATAGTAATCTGCCCATGGTGGTGACGTGTCTCGGAGCTTTCACTACAAGCGACATAAGCATTGCGGCTTTCGATGCGGTGAATAATGCCGTGCTGGATAAGAAATTCCAAAGCACGATAGATGGAGACCGGAGCCAACATGGCTTCCCCCTTCTCCTTACGCTCCTTGTTGAGTTGATTGAGAATATCATATGCACTGGCAGGCACATGGCTCGCGGCCAGAACACGCAAAACAGCCAAACGCTGATCGGTCAAGCGGACACCTTTTTCAGCGCAAACGGCTTTAGCGTCACTCAGCACGCGCTCGATGCAAAAGCTGTGGTCATGCTCGCTCAATTCGATCATTCAATCTCCCCTTGCCTTCACTTACAAAGACGTTTTCAAGCACATATCACTTAACCCATGTCACAAAGACTCATCAATTCTTCATTTTGAAGCAGGCAAGCTCAGGCTGTTTCCACTTGTGCGATATTGAGCAGATTGCGCATATCCCCTTCTTTGGCCGTAAGATCAGCCAGGGTATATTTATCCAAAGCCTGAAGGAAGGATTCCAGAGCATCATTGAGCGCCTGATTGAAATCGCACATGGACAACAAGGGACAATCGTAACTGCCTTCATCAAAACAATCGGCAAGATGGAAATTCTCTTCTGCGGCCCGAATAATTTGCCCCAGAGTAATCTCGGTAGGTTCCTTGGCCAGCTTCAACCCGCCATTGCGACCACGATGGGTCGTGATAAAGCCATTGGAAACCAGAATAGGAAGAATCTTGAACAGGTGATATTCCGAAATCCCGAAAACCTGAGCAATTTCACTGACCTTGGCAAACTCTTCTTTCTTGGCTGCACAATACATCAAAATGCGTACCGAATAATTTGCTTGCTGAGTCAATCTCATAATTCACCACCTGTCTAAAAGCATCGGGCAAGAACGCACCATTTGCCATAACCGACATTTATCGCTTTTCCCTCAATCCTTCAATCCCGCCAGCTAAGCGCAATCAAGGAATCTACATACTTATATGGGCATAAATACTGAATTTGACATGGCCTTTTGCAAGAGATTCTTCATTTCTTGTCGGAATCCACCACTGCGCTTTCATTTGACAACTTCTCAGCCCAGCGAACAGACCAGTCCGCCAGAGGTTTCAGCAAAGCAAAGAGCTCCTCTCCCAGACGGGTCAGAGCATAGCCTTGCGCCGTCTTTTCGATCAGCCCCGCTTCACGCAGATCTTTCAAGCGACTATTCAGAATGGAGGGAGAAATGGTTTCGCAGTGATCCTGCAATGTTCTGAAGGTGGCAGGCCCCATATTGAGGTTCCAGATGATCCCCATGGCCCAACGACGGCCTAACAGATCAAATGCTGCCATGACCGGGGCTCCGCTCTGGGAGCCTCGGACAGGATTTCCGGGGCGTGGTATCGCCATCTGTTTCTCTTTTCTGTCTATGTTACGTATCTCAGACTAACGAAAAGAAACAAAAAAGAAAGGGCAATCTGGATCCCGCCCAGCTGTCAAAATCAACAAGCTCAAAGTTTTCTTTTTTCGGTGAGAGAAATGCCTCCGACGCCGATATTGTCGCAATTAAGCTGTTCAATAAAAACGATGAAAGATTGCTCGGGAATCTTGGTGATTGCAGAAGCGGATTTCGTCACGGTTTGAATAAATTCATTTTTCTGTTGCAGATCAATTTGGTCTTCGCCTAGCGTCATGGTGATAACTGGCATAATAGCCTCCAATAGAGCACAAATGGATAGATTTTTCTGCTACTATTTTTGTAGCAAAGGAACAATATCATGCTACTAAAATAGTAGCAATAAGAATCTGGCATGATGTATTTTCATAGGTTGATCACTGAAATTTGAACTTTCAGCACAGAAGCCACGCCTTTTCCTTTGATTTCCGGCCCGATTGGTGAAAAGCTCAAACCTACGAGACAAAAACCGCAAACGAACCATAATAAAAACTCATACCATGCTAAATTATCTTCCTTCACTCTCTGCCTTGCGCGCCTTCGAGGCCGCCGCCCGCCACCTCAGCTTCACCAAAGCCGCCAGCGAACTGGGTGTCACTCAAAGCGCCATCTCCCGCCAGATGCGCTCCATGGAAGATTTGCTTGGCCTTCGACTGTTCGAGCGAACCGGTTCCGGGCTTGTGCTAACCGAAGCCGGCGCTGCCTATGCCCACAAGATCCGCACCAAACTGCAAGACATAGAAACGGCAACGCTGGAGCTTTTGGCCTACCGGGGACAGGGTGGTGAGTTGACCATCGCGTGCTTGCCCACGTTGGGAGCCCGCTGGCTCGTTCCGCGCCTGACGAAATTTACGACAGCGCATCCAGAAATCCTCATTCAGATTGTCACCAAGCTTGAGCCGTTTGAGTTTAACGGGCTTGATATCGACGCGGCATTTCACTTTGGCGAAGGCGCGTGGCCAAACGCCCTGACCGATGAGCTGATGCCTGAATTTGTGGTTCCAATGGCACATCCAGACATGCTGGGTGAACTGAAAGAAGTCGGCCTGCAAGAGTTGTTGTTGCGCCATCCGTTGCTGCAGGCAACGTCTCGCCCGTCCTTATGGTCGCATTGGTTTAGCCGCACCGGCTACACCCATCCCAACCCTCATGTTGGTCCACGCTTTGAACATTTTCATATGGTCATCCGCGCTGCTGCTTCGAAAATGGGTATTGCCATATTGCCACGCCTGCTCGCAGAAGAAGAATTGGCAAGCGGAGAGCTTGTGCAGCTGGACAACCAACTGACCCCGTCCAATGGTGACTATTACTTCGTATATCCGCAGGCAAAACGGGCCAGTCCGAATCTGCAAACCTTCCGCACATGGGTCATGCGCGAAGCTCTGAGCACCAAAAAGAAGATGAACAGCGCCCTCATCCGGGAGCAAGAACACCATTCCTAGGGCAATGACCTGAGAATCTCATATGAGAGACAGGCCCAGAGTTCCAAGTCGCCTATAAACAAATGTCATGAGCGATTGAAATTTCATCGCTTCCTGCACAGGCTCAGCCGCACTACTATTGCACCTAACGGGGCCTACTCCATACCGGGAACATAGTAACCGGTAGGGCGAGGTAGGCCTATGGCCAAATGCGAGACACTGGCCATCCAGCTATATTTCAAATTCGGTTTCCGAAATTTCGACAACAAACCAGACGATATCATCCGACAACCGCAGCTCCTTCTTGTCGAGCCAGACCAAGCGGTTCCATGAAGAAAAGGACAGCGACATGACGCTGACAACAGGTGCAACCCTTCTTGTTGATTGCCTCGTAGAACAGGGCGCTTCAGCCATTTTCGGCGTTCCCGGCGAAAGCTATCTCGCCGTTTTGAACGCAATTTATGATGCCCCTTCCCTACGCTACATCAACGCCCGACAGGAAGGCGGCGCGTCCATGATGGCCGATGCCTGGTCCAAGCTGACCGGCGAAGTTGGATTGTGCATGGTCACTCGTGGTCCCGGCGCCACCAATGCCAGCTCCGGTGTGCATGTGGCCTTTCAGGATTCCACTCCGATGATCCTGTTCATCGGACAAGTCGCCAGCGATCAGATCGAACGCGAGGCCTTTCAGGAAATCGACTATCGCCGCATGTTTGGACAAATGGCCAAATGGGTCGCCCAGATCGATGATGCAGCCCGCATTCCCGAATATATCGCCCGCGCCTATCGCACGGCCCTTTCAGGGCGCCCCGGCCCGGTTGTTCTGGCCCTGCCAGAAGACATGCTCGTCAAGGAAATCGAAAAACCCGCAATTCTTCCTGCCAAGGCAACCCCGGCGGACAGCGCCCCTTCTGCTGCCGCACTTGCTGAACTGGAATCTCTGGTCGACAAGGCCGAGCGTCCATTCATGATCGTCGGCGGCGGCGGATGGTCTCTGAAAGCGAAAGAAGCTGTGACCAGCTTTGCAGAGAAGAATGGCATTCCAGTTGGCACATCCTTCCGCTGTCAGGACTATTTCCCCAACAATCACCCCAATTTCGCAGGACATGTGGGCATCGGCATCGACCCGGCCCTTGCCAAACGGGTCAAACAGAGCGATCTCCTTATCGTGCTGGGAGCGCGACTGGGTGAAATGACCACCTCCGGCTATACACTCATCAACACTCCCGTCCCGAGCCAGACACTCATTCACATTCACGCCGATCCGGAAGAACTGGGTCGCGTCTACCAGCCAACGCTCGCCATCGCCGCCCGTCATGAGACCATGGCCCTGATGCTCGGTGAACTTGGCCAGATCCGCACGACAGTTGATGCAGAATGGGTAAGCGATGCGCGCGCCGGCTATGACGCTTTCAGCGCAATCCCCGAGCGCAAACTCCCCGGCGACGTTCAAATGGCTGAAATCGTCAAGCATGTGGTAGCCAACACACCGGACAACACTGTCTTCACCAACGGCGCAGGCAACTATGCCATCTGGGTTCATCGCTTCATCAAATACCGAGGCTGGCGCACCCAACTCGCCCCGACGTCAGGCTCCATGGGCTATGGCATGCCTGCAGTCGTTGCAGCAGCCATTCAGGATCCCTCACGCCCGGCTATCTGCTTTGCTGGCGATGGCTGCTTCCAGATGACCTGCCAGGAATTTGCCACCGCCGCGCAGGAAGGCGCCCCCATCAAGGTTATTGTCGTCAACAACTCCATGTATGGCACCATCCGCATGCATCAGGAGCGGGAATACCCAACCCGCATTTCAGGCACGTCTCTGACAAACCCGGACTTTACCGCTATGGCAGCAGCCATGGGGGGGCATTCCGAGAAAGTGCTCAAAACCGAAGAATTCCCTGCCGCATTTGAACGCATGATGGCCCATGACGGCCCTGCATTGATTGAAATTGTCACCGAGCAGGAAGCCTTGACCCCAGTGAAGACCATCACCGATTTCCGCAACAAAAGCTGAAATCGCCAGTTTTTCTGCAACAAATCGTACAATATTCATGAAAAGGGTGCCTTCGGGCGCCCTTTTTGTGCTAACACACGCGCAAAATATGCGGTTCCCCAAATCATCAGGTTCGACGGAAGTCATGGCTGCCCTCAGCCGCCTGCTGTGCAATAACACGCCGCATTAGGGGGGAGCGATAAACGTGCTACAAAAGACACTCTGCGCTCTGCAATCACGCCTGCCAGTTCCACAGATGAAGCTGCGCGGCAAAAAGAAGACGGTCGGAGATTATCAACCATGACAAAATCAGCAAGAAATTGGGTTGTCACCTTGTCCATGGCAGCAACGCTTTTCACGTCAGGAGCAATGGCTGCGCGAAATGATATCATTTTGGGTGTTCGCCTTGAGCCGCCTCATCTGGACCCAACGGCCGGAGCGGCGGCAGCTATCGACGAGATTACCTACGCCAACATCTTCGAGGGTCTCACACGCATCGACGAGCATGGGGAAATCAAACCGGCTCTCGCTGAAAGCTGGACGATCTCGGCCGATGGGCTCACCTATGACTTCAAGCTGCATCAGGGTGTCAAATTCCATGATGGCAGTGATTTCGATGCTGACGACGTGGTATTTTCGCTCGATCGCGCGCGCGGGGAAAATTCGGTCAACGCCCAGAAAGCTCTGTTCGAGCCCATCGATAGTGTCACTGCCAAGGACAAATACACAGTCGAAATGACGCTCAAGCGCCCGACCGGCTCCATGTTGTTCAATCTGGGCTGGGGCGATGCCGTCATGGTCGCACCGGAAAGCGCAGACACCAACAAGAGCAACCCGATAGGCACCGGCCCCTTCAAACTGGCAAAATGGGTCAAGGGTGATTCCATTTCGCTTATAAGAAGTCCAGACTATTGGGGCACCCCAGCCAAGCTTGAGAAGGCAACATTCAAGATTGTTGCCGATGCGGCAGCGGCTCTTTCCGCCCTGATGGCTGGCGATGTGGACGCATTCCCCATCTTCCCGGCCCCGGAGATGTTATCGCAATTTGGGAACGATCCTCGTTTCAAAGTGGTTGTTGGCACCACGGAAGGGGAAACCATTCTGGCCACCAACAATGGCATAAAACCCTTCAACGATATCCGCGTGCGGAAGGCCATGGCCTATGCGATCAACCGTCAGTCACTCATTGATGGCGCCATGTTCGGGTACGGCACGCTCATCGGCTCACACTTCGCGCCCCACAATCCGGCCTATGTCGATCTGTCCCATGTCTATGACTATAATCCGGAAAAAGCCAGGGAACTTCTCAAGGAAGCTGGTCTTGAAAACGGTTTCAAGGCGCGCCTGTTCCTGCCGCCAACCGACTATGCCCGTCGCTCCGGACTCATCATCGCCTCAGACTTCAAAAAGGTTGGCATCGAGCTGGAATTGATCAATGTGGAATGGGCCCAGTGGTTGAGCAATGTGTTCAAGGGCAAGGATTATGACCTGACCATTATCTCTCATACCGAGCCAATGGATATCGACATCTACGCCCGTGATGACTATTACTTCAACTACAAGAGCGACGAGTTCAAGGCAATCATCGCCAAGCTCAACGCGACGGCAGATGAAGCAGAACGCACGGAACTGCTGCATCAGGCTCAGAAAAAACTCAATGATGACGCAGTCAACGGCTTCCTCTTCCAGCTCCCCAAAACCGGGGTCTGGAACGCAAAAATCAAAGGCCTCTGGGCAAATGCTCCCATTCAGGCCAATGATCTAACTGCGGTAGAATGGATGGACTAATCCGTCATTTCGGTTTAAAAGACCTTCGGGTATGGCAGATGGTTCTTGCCATACCCTTTTTCGCATCACATGCCGGCAGATACAGCCCATCGCCATGATCACCTATTCCCTGCGTCGCTTTGCTTCTCTCTGTATAACCCTTGCGGCAGCCTCGCTCTTCATTTTTGCGGTCATGGAAATTCTGCCCGGCGACCCCGCCCAGCTGATCCTTGGCATAAATGCGCAGGAAGACACGCTGGCAGCGCTGCGGGAGCAATTGGGCCTCAACCTTCCTCTGATCAGCCGTTATTGGCATTGGATCACCGGCATGCTGCAAGGTGATTTTGGCGTCAGTTATACTTATTCTGTGCCTGTCACAGAGCTCATCGTGGAACGTCTCGCCATTTCCCTGCCCCTTTCGCTCATGGCCCTTATGCTCTCGACATTGCTCGCGCTCCCCTTGGGAATTCTGGCAGCCAGCAATCACGGGCGCTGGCCCGATGTCAGTCTCATTGGCGTAACGCAAATTGGCATTGCCATTCCCAATTTCTGGTTTGCCATGTTGCTCGTTCTGGTCTTTGCGGTCATGCTGCAGTTGTTCCCTTCGGGGGGCTTCCCCGGCTGGGATGCGGGTTTTTGGCCAGCGATAAGGGCACTCCTCTTGCCCGCTATTGCGCTTGCCCTGCCGCAAGCCTCAATCCTTGTGCGCATCATGCGCTCATCCATGCTGGAAGTGCTCCATGAAGACTATATGCGCACCGCACGCGCCAAGGGCCTCAATTTAAGGCAAACCCTTGCACGCCATGGCCTGCGCAATGCGCTCATTCCCGTCATCACCATCATGGGGCTGCAATTCTCGTTCCTGTTGGCAGGCACGGTCATCATTGAAAATGTCTTCTCCCTGCCCGGCCTCGGCAGGCTGGTATTTCAGGCAATCAACCAGCGCGATCTGATAACGGTGAAAGCCGTCATCATGCTGCTGGTCGCAACGGTCATACTCGTCAACTTCCTCGTGGACATCACATATGGCTTGATCGATCCGCGCCTTCATCGCAGGCAGATAAGCCAATGACCAAGCCGCATCTCTTCTCGACGGACGCCCACAGATATCGCAGCTTTCTTGCAAAGGGCATGCATTCTCCATCCTTCGTGATCGGGGGCTTCATCACGCTGTTCTTTGTCGCAATAGCCTTAATCTCCTTTGTCTGGACACCCCACGACGCGCTCACGGTCAACATCGCCGAACGGCTCAAGCCAATCAGCGCGAGCCACTGGCTCGGCACCGACCATTACGGCCATGATCTCTTTTCCATGATCATGCTGGGCGCGCGAAATTCCATTGCCGTCGCGCTTGTCGCAGTGGGCATCGGCGCCGGGCTCGGCGTTCCTTTCGGTTGTTGGGCTGCGGCCAAAGGAGGCTGGCTGGACGAAGCAATCATGCGCATGGGCGATTTCATTTTTGCCTTCCCGGCCATCATATCAGCGATCATGATCACCGCCCTCGCAGGCCCCGGTGCCATCAATGCCATCATCGCCATCGGCATCTTCAACATTCCGGTATTCGCGCGCCTTTCAAGAGGAGCCGCGCTTAGTCTCTGGACGAGAGAATATATTATGGCCGCCCGCCTCTCTGGCAAGGGATCGGTGCGCATCACCATCGAGCATATTTTGCCCAATATTGCCAATCTGTTGATCGTGCAAGGCACCATCCAGTTCTCGCTTGGAATATTGGCCGAAGCAGGGCTCTCTTACGTCGGCCTTGGCACCCAGCCGCCAATGCCCAGCTGGGGGCAAATGCTCTCGGAAGCCCAGACATGGCTGATGATGGCCCCGCAACTGGCGATCATCCCCGGAATGGCAATCATCCTCACCGTGCTTGGCCTCAACCTGCTTGGCGACGGCCTTAGGGATATGCTTGATCCGAAGATCCGCTCAAGCCTTGATATTGGCGGGAGCAAAGCATCATGAGCCTGCTGACCCTTGAAAATCTCTGTCTGACCATTGGCGACAAGCCCATTTTGAAGGACGTCTCCTTCTCGCTGGAACGCGGCCAGTGCCTTGGACTGGTGGGCGAATCCGGCTCAGGCAAGAGCCTGACGGCGCTCTCGATCATGCAGCTCCTGCCGAGACAAAGCCACCTTTCCGGCTCCATTCATCTGGCAGAAACAAACCTGATCGCCCTCTCCGAACGGCAGCTTTGCGGCTGGCGCGGCAACCGGATGGGCATGGTATTCCAAGAGCCAATGACCGCGTTAAACCCGCTCAAGGCAATCGGTGCACAGGTGGAGGAATGCATACTCCAACATAGCTCCGTCACCCGTCATGAAGCAGAGAAACTGGCAAAACGACAGCTGGAGCGGGTCGGCCTAAGCCCTGAGCAGGTTGCGCCAGACCGTTTCCCCCATCAGCTTTCAGGCGGGCAGCGCCAGCGCGTCGTCATCGCCATGGCCATCGCCATGAAACCAGATCTGATCATCGCGGACGAGCCGACGACTGCACTTGATGTCACCTCACAAGCCGAAATCCTGCAGCTACTGCGGGGCCTGATGAGCGAAGATCAATCCGCGCTGATGCTGATCTCCCACGATTTGGCCGTTGTCGCCGACATGGCACACACGATTGCCATCATGAAGAAAGGCAAGATCGTAGAACAAGGCCCGCTGCCCAAGCTGTTCGACACGCTCAGCCACCCCTATAGCCAGAAGCTGTTTGCAGCCTCAACACACCAGCCGACGCGCCAAAAGCCACCCGTTTTCAGCGACGATCCTGCCCTTGAAAAAGAGCCCCCCATTTTGAGCGCCAACTCCGTTGTGCGCACCTATCCCCTGCCACGACAATTCCCCTATCTCGAACGGCGCAGCACAAGAGCCGTGGATGGCGTGGACCTGACGATCCACAAGGGACAAAGCATCGGCCTTGTCGGGGAATCCGGCTGTGGCAAATCCACCCTAGCACGAGCACTTCTCGGCCTAGAAGCACCACAGAAAGGGGCGATCAGGATCGGACATCACGACCCCTATTCGGCCAACAAGACCGATTTGCGTCAGGTCCGGCGAGATATCCAGATCGTCTTTCAGGACCCCAACGGTTCCTTCAACCCACGCCACAAAATCGGACGTTCCATCGCTGAGCCTCTCTACCTGTTCCAGAAAGACGTCAACAACGATGAGCGGAACAGGCGCATTGCAACAACGCTACGACAGGTTGGCCTGGCAACAGAGGATGCGGAGAAATTCCCCCATGAATTTTCCGGCGGCGAACGCCAGCGCATCGCCATCGCCCGTGCCCTGATCACCAAACCACGCATCATTATCGCCGATGAGCCCGTCTCGGCCCTTGACGTTTCCATTCGCGCCCAGATTCTGGACCTTTTCACAGATCTCAGAGACCGGCTTGACCTATCCTACCTGTTCATCAGCCACGACCTCTCTGTGGTCCGCTCGATCACAGATGAAGTCATGGTCATGTATCGCGGCAAGATCATCGAACGGGGCCGGACGGAAGGCATTTTCCAAAACCCGCAGCAGCCCTACACCAAAGCCCTCATAAACGCGGCCCCGGACCTGCACAAAACCATTGCCAGAAGAAAGGCTGAGGCGAAGCGGAAACCGCACGATTGACACTGCGGAATGGCCAAACTGCGGACAGCGCGAACATTTATATGACGGACAGACTACAATCCGGAAGCTGCGCAAGGAATCAAAGAAACCGGGTTATCCGCAAGGCCAAATTTAGAAAATTGAATTGTCACCGCCGGTCGTGTGTTCACCCCCCTATGCCTGTGGCGCGCAGAAATTCAACTCCAAAATTGCCACCGGCTCGTTGCCCACGACAACAATAGTCGAATTTGTCCTCCGAGACGAGATCCCCGGAAACACATAACGCCAGGCACATAGAACAGCGCGGAGCCAACCAGCACCCATCACATTTACGCTCGGCCAAATCGTAGAAGTCCTGAACCAAGCGATTGACTCTTTCTTCCTCAAGCAGAGCCTTTTTGCTGCCTATGTGACCAATTCGAGCGAAGGAATGTCCCGCGAGTTTTTCGCAAGGATAGAACCAGCCATCTGCAGCCATGAGAAGCCGCGAAACGCCGGGAATACATTGACCGAGCCCACATTCCACGCTCTTGCCGTCGCCCTGCATCCGGCCAATAAGGCTACGCAAGAGACAGGCGGCAAAATCACGATCACTGCGAGCACTTTCAATATAATCAGGACCATTCTCCTGCATACGGGTGCGCAATCCTGCTGCTATACTGCCCACATCTATCTTTGCAGCCCCGTTTTCGAGGTCCAAACCGTAAGACTCAACAAAATTGGCCTTCATCGGAAGATCAAGTGCATCGAAGAACACCTGAAGCGCGTCAAGATCAGCAGTGGGCATGACAACGACTGAAATCTGGATGAAACGCTGGTAATATTCAGGCCTTCGAAGGCGAATTAGGTCCAACCCCGCCATAACCTTGTTAAAAGTTGCTTCGCCCTTTCTAGAGCGACGAAAGGAGTCGTGTATTGTGGCCGTTCCATCCAGAGAAATCAGACAGTGAACTTCATTGTCAGCCAGAAAGTCGATAATCCGTTCGTCGAAAAGCGTACCATTTGTCGTCATTCCAAAGACAAGTTGCCGCTCCTCTACTTCCCCCCTTTTTCGGGCATATGCGACAACATCGCGCAGCAAATGAAATCGCAACAGCGGTTCACCGCCATAAAATGAAATAGAAAGCGGATTTTTTTGTTCCGAGCTCCGCTCAAATAGTAGGTCAACTGCGCGGAAAGCATCCCTTCGGCGCATATTTTGTCGGGTCATACAATTCTTTTGCTGGTAAGCATCCCCGTCGATGCAATAGGCGCAGGCTAAATTGCAGTTTTGCGTCAGCTCCAGAATAAGCAGCCTTAACCGGGATTGCAGTGAGTTGCTGATTTTTTCAGCTTCGTACGGATTTACAATTCTGGGAGACATATCCGCGGCAGCCGAGTTTGTGCGCGGCAAAAAGCAACCGCCTCGGGGATCGGAGTGAACCCGGCAAACATTTGCCAAATTTTCTGAAACATCGGTTAGCTCGCCGGACAACGAATTGTAGAATTTTCTCCCATTTTCATCATTGAAGAGCTTTCCCGCAAAAACCGGCCAATCACCCATAGTGCTTTCCTCAACCGACAATCAGATTCAGCTTCTCGTGCGGCGCAGCCTGACAATAGTCCACGCCGCATTTTCTCAGCAGATGGCTACAGGACGCCACCAGCCAAAGCACCACCAACTGCAGTCAGATAACTAACTGGATCCATGCCGCTGCAAGGAGGATTACTACAAGAACAATCGGCGACATCTCGCACGCCGTTTTCGATTTTCTCTTCAAGTCGTTCCAATTCCGCCTTTGCAGCTCTAATCTCTTTGAGCGCGCTTTCCTTCGTATATGTTTTCGCCATCTCAATCCTCCGACGTCTTGCTCACCTCTACGCTTGACTTACCAGTACGGCAATTAGTTGCCGACTTAGAGTTGAATACAAACAAGAATACGTCAATGATACAAATCAAGACACATACACCATGACCATTACTACTATTTTCCGTGCTTTTGTTGCCGTAACACTAAGAATTCCCGAAAATTGTGCTTCGCGGCATCGCTAAGCTTACAATGCTCTATTAAGCCGCATTTACGATAATACTTCCGTCTAGATGTCTTCTGCAGTCTATTGCTCTTTCAATAAAGCGTAAGATTTGGCTGTTTTTGCATACTACAAACAAAATTAAAGCATGATCTCCACCGGTGGAGTAGGTTTATTGTAGATACAAAAAACCCGCCGGTTTGATCCGACGGGCTGGATAGCGGGTTCGCCAAAAGCGGTCTTGTCGCTAATTGAGGTTTATTTGGCGCGATAGGCTTTGAGGCGGTCGAGAATGGCCGGGTCGCCTGCGCCGCGTTCAGCCGATTTGACGGCCGGTGCGAGCTTGTTGGCCAGTTCCTTGCCAAGCTCAACGCCCCACTGGTCATAGCTGTTCACGCCCCAGACAACGCCCTGAACGAACACCTTGTGCTCATAAAGCGCGATCAGACGCCCCAGCATTTTCGGGGTCAGTTGATCATAGAACAGAAGCGAGGTCGGGCGGTTCCCCGGAAAGACTTTGTGCGGCACGAGAGCGGCCACTTCTTCAGGGGATTTGCCCGCAGCCTCCAGCTGAGCCTTTGCTTCTTCAGCCGTGCGGCCAAACGCCAACGCCTCCACCTGAGCCAGACAGTTGGAAATAAGTAGCTCATGCTGACCTTCGTCAGCATCCGTCGGCTTGGCAGCAACGAGGAACTCGCAAGGGGTAATATCATGCCCCTGATGCAGTTCCTGATAGAAGGCATGCTGACCATTGGTGCCAGACTGGCCCCAAATGACAGGGCCGGACGCCCGGTGAATCTCGGAGCCATCGCGGCGCACCCGCTTGCCGTTGGATTCCATATCAAGCTGCTGCAGGAAGGCCGAGAAATATTCAAGCCGCTGGTCATAAGGCAAAACGGCAAGCGAAGTGCAAGCCCAGATGTTGCGATACCAGAGGCCGAGCGCAGCCATGAGCATCGGCAGGTTCTCGCGGAATGGAGCAGTTTCGAAGTGATGGTCCATCGAGCGGGCACCGTCCAGAAAGTCTTCGAACCCTTCAGGCCCGATCGCAATCATCACCGGCAAACCGATAGCAGACCAGACCGAATAACGACCACCGACCCAATCCCAGAATTCAAACATCCGCTCGGTGCTGATACCGAAGCCTTCCACACCTTCCTTGTTGGTGGAAAGAGCGGCGAAATGATCGCCGACAGCATCTTCGCCCAGCGCAGCAACAAGCCATGTCTTGGCAGCGCGCGCGTTGGTCATGGTTTCCTGTGTCGTGAAGGTTTTTGACGCTACAAGAAACAGGGTACGAGCGGGATCAAGTTTCTTGAGTGTATCGCCCATGTGAGCGCCGTCCACGTTGGAAACGAAATGCACCCGTGGCCCGTCATGGAAAGCGGCAAGACCTGCGGTCACCATGTGAGGACCAAGGTCAGAGCCTCCGATACCGATATTGACCACATCGGTGAATGGTTTGCCATCTTTTGCCGCGATAGATCCCCCGCGAACTCCTTTGGCAAAGGCATAAAGACGTTCTTTAACGGCTTTCACGTCAGCTGCGATCGGCTGTCCGTTAACCACCAGATCTTCGTCGACACTGCCGCGCAGGGCAATGTGAAGGACGGAGCGCTTTTCGGTATTGTTGATCGCAACACCGGCTTTCATTTCCTTGTAGCGCTCGGCAACATCAGCCTGAAGCAACAGATTTTCAAGCAACATCAGGGTTTTGTCCTGGATGCGATTGCGCGAATAGTCGAGCGTCAAGCATCCGTCCATTTCCGCTGAATAACGTTCGAATCTTTCCGCGTCTTCAGCAAAAGCAGAGCGCAGGGTAAAATCAGACATTTCCTGACGGTGACGAACCAAATCAGACCAAACGACTTCCAAAGAGCTCATTTCCAACCCCAATCAAATACACTTAAAACGACCACAAACTTGTAGAACCAATATGTGACAAGTCATTTGAGTTCTATCAACAAATAACGGCAATAGTATAGTTTTCCACCTACCGAGAAGTTAGGAAAAAATGCCTGTTCTTTGTCTAAAACCCGTAAAAATCAGCTGAATAGCTCAACTGGATTGTAGATCCTAAGGGTATATCATTATGATATTTCAACAAGGTTTGATTCGTACCGAAACATGAGATCCAGCGCAAACCGGCTCAGTTGCGCGAAATGCGGGAGAGTTAAGTGCGAAATATTGTCATTTCCATCATTTCTACAATCATCCTGATTGTATTAGCTCTTTTTCTGATCCCCGCATTTCTTTCAACCGACTATTTGAAAACACAGGTCGTACAACTCGTCAAAGACCAATCGGGCATGACGTTGGCGATTGATGGCGATGTTTCCTTATCCTTTATCACCGGCATCAAGCTGACCACCGAACAGGTTTCATTAAAGGACGCGCAAAACAAGGCTCTCTTTTCTGTCAGAAATTTGGACTTTGCGCTGGCGCTCCCCCCCCTGTTGAAAGGCAAAGCAGATATCACCGGCATTACCCTTGATCAGCCGGTTATAACGCTCAATCAAGGGGCCTCCCAAGAAGGCTCTCAGACCACGGGCTCTGAGCAAGCAGCTTCTGCAGGAGGCACATCAACAGCAACCGAAACAAGCGCCTCCACTGACAATATTAACCTTTCAGCGCTCAGCATTCGCCGATTGACAATCAATAATGGACAATTGATCTCCGTTGATGAAGGAGGGCACGCCACCGCCCTTTTTTCTGGCCTTGACGCAACAGTTCGAATTCCAGACTTCAACGGCGCGTCAGAACTGGAAGCAACACTGCCCTATCATGACCGAACCCTGTCCATTACAGCCAATCTGGCAAATACGGCAAATGCCATCAATGGCACCCCTACGCGGGTTGACCTGAACATTGATAGCGACTTGCTCAAAACCAAGCTCATCGGCAGTCTGTCGCTAAAAGGCGAACAGATTTTTGTTGCAAACTACGCCAGCAATATCGGCAACGTGACACAGTTCATGAGTTGGATTGGTGCTCCGGCTGACATTCTTGATGTCAGTTCAGCCAGCATTGAAGGCTCCGTTGTCGCCACGAAAGACGAAATCAGCCTGCCAAGCCTTGCGCTCTCTCTCGACAAACAGAAGATAGCAGCCGCAGCCAGACTCTTTACGAAAAGCAAGGGGGGCCTTCCCCTTGTAAGAGTTGCGATAGACAGCTCCGTTCTTGATCTCGACGAGATAGTAAAGCCGCAGACAACACCAACGAAGACCAGCGACAACGCAAGCACCACCAACTCAAAATCACCAAAAGCCAAGAGTGCTCCGCCTCTGGACTTGTCTGCTCTGCAAGATTTTAACGCAACGCTCGATTTCCGCTCTGGTCGGATAACTTATCAGGGCCAATCGCTAAGGCAGATCAAATTACTGGCGCATGTTATCAATGGAATGGTCAACATCGACCTTAGGTCCGCCAATCTGGCCAAGGGAAATCTGCGCGCCAAATTTTCAGGAGATACAAACAAGCAGCTCTGGTCTGGTAATGTTAATGCGCACGAACTGGATGCAGTAGAGACCGCCAAACTCGCTGGTCAATCGAGCCCGCTATCCGGCGAAATTTCTGCCGACATCAATTTTGCATCTCAGGGACTTACCCTTGATGAAATCGCAAAGAGGGGAAATCTCGCAGGCAAACTGACGCTGCAAAAAGGCCGCTACAGCAATCCCGCTCTTGAAGCAGCCATTCCTAACAGGAAAACAGGGGATGTTACCAACATCTCAAGCAGCATCACCATCGCCAATCTGGACGATCCGATCACCATCGCGGGCGGCTTTCAATGGAATGGCGAGGCCATCCGCTATAATAGCGAGATCGGGCTTGCTGACCTTCTGGCCAACGCACCCGTCCCGGCCAGCCTGTCGGTGCAGAGCAAGCTCTGGGCCTTGGCTCTTGCAGGCCGCATAAATCCGGAAAACAGCACGCTATCGGGAAGTAAGCTGACGATCAAAACCGCCTCAAGCAAAAAATTGCTCGCCTGGCTAGGGCGAGACGTGACCAGCGGCACCCCGGATCTGCCTGTTTTCTTCTCTGGCCTCGTCAATATCGGCACAAACAAGGCCTCTCTAGATCAGATGTCCTTGCAAATGGGACAGACAAAGGGCGCAGGCAGCCTGACCTACATTGCAGGAACCATTCCCTCTGTGTCGGGCAAGCTCGATTTCTCGATGCTTGATGCCACACCGTTTCTTGGCGATGGCCAAAAACAAGGCCGCACAGCTGGAGGCTCAGTAGCGAGCGCAAAAGGTGCTCAAGCAGGCTGGGATCAAAGCCCAATCGATTTCTCCGGCCTCAAGACCATTAAGGCAGATCTCGCCTTCTCAGCCAAATCGCTTGTCGCCAGAGACATTGTCATAGGGCCGGTAGATCTTGCCGTCAAAGTCGACAATGGTCAGCTTTCCACGACACTAAGCAAAATGGGGCTCTATAGCGGACAGGGTAGTGGCAGCGTCACAGTCGATGCCAATGCTGTGCCAGCAAAGATGGGAGCTCGCTTTAGTCTCGCGAACCTCAACATGAAGCCATTTCTTACCGATACCATCGGCATGCGCTATTTGAGCGGCAAGGGCGGAGTTTCTCTTGATCTGACAGCGCAAGGAACAAGCCAGGCTGACATCATCAAACACCTGAATGGAACCAGCAAACTGCAAATCAACGATGGACAGATCAATGGCATCAACATTCCGCAAATGCTGCGCAGTCTACAAGGCAATATTCTGGACGGGTGGGCATCCTCAGAAGAGCAAAGCACTGATTTTTCAGCACTAACAGCAAGTTTCGATTTCAAGAACGGCATCGCAAACAACAATGACCTTACGATGTTAAGCCCACTATTGCGCTTGACCGGTGAGGGGACAATCAACCTTCCAGCCATGACGGTAAACTACAAAGCAACACCAAAGGTCATTGCAAAACTCAAAGGGCAAGGCGGGCCGGTCAATGCTGACGGGGTACCAATTCCGATCATAATCAAGGGCAAACTCACCCAACCTCGTATCTATCCGGACATTCCGGGCATTTTGGAAAATCCTCAGGCTATCCTCAATTCACTCAATCAAATGGGGGAGACTGGCAAAGCAGCCTCCAAGGCAATCGACAAGATTGGAAAGAATGTCACCAAGGAAATTCAGAAGCAGTCCGATAAGCTTGGCATCGACCTCAATCAGATTATTCAGGGCCAAACCGGCAACAAGCAGAACAATAACAGCAAGCAGCAGCCCCAAATAAACGAACAGCTTTTCAAGAACATAACAAAAGGCTTGTTCGGTAATTAGCTCCAGCTCGAATGATACACTCTGACTGCACTATATAGGCCGCTACCATAGCGGCCTTTTCATTATGGCCACTCGACTGACAGTTTGAGCAAAAAACCCTGACAAATTGCATATTTTCTGACGATTTTTATAAAAGATAGCCCCTTTTGGTTAGCCGGTAGCTGCGGTTAATTCCCCCGTGAGACCAGTTTGCACAATCAACGGAGCTGAATGAGTCAATGCCAACGCTAGAGCAAGATACACCACCAGTCATCCACCTGCTCGGCATTCCCGTGCAAGACGGAACCCACGAGAAAGGCTGTCTCATGGGGCCAGATGCCCTCAGGACCGCAGGAATCTTGCAGACCTTGAAAGGACTTGGCTTTGCTTGCAACGATCACGGCAACCTCTCCCCACATGAGCCACCGGCGACCATCCCGCACATTGGCAAAGCCCACGCATTTGAGACCATAGCGGGTTGGACACGCACACTATCCACCAAGGCGTATGAAATGGCGAAAACGGGATTTCCACTATTCATGGGCGGGGATCATTCTCTCTCAATAGGATCTGTTGCCGGCATCGCCCGCCATGCCGCAGATCAGGGGAGAGATCTGTTTGTGCTCTGGCTCGACGCCCATACGGACTTCAACACGCCTCTCACTTCAGAATCCGGCAACATGCACGGCATGTCCGTTGCTGCCTTTTGCGGCTTGCCTGAGTTGAGCGGGCTGTATGAAACACCCCTCGCTCATCCTGTTAATCCGGCCCATGTCCACATGATGGGAATCCGCAGCATTGATCAACAGGAGCGAGACCTTCTCAGAAGCCATCATGTCAAAATCAATGATATGCGCGTACTCGACGAAATGGGCGTCATCCGCCCCTTGATGGAATTGATCGACGAGGTCAAGTCACGGGACGCCATGCTGCATGTGAGCCTCGACGTGGACTTTCTCGACCCCGATATTGCCCCGGCTGTTGGCACCACGGTTCCGGGTGGAGCAACCCTGCGCGAAGCCCATCTCATCATGGAGCTTTTGCATGAAAGCGGCTGTGTCACATCCCTTGATCTGGTAGAGCTCAACCCGTTTCTTGATCATCGCGGTAAAACCGCAGAACTTCTGACAGATCTTACAGCCTCTCTGTTCGGTAGGAAGATTTTCGATAGGCCCACGCGGCGCCCCGGACCAAGGCACCGGCTTTTGTAAAGGATGATTATTGCGCTATTTGCTATCCTTTTCGACAATTCCCCTTCCCCTGACCAAACAGAACGCATTGATTAACTAGACAAAAATCTTTTCGTGCCTAAAACTGTAAGGAATGACAAGGACCTTTCGCATCACAAAAGACTCGCCGACAGGTCACAACGGCACGAGGAAATGCCCCATGCAAGACAATGACAGCAAAGATGATGATGCTCCCCTTCGCATCGCACTGGTGGCCCATGACGCGAAAAAAGACGATATTGTTGACTGGGTCGGCAAACATATCAATCTTCTGAGAAAAGCCACCTTCGTGGGCACCGGCACAACGGGTGGACGCATCAAGAAGGCCTATCCCGAACTCGATATCACGCCGCTTTTCTCTGGTCCGCTCGGCGGAGACCAGCAAATCGGCGCAATGATTGCTGAAGGCAAACTTGATGGCCTCATCTTCTTTGTTGATCCGCTTTCTCCGATGCCCCACGATGTGGATGTGAAAGCATTGAACCGCCTGGCAGTGGTTTATGATTTACCGATGGCACAGAGCCGCCGCTCTGCAAACATGATCATCCGCGGATTGATGATGGAAAAATACGGCACCATTGATCTCTGATTGGCTAAAAGCCTGGCTTGAAATCTGGTACATATCAAAAAGGCCACCCGACTGCTCGGGCGGCCTTTTATTCATTTAGCACGATGCAAGCGCCTAGTTTTCACGCACCACATAAACCGAACACTTGGAGTGGCGAACCACGCGCGCGGCGTTCGGACCGATCAGCATTTCACGCAAATCGGGCTTATGGGCGCCAATTACAATGAGGTCTGAATCTGCCTGTTCGGCGGTTTCCAGAATCTCCTCATAGATCGAGCCAGACGCAACGATGTGGCGCAGATTTTCAACGTGATCCGCCCCTAAAATGTCAGCAACGCGCTTCTTCAACGCAACTTTGGCGTCCTGTACGGCCTGATTCTGAAATTTCTCGTCGAAATAGGATCCGACCAGAGAAATGCTGAAATTGGGCACAACAGTCACGACATCCAGCCGCGCTTCCTCCAGCTTGGCTATTTTGCTCGCTGTTTCCAGCACCTTAGCATCGTTGTCCTGAGTGATATCAAGAGCACACAAAACATTTTTGATCATGCGGGGACCTCCTCCTTACGTCCGGCACGAGCACGCTGAAGCAGGTAAACGCCACCGAGCAACAGCAAGCCCGGAATGTAGATCAAATCTTTAGGCAGCTGATCGGCCTTGATTTCCGCGTGGGTAATATGGACCGGATCATCAGCATAGAAGTCAAAGCCACCGAGCGTATCAAAGAACGGCGTTCCCGGCATTGGCTCATCCAGTTTGGCAAATCCGTCTTCATCAAGCACGGCAAGACCGAGCGCTGAAAGACGAGCTTCCCCTCCCTGCTCTGCACCAGACGTGATCACCAGGGTCGTTTCCTTGTTTGACCCCGTATCGAAGTCCGGCCCGGCGATATTGAGCCGCATTTCATGCCCGGCAGGAATCTTGCCGAAAGCTTCCGTGACCTGCTCCGGGTTCACCACTTCATAAGGAGGCTGAATCCGGTTCATGAAGAAATCAGGGCGGAACAGAATGAAGGCAATCAACACCAAGGCAACGCTCTCATAGATGCGGTTTTTGGTAAGGAAATAGCCCATCGTACCTGCGGTAAAGACCAGCACCGCTATCATACTGATGATCGCAACCAGCAGGCCCTGATACCAGGTCACTTCATACCACAGCAAATCGGTATTGAAGATGAACACGAACGGCAATGCAACGGTACGGAGCGAATAGAAGAAAGCGGTAAAGCCCGTTTTAATCGCATCGCCCCCCGACACCGCAGCCGCAGCAAAGGAGGCCAGCCCCACCGGCGGTGTCACATCGGCCATGATGCCGAAATAGAACACAAACAGATGCACCGCGATCAGCGGCACCACCAGTCCGGACTGAGCACCCAGCTGGACGACCACACCGGCCATCAGCGAGGAAACAACGATATAGTTGGCCGTTGTCGGTAGTCCCATGCCCAAAACAAGTGACAGCATGGCCACAAAAATCAACATCAGGACGAGGTTACCACCAGACATCAACTCGACAAGGTCAGCCATAACCTGCCCGATACCGGTCAGTGTTACGGTACCCACGATCACACCGGCAGTTGCCGTAGCAAGACCGATACCGATCATGTTGCGCGAACCATCGATCATACCGATACCGAGATCATTCACACCGGCCTTGAAGGCATTCACATATTCATTCTCTCCACGGAACATAGCCTTGAGCGGACGCTGGGTCAGCAGAATGACAAACAACAGCGCAGTTGCCCAGAAGGCGGAAAGCCCGGGAGATTTCTGCTCAATCATCAGGAAGTAGACCAGCACGACAATCGGCAGCAGGAAGTAAAGACCGGATTTGTAGATATCCTTGACCTCTGGCAGCACGATATCTTTGGCATTTGGATCATCCGGCTGCAAATCCTCAACCGAAGCGGCCAGCTTGAGCAGAAGAAGATAAGCAACGAACACAATCGCAGCCAATATCCAGCTTGCCTCTTCTGGCACGACTGCCACAATCCAGCCAATTGGATATTTGATGCCATAGCAGAGAGCCGCAAATCCGATAAAGAAGAACAGCATCCCCAAAATCGTGCGCATGGTAGACACCGCTTTGGTGCCGATGGTTGGCATATTCCGCTTCACCGCTTCCAGATGCACAATATAGACCAGCGCAACATAGGACAGGATCGCAGGCAAGAAAGCATGTGTGATCACTTCCATGTAGGAAATGCCCACATATTCCACCATCAGAAACGCAGCCGCGCCCATAACCGGAGGCATGATTTGCCCGTTCACCGAGGACGCCACTTCAACAGACCCCGCCTGCTCGGATGTAAAGCCTACACGTTTCATGAGAGGAATCGTGAAAGTACCGGTGGTTACAACGTTAGCGATGGAAGAGCCAGAAATAAGTCCTGTCGCAGCAGAGCCGACAACGGCCGCCTTGGCTGGCCCGCCTTTCAAGTGGCCCAGCGCAGCAAAAGCCATCTTGATGAAATAGTTCCCCGCTCCAGCCTTATCCAGCAAGGCCCCGAACAGCACAAACAAAAATACGAATTTGGTCGAAACGCCGAGCGCAATACCGAACACGCCTTCAGACGTGATCCACATATGGCTCATGGCTTTCTTGAGGGATGCGCCTTTCCAGCGGATAACTTCAGGCACCCATTCGGACGAGCCGAAAAACACATAAATCAGAAAGATAACGGCAATTGTTGCCATGGCCGGGCCAAGAGCGCGGCGCGCAGCTTCGAACAGCAGAATGAGGCCTGCAAGAGCCACCCATTTGTCAATGTCATCGGCCAGACCGCCGTTATTGACAACCTTCTGATAGAAGAAAAAGCCGTATAGCGCGATAAACGTCCCTGCCAGCGCAAAGATCCAATCCTGAACCGGAATGTGATGACGTGGACTGCTTTTCAGCGCAGGATAGGCCATATAGGCAAGAAAAATCGCAAAAGCCAGATGAACCTGGCGCGAGTTATTGATCAGATCCGAAGGCAGGACATAGTTGGAAATCGGCGAAGCCAGCAAAACCTGAAAAGCCGCCCAAACAAGGGCTACAATGGCCAAAAAGGTTCCGACTGGACCGATCGGATTCCGCGCTCCCGCATCTGTAGAGGCAACCAGCTCCTGAAGTTCTTCTTCAGAAAGCGGCCGCCCAGACGCTTTTTTCTGTGACATAGATAGCAGCCCCCAGCCATCGCTCGCTAGCACGGGGTAATCAACCCGAAACCATCACACTGGTCTCTCTGCGCCGATTGGCGATAGCATATTATTTATTATGGAAAGCCAAACCCAAATGCACTGGATTCGGCCTGGACAAGTGATTGGTGGCTCCGGGACGAAAGCCCCGAAGCCGAAAACAGAAGGCTTACATCCAGCCTTTTTCTTTGTAATATTTTACAGCGCCCGGATGCAGAGGAGCAGACAGACCGTCTTTGATCATTTCCTCTGGTTTCAGATGAGCAAATGCAGGATGCAGTTTTTTAAACGCATCGAAGTTTTCGAAGACGGATTTCACAACCGTGTAAACAGCATCTTCAGAAACCTTGGCAGAGGTTACCAGAGTTGCACCAACACCGAAGGTTTTCACATCATCAGGGTTACCGCGATACATACCGCCAGGGATGGTAGCAGAACGATAGTAAGCATTGTCTGAGATGAGTTTTGCAACAGCCGGACCATCAACGGTTACCAGAACAGAATCACAAGCAGTTGTTGCTTCCTGAATGGAACCGGACGGATGGCCAACGGTGTAAACCATTGCGTCAATCTGGTTATCGCAAAGAGCGGCAGACTGTTCTGCAGCTTTCAGCTCGGTAGCCAGAGCAAAGTCATCGTTGGTCCAGCCGAGGGCTTCCATGAGAACTTCCATGGTGCCACGCTGGCCAGAGCCCGGGTTACCGATATTGACGCGTTTGCCTTTAAGATCGGCAAAGTTTTTCACGCCTGCATCAGCACGAGCGACAACGGTAAATGGTTCAGGATGGATGGAGAAAACGGCGCGCAGATCTTCAAACGGGCCTTTGTCCTCGAATTTCGAGGTGCCGTGGTAAGCATGATACTGCCAGTCAGACTGAGCAACACCGAACTGCAGTTCGCCATCGCGAATCGTGTTGATGTTGTAAACAGAACCACCTGTTGATTCGACGGAACAACGAATACCGTGTTCCTTGCGACCTTTGTTAACCAGACGGCAAATAGCACCACCGGTTGGATAATAAACGCCGGTTACCCCGCCAGTACCGATAGAAATAAAGCTTTCAGCAAATGCAGCCTGAGAAAAGCTCAAACCCGCCGCGACTGCGGCTGCAGTGATTGTCAATTTTTTCAACATATAGTTCTCCCTGAGTTGATCGAAAGTTATTTTCAAGTTGATTCAATGCCAAAATTCACCATATCGGTGATTTCGGTTTTCGACTTCTTCAATTCTGGTACGAGCACTATCCCCCGCTCTAGCAACCAGCATTCCGACAAGTGTCTCAATTAGCACAAGCGTTGCAGCATAAGAAGAAAAGAATTGTGGACTCTCTGTCGGCAAGATAAAATTTGCTGAAGCTCGTGTCAAAGCCGGACAAGCTATGTCATCTGTAATAACAACAAGATAGGCTCCGGCATCAGCCGCCATTTCAGCTGCAACGATCGCCCTTTTGGCATATGGAGCCTTGGTCAGAATAACCATCGCATCCTGCTCATTGAGGCCCACCATGGCAGAGCTGAGCGAGGCGCCCATGCGGCCCACAACTTTCCAATTGTCAGCAAAATACTGCGCAAGATAACCGAGATATTCCATGAACCCGGTGGAACTGAACGCACCAAACAGCAATACCTGTCTTGCATTATTGAGCCGGTCAACAACGGAAACCAGCTGTTCCTGATCTATATCGCGCTCCAGTTTGCCAAGATTTTCCAGACTGGCAGAAACCTGACGCTCAAAAAAAGAACGAGAATCACCACGAGAGCCATCTTTGACCAGAAGACCGGCTCTTTCAGAAAAAGACATGGCCTGATGGCCGACCCGCTCGCGACACATGTCCCGCATTTCCTCATAATTGGAAAAACCGAGAGACTGGGAAAGCCGCGTAAAAGTGGAAGGCGCCAGACCGGCCATACCGGAAACGGTGCGCAAAGAGTGAGTCGCGACAGCAACCTCATTGTCGACAACAAAGTCAGCGGCCTGTTTCAACCGCTCGCTAAGCTGACCATATTTGCCGGAAACTCTGTCTTTTACCGATCGCATACTCGTAGAAACCACTCCGTCGAAAGTCGTATTATTGCGACTAAAATTCCAATTGTTTTATTGAAAGTCAATAGTTGAAACAAATGTTTCTTTGATATATACCTCAGCCCTTGGGTCGTTCCTTACACATTACGAGATCGACCAGACATATCCATTGCTGCGAAGGTATTCCTCCGCCCTATGAAGCAGGCACCCCCATGTCCCACATATTCCCTAGACACACCAAGTCCAATCTTCCCACAGTAGACCACGGAAAAGGCGTTTACCTCTATGATACTAAAGGAAAATGCTATTTGGATGGATCAGGGGGAGCCGCAGTGTCCTGTTTGGGCCATGGCGACACGGACGTCATCAATGCCATCAAGGCGCAGCTCGATGCCGTGCCTTTTGCCCACACCAGCTTCTTTACCTCCAAACCGACAGAAGCCCTTGCCGACAAACTGATTGAACACGCTCCCGATGGGCTTGATCGGGTCTATTTCGTTTCCGGCGGCTCGGAAGCTGTTGAGTCGGCAATCAAACTGGCACGCCAATATTTCCTTGAGATCGGCCAACCCCAGCGCCGCCACATCATCGCCCGCCGCCAGAGCTATCATGGCAACACACTCGGAGCACTGGCTACCGGTGGCAACCTCTGGCGCCGCGAGCCTTTCGCCCCCCTGATGATCGAAACCAGCCACATCTCTCCCTGCTACGAATATCGTGACCGCAAGGAAGGCGAGAGCGCCTTTGACTATGGCCAGCGCGTTGCCAATGAACTGGAAACCGAAATCCTGCGCGTAGGTGCGGAAAAGGTCATGGCCTTCTTCGCCGAGCCCGTTGTCGGCGCAACAGCTGGCGCTTTGCCTCCGGTCGAAGGCTATTTCAAGCGCATCCGCGAAATCTGCGACAAATATGGCATCCTTTTGGTGCTCGATGAAGTCATGTGTGGCATGGGCCGCACCGGAACTCTGTTTGCGTGCGAACAGGACGGCATCTCTCCCGACATCCTGACCACAGCCAAAGGTCTAGGCGCAGGATATCAGCCAATTGGCGCCATGCTCTGCACCGGCACCATATATAAAGCAATTGAGGAAGGAACAGGCTTCTTCCAGCACGGCCACACCTATATCGGGCACCCGACAGCGGCCGCTGGCGCCTTGGCTGTTCTGACCAAACTCACTGACGGTGGCCTTGTGAAACGCGCCGCAGAAACGGGCAAAAAGCTGCGCTCCGCACTTGAAGACGCATTCGGGTCACACCCCTTTGTCGGCGACATTCGCGGCAGAGGCATGTTCCTTGGTATTGAGTTTGTTGAGGACAAGGCAACCAAAAAACCGTTTGATCCGTCCCTCGCAACAGCCAAGCATCTGAAAAAGGAAGCCTTTGAGGCTGGCCTTATCTGCTATCCGATGAGTGGCACAATCGACGGCAAATTTGGCGATCACATCCTGCTTGCGCCTCCGTTCATCTATGAGGACGAACATATCGAGGAGCTTGTTGGCAAATTGCAAATTGCAATGGACAAGGTGCTGCCATGACTGCAGCTGCAACATACGCAGTTCTTCCCTCGATCATGATCGCACCCAACGGTGCACGCAAAGGCAAGGCGGACCATCCCGCCCTGCCGATCACCATCGAGGAAACGGTTGCAACAGCAATCGCCTGCCAAAAAGCCGGAGCTGATGGCATCCATGCCCATGTGCGCGATGCTCAAGGCAAGCATATTCTAGATCCAGGCCTCTATAAGGAGCTGCTCGCAGAGTTGGCAACGCAAACCCCGACACTCTATGCCCAGATCACAACAGAGGCCGTGGGACAATATGGCCCCGCCGAACAGCGGGCCGTGGTGGAAGCTGTGGAACCCGCAGCTGTCTCGATCTCTGTAAAGGAAATGCTGAGCGACGGTGAAACACCCCAAGTCATGCGCTTTTATCATGAACAAGCGGACAAGGCGGTCGCCATTCAGCACATTCTTTACAGTGGCAAAGAAGTAGAGCAGCTACTCGATCTTTGCAAACGCGACATCATACCGGCCTCGTCTCTGCAGCTCCTGTTTGTTTTGGGACGCTACACGACGGGGCAGGTTTCCACACCGGATGATCTTGTCCCATTCATCAAGGCCAAGCAAACGCTGGAAACCGCTCTCAATATCAAGGCAGACTGGGCCTCTTGTGCTTTCGGAGCTGAGGAAACAAACTGCCTAAGAAGAGCGCAAGAACTCGGCGGGAAAGTCAGAATCGGCTTTGAAAACAATATGTTCAATGCAGATGGTTCTGTTGCCAAAGACAATGCCGATCGTGTTTCAGACCTTATAAAAAGTCAGACTTCCGGCCATTAACCGGTTGTTTTCCATAAGCATAGAAAGCTCCATTTTCGCCAATTTGAAAATCATTGCTCAATCTTTCATTTCTATTGTTTGATCAAATAGATAATGAATCTTTCGGGCGACGCAATGAAGCGGGTGGCACTCTATCGCATATTGACACTATTGCTCATTTTCGCAGGCTGTGCATTCGCCCGCGAAAATGGCTGGTTTCAGCATATCGATCACGCGATCACCGAACAACGCATGTCCACACGATCCATCCCGGCATCCGGGAAAATCGTGCTGCTGGAAATCGACAACAAAAGCCTGACCTCCATCGGCATATGGCCATGGAAGCGCTCTATCTACGCAGATATTATTCGTAAAACCTTTGAGGCCGGAGCCGACGAAATCGCATTCGATATCGATTTTTCGTCTGAAGCGCCGGATGGACAGGATACAGTCTTTGCTCAAGCGCTGGAAGAAGCCCCCGGACCGGTAACTCTTGCCGTTTTCCAGCAATTTGCAACAGCCAGAATGAACCCGGATAATCTGCGCATCAATCGCCCTACGGATCTGCTGGCAGATCGTGCCTGGCTTGCCACGGTCAATGTAATCGCAGACACGGACGGCTTTGTTCGCACCTTTCCCCTTGCTCAGAATATCGGCGGGGAACTCTTTCCCTCCTTGACCAGCACGCTGGGTAATCTTCAGGACATCGTTGCAGACAGTCAGATCATCAACTTCAACATCAACCCGGACAGCATTCCCACCTATTCGGTCATCGACCTTTTGGAAGGCAGCATTCCTGAAGGCGCTCTTAAAAACCGAAAAGTGTTGATTGGCGCCGGCGCTGCGGAACTACGGGACACTATGGCCGTTCCCGTTTTCGGCGTCATCAGTGGCCCCAAACTGCAAATCATTGCAGCGGAGAACCTGTTGCAGGGCAATGCAGTCAGAAATGCGCCCCATAGCTGGATCTATTTTCTCGCTGCGCTGCTGGCTTTACCCTTACTCTTCATCCTGATTTTCAAAAATTTCAATACCTATAGCAGGATCATTGGCCTCATTGGGCTGGCCGCAGGGGTAGAACTACTTGGCTACAGACTTTATACCGACCAAAATCTGCTACTTGATACAGGCATGCTACTGGCAACCCTGCTGAGCAGTGTGGTGGCTCTGACACTCACAGAGATCAGCTTCAAATCACTGCTGCTAAACCTTTCGCACAAACACGGCGAGAGCATTACCGATTTGCTGAACACCGTTGTCAAGGACAGCCTCACCGGCATCGTCATAGCCGGCGGTAACGGACGCATCATCGGCATCAGCCAGCAAGCAGTCTCAATTTTCGAAACCTTTGGCTATCGTTCAAAAAAGGGAGACAAAACGTTTGAGGCATTGCCTTGGGAATTTGGCAAGAGAATTAAGGAATGCCTCGATAGCCCCGATATATCTAAGGCACCAACCGGCCTGCAGTTCATCGAAATCAAAAGGCAGCAAGAAACACGCTATTTCGAATATTCCATAACACCCTCCTTTATCGCCCCAGATGGAGACACCCAGCAAAAGGAAGACAAGGTCGTCACGCTGCTGTTCCATGACGTAACCGAGGCGCGTCGTGAACAAATGAGACTGGAGCGCTTGGCCGATCATGATCAGCTAACCGATCTTTACAACCTGCAAGGCTTTTGCAACCGGCTCGAAAACACCCCCGCCTATCAAGCAGACAAGGCCTCAGCTCTTGTCTTTGCCTGCGAGGCGAGACGGCTGGACAAGGTCAACCAGATGCTCGGCCCTGATTATTGCGACATCCTTGTCCGCCAGATTGGCAAGGCTCTCAGTTCATTGACCCTATTCGATGCAGTAGGGTGCACCGACGACAAAGTTTTTCTTCTCTACAAACAGCTTGAGGCCCCTCAGGATCTGGATGATCTCAAATCCGCAATCATGAAATGTCTTGACCAGACCTATGACCTGCGTGGCCACGGCATCATCGCCGGAGGGCTGTTGGGTATAGCAAGCTTCGATAGTGACGCCATGCAAACCGCAAAGGATGTTGCAGAAGCATCGATCATCGCTCTTGATCGCGCACGGGAAACTGGCGAGAGCAATATACTCTATTCGCCTAACCTTGCTAAGGAAGTCGAACGGCAGCGCCTGCTGGAAAGAGAAATTCTGGGCGCCTTCGAGCGTGAAGAGTTTCAGCTATATTACCAACCTCAGGTTGATTTAAAAAGCAGAGAAACCGTTGGCTGCGAAGCGCTCGCACGCTGGAAGCACAGGGAATTAGGTCTTATCCGGCCCGACCACTTCATTCCCATCCTTGAGGAGACGGGAAAGATTGTCGAGCTTGGTCGCTGGATAATGAAAACCGCATGCATCGAAGCCATGAAATGGCCAAAACCGATAAGCGTGGCAGTCAATGTCTCCGCGGTTCAGTTTCAACGCTCCAACATTTTGCAGGATCTGGAACAAGCCTTGACTATTTCAGGTCTGCCAAGAGAGCGCCTGCATATGGAAATCACAGAGTCTCTTTTCATTGCAGACTCAGAAGACATCATCAGGCAGCTCACAGCCATAAGAGACCATGGTATCAAGATCGCGCTGGACGATTTTGGCACAGGATACTCTTCACTGAGCTACATTCACCGCTTCCCTCTGGATAAAATCAAGATCGACCGAGCCTTCGTCAAAGATCTCCCATATTCGATGGACTCTCTGGCCGTCATAAATGCGGTCACAGCTCTGGCCCACGGAATGGACATAAAAATCATTGCAGAAGGCATGGAGAATGAAGAGCAGGCGAATGTCCTCGCTCTCGCTGGGTGCCATCAAGGCCAAGGATTCTTTTTTGGCAAGCCAATGGAATTCAATGAATTCTTTGCATTTCTGGATACAAAAAATCAGAAACAAGAAAAAAGTAATTACACTCCAGAAAACTGGCTATATAGGTAATTTAGCCAAATAAAGGCAAACGAGATGCCACTATTCATCCCGAAAACATTGCATTTTTCCAATATTGTTTGTGGATTCTTCGTAGTATAGCGGTATGCAACACTATCGCGAATATGATTTCATTGCCCAAATGTTAATCTACCGGGCGACCTAGCAGCCCTGCGATCAAGATTTGCATCAACAAAAAACAAAAATGGTGATATTGAATGTCCACACGTGCGTTCAGTGAGGATATGGACGATACCTCTTTGGAAAAAATGGCAAGCGTTGCACCCCAGGCCTCTAGTCTCCTTAAGGCGATAGGGCACGACGGCCGGCTGATGATTCTGTGCCACTTGGCAAACGGGGAGAAATCCGTCACGGAATTGGAAGATCTTCTGTCTGCCCGTCAGGCAGCCGTATCGCAGCAACTCTCCCGATTGCGCCTTGAAGGCCTGATTGAATCTCGTAGAGAAGGTAAATCGATTTACTACCATTTGACCGACGACCGTGCGCGACGGATTATGGATCTCGTCTACGATATTTTCTGCAATGAATCTGACTAAGTCCGCTTAACCGGCTGAGCTATATAACAACAAAAAGGCCGCTTTCGCGACCCTCCTGTTGCATAATCACAAAACTTGTCTTGAGATCATTGACCGACCTTGATCGTGCGGCCCGTACGGTAGGATTCCCAAGCAGCCTCAGCCAGTTCAATGGCCTTCAGACCATCAATATGATCGGGATGCTTCTCGTCCTGACCGGAGATCACGCGGCAGAAAGTCTGCAACTCAGACTTATAAGAAACGGCGTAGCGTTCCTGGAAATAGTCAAGCAGCGGATCACTGCGATAACCGGTAGAATTTGCCAGTGTCACGGACGTTCCGCGCAGGTTGTTTGCCCGCACCATGCCCTTGGAACCATGCACCTCTACGCGCTGATCATAACCGTAGCTCGAACGACGGCTGTTTGTGATAACAGCAATGCGGCCTTTGGCTGTCTTAACTGTAGCGGTAGCGGTATCCAAATCACCGATCTTCCCGATTGCAGGGTCGGTCAGCACAGAACCGGTAGCGGTAACTTCTACGATTTCATCATCCAGCACATACCGGGCCATATCGAAGTCATGAAGCATCATGTCGACGAAAATGCCGCCTGATGTCTTCAAATATTCGAGAGATGGAGCAGATGGATCACGCGAAGTGATCTGAACCAGCTCAACCTCGCCCACTTCCCCGTTCTCAATGTTGCGTTTAACGGCGTTGAAGTTGGTATCGAAGCGATGGTTAAAACCGACCATCATCTTGACACCAGATTTCTCTACAGCGGCAACGCACTCACGAACACGGTCCATGTTCAAATCGATAGGCTTTTCGCAAAAGATATGCTTGCCGCCTTGCGCTGCTTCCATAATCTGTTCGGCATGCAATGGTGCTGGCGAAGCAATAATAACGGCGTCAATTTCCGGATCGTCAACGATCTCCAACAATGAAGCCCGTGCCGCGCCGGTCATGGCCTGTACAAAGGCAGCGGCTTCATCCGCAGGATCATGAATAGCGACGATCTCCACATTATCTAGCGCGCTCACTGATCTAGCGTGAATTTGGCCAATACGGCCGGCTCCCAAAAGACCGATACGGATCATATAGATTTCTCCAAGTTGCTTACTGCATGGTATTAGCTTAGCAGGAACGCGCAGATATGACAGAGTGCTGCCACAGGGCACAGGTTCCCGCAAATTTCCACAAAATTTCATCAGGTCACTGAGAGACGCGAGAAATTCGACCGGGCCACATCATAAGAATGTTTCCCAGCTCGATGGTCATACTAATGGTCACTTCCAGACATCTTCTAACATATAGGAAATTTCTAGAATAGCGACTGCGACATGATAGATGATATGCAGCAAGGTCATACCTACCCTTCCCAGATATCGAAATAGTACCCCCAGAGCCTCCAACTTATACGTAAAGACACAAAAGGGCGCCCGATATGATCGGACGCCCTCCCAATTCTGAGACTCTTTGCAGAGCCCTTATTTTTGCATCAAGGCAGAATTAGCCAATGATCGCATTCAACGATGCGCTCGGACGCATAACGGTAGCTTTCTTCTCAACACTTGGATGGTAGTAGCCACCGATATCTGCAGCCGCCCCCTGAACACCCGCCAGTTCCTTGAGGATATCAGCTTCCTTTTCGGCCAGTGCCTTGGCAATCGGAGCAAAATGAGCCGCCAGTTCGGCATCATCCTGCTGGGCAGCCAAAGCTTCAGCCCAATAGCGCGCGAACCAGTAATGGCTATCGCGGTTATCAGGCTGACCGACTTTGCGTGATGGAGACCGGTTGTAATCCAGAATGCCCTGTGTCGCAGCTTCAGCTGCAGCCCCCAAGACGCCAGCCTTCTTGTTGCTCTTCATATCAGCAAGGAAATTCAGGCTTTCGCTCAAGGCACAGAATTCACCCATGGAATCCCAGCGCAAGTGGTTTTCCCCGATCAACTGCTGAACATGCTTTGGAGCCGATCCGCCAGCACCGGTTTCGAACAAACCACCACCATTCATCAACTTGACGATAGACAGCATCTTGGCCGACGTTCCAAGCTCCATGATCGGGAACAGGTCTGTCAGATAGTCACGCAGAACGTTGCCGGTAATGGCAATGCTATCTTTGCCTGCAGTAATTGTTTCAAGCGAAGCGCGCGTAGCATCGCGCGGCGTCATGATCTGGAACTTGTCAGCAACACCGGCCGCTTCCAGTGCAGGTTTGACATATTTGATCAGCTCGGCATCATGGGCACGATTTTCATCAAGCCAGAAAATGGCCTCGAAACCGGTGAGCCGCTGACGATCCAGAGCGAGCTGGATCCAGTTTTCGATAGGAGCTTTCTTCGCGGTAGAAGAACGCCAGATATCACCCGCTTCAACATCGTGACTATGCAGCACATCGCCATTTGCCAACACGATGCGAATGGACCCGTCAGCCGGCATTTCAAACGTGGTCGGATGAGAGCCGTATTCCTCAGCCTTCTGAGCCATCAGGCCGACATTCTGAACTGTGCCAGCGGTTGCCGGGTTCAATGCCCCATTGGCCTTGAAGAAACTGATGGTCTCATCATAAACCGGTGCGTAGCAGTTATCTGGAATTACGCAGTTGACGTCACCCTTCTCACCCTTGGCATCCCAGCCCTTGCCACCAGCGCGGATCAGTGCAGGCATGGAAGCGTCAATAATGACATCGGAAGGAACGTGGAGGTTGGTAATGCCCTTATCGCTGTCCACCATATAGATAGCGGGACGATCCGCAGCCAAGGCGTCAATATCGGCTTGAATTTCCGCAGCATTCGGCAGGCTTGCAATGCGCGCAAGCACATCCCCCATACCGGAATTGACATTCACGCCAGCAGCTTTCAGAGCGTCACCATATTTCTCGAAAATCGGAGCCATCCAGGCTTTTACCGCATGACCGAAGATGATCGGGTCAGAGACTTTCATCATGGTCGCTTTCATGTGCAGCGAGAACATGATGCCGTCGTTCTTGGTTTTCTCGATTTCATCGGCAAGAAACGCTTCCAGAGCCTTGGCAGACATGAAGGTCGCATCAACGACCTCGCCTTCGGTCAGCTTCCAGGCGTCCTTGAGAACGCTCACGCTGCCATCTTTGGCGACAAACTCGATCTTGGCAGCTCCGGCCTGATCCGCTGAAAGGGTAGCCGAAGTCTCGTTGGCGTAGAAGTCTCCACCCGGCATGGAAGAAACGTGAGTCTTGCTATCAGAAGCCCAAGCACCCATGGAATGAGGATTTTTCTGAGCAAAATTCTTGACCGCCTTGGCAGCACGTCGATCGGAGTTGCCTTCGCGCAGCACGGGATTCACTGCGGACCCTTTAATAGCATCATAGCGAGCACGAACGGCCTTTTCTTCATCACTCTTCGGCTCTTCTGGATAGTCAGGCAGATCATAGCCCCGAGCTTTGAGTTCTTCGATGGCCGCAACCAGCTGAGGCACGGAGGCCGAAATATTCGGCAGCTTGATGACATTGGCATCTGCGGTCTTGACCAACTCGCCCAGCTCGGCAAGATCATCACTCTGTTTCTGCGCTTCAGACAGTTTCTCGGGGAAAGTCGCAATGATGCGCCCGGCCAGAGAAATATCCTTGGTCCCGACCGTAACACCCGCCGCATCCGCAAAAGAGCGAATGATTGGCAGAAGCGAAGCACTTGCCAATTCCGGCGCCTCGTCAACAATCGTATAAATGATATCTGGGTTCGACTGATCGGCCATTTTGTCTACCTTTCCGGTTCCCGAATTCCGAGCATTCATGCAGGTGTTCTGCTAAGCCTAGAGATGAGCTCCGAACTTTCACCATCGAGGAAAATTCGAAGTGAGCAAGCGCACTATGCGTCAACCAGTGATTGACATTCAAGTTAGCAATATGACGTCAATCAGAATTGCTGGCACTTTATCGAGCACGCCCCCTTTGCGATCAAGTGTTTAGTCACTCACCGGAGCCATTCCAATTCAACATCCGTCGCATGCCCCACCCAAACATGGCAAGATTTGTCAGTTGCAGGAAATTGCCGGAAGCTTCCGGTGCACGACCCGTAGCACCATCATCGGAGCCGATTCTTTTCAGCAGGGGAATTGTGCGGTTTATACGCGCGGATAACACCCAACAGATGCTTAAACCAACAATGAAAAAACACGTAATAACACTTAAACTATAACAAACTTAACAAATTCAAACATCGCAAATTATGAAGAAATAAAAAGAATTACTTAATAAAATTGCACTAGGATCTTTACTAAGAAAAATTACCGTAAAAAACCAGCGTGACGATCAGTCGGCATATAGAAGAGATCTGAAGCATGTTTTCAAAAATGATGATCACCACAAAAATGCTCGTTGCCAGCATTATTCCCCTCATAGTGGTTTTGGCGGCTGGGATCACATTTATAGGCTGGCAAAGCTCCTCCATAACTAAAGAAACAACATTTCGGGAAGCCAAAGCCGTAACCGAAACACAAGTTGCAGAGGTAAAAAACACCCTCCAATATGGACTGACATCGGCCGGTAACATTGCGCATTCTCTAACCAGCCTCAAACAGGAAAACATGACCGACCGGCAAGCATGGTCTGGCCTGTTACTGCACATGTTGGAAAACAATCCCGAACTGTCTGGCACTTGGGGCGCTGTAATCGACAATAAACTCGACGGAGCAGACAACAAGGCCGCCAATTCAAAGTACCATGATGATTCAGGTATCTGGCGGCCCTATTTCTTCCGCAACCCGGACAAGTCGATCGGTTTTCGGACCATCGCCGACATGGACGAAAAGACGCGCGAACAGCTAAGCTGGTTTTATGGTGCCTACGATAGCGGCAAGCCCTATGCGACAGAGCCCTACAGCTGGGATATGGGCGGAAAAACCGTTACCGGCATTTCCCTTGCAGTACCGATCAAGGATGCCGACAAAAACATCATCGGCGTAGCCGGTACCGATATCATTCTTACCCAATTGTCAGATTACCTCTCTTCGATCAAGCCGCTAGGTAGCGGTTCGGTAGAGCTGATCTCGCGTGAAGGCAAATGGATCGCCCATTCGAACAAATCACTGCTAGGTAAAGACTGGGCAGAAGGAAGAAGTGAAGCAGATCTCTCCCACAAGAATGAACTCTTCAATGCGATCAAAGCAGGCAATCCGATTAGCTTTGAAGGCTATTCAAATGCATTGGGCGCAGACGTTATCCGCTTTGTTGATCCGGTCCCTATCGGAAATACAGGCAACTCTCTGGCGCTGATTGTATCCATCCCGGTTGACAGCGTTTATGCCGCGAGTCGACAGATTACCATATCAGTCATCATCACCGGCCTGTTCCTGATCCTTGCCGTGTCTCTTGCCCTGTTCATTGCCGGCCAATCGGTCATCCGCAAGCCTTTGACCAAGACTACCGAAACCATTCAGGCCCTGATCAACCGTCAATATGATGTCGCCATCGGCTACCTTGGCCGCAAAGATGAAATTGGCCAGATCAACCAGGCTCTTGAAATCTTCCGTGAAAGCTCTCAGACAGCAGAACAGCTCACCAAGGCTCAGGAAATCGAGAAAGAAGAGCAATTGCGTCGGGCAGCAAAAGTCAATGAATTGGCCAAGGCATTCGACGCCCAGATCTCGGGTCTGCTGGATACGGTTTCCAGTTCTGTCGAGCGCCTCGATTTGACCTCCCAACAGCTCACACACGGCGCGGATAGTACATCCACGCGTTCCAACGCTGTTGCGGCCGCTTCCGAAGAAGCCTCGGCAAATGTGGAGGCAGTTGCCTCGGCAGCTGAAGAACTGTTCGCATCGGTTAATGAAATCAATCGTCAGGTGGAGCAATCAAATCAAATTGCTTCGGAAGCCGTTCAGCAAGCCACCCGCACAAACGGCAAAATTGAAGGCCTGTCCAAAGCGGCAGGACGCATCGGCGAAGTCGTTCGGTTGATTACAGACGTGGCCGAGCAGACCAATCTGCTTGCCCTGAACGCCACGATCGAAGCAGCCAGAGCCGGAGAAGCTGGCAAAGGCTTTGCTGTCGTGGCAGCCGAGGTTAAAGGGCTGGCCGAACAGACATCCAAGGCAACAGATGAAATTGCCCAGCAAATTCAAGCGGTTCAAAACGAAACCGATGGAGCAGTCCACGCGATTAGCGAAATCTCTGCCACCATCGAACATATGAACCAGATCGCCGAAGCGATCGCTGAAGCCGTGCAGCAACAGGGCCAGGCGACGCAGGAGATCGCCCGTAATATTCAGGAAGCCTCCGCAGGCACGCGCGAAGTGTCGTCCAACATCGCCGGAGTATCGACATCAGCCAGTGAAACAGGCGAAGCTGCTCGCAACGTCAGTGAATCCGCAAGCGAATTGACCAGTCGATCTGCAAGCCTGCGCCAGAGCGTCAACGGCTTTTTTGAAGACATTCGCAAGGTTGTTGGATCTTAACCAGCAACATCTCATAACAAGAACCACAAAAGGTCGCCTTTATGGCGGCCTTTCATTTTGCCATTAAGTGATCTCAAGATCATCGGTCAATCTCCCCCCCCCCACTCGCGCATCAAAAAGTACCGTATAAAACCGACACGCATGGCTTGCGGCGCCTTGGGCGATCCCTTAGGCTCTCCCCAACCTTTCAGATATGACTGGACTTGCCCGATCTGATCCAGCCTCCTCCGTGCGAAAGAACAAGCGACATGAACCTCAAAGACAAAAGCCTTCTCGAAACCCGTGCCTATATCAACGGCGAATGGAAACAGCTGGAAACCACCTTTGATGTAACCAATCCCGCGACTGGAGAGGTTATCGCCAAAGTATCCGATTGCAGCATCGAAGATGTAAAGGCCGCCATTGACGGAGCTTACGAAGCACAGAAGGAATGGGCCAAACGCACGGGCAAGGAACGCGGCACGATCCTGAGAAAATGGTTCGACCTAATCACCGAGAATGCCGAAGATCTTGGCCTGATCCTGTGTGCCGAAATGGGCAAGCCTTTGCCTGAAGCAATCGGCGAAATCCATTATGGCGCTTCTTTCATCGAGTGGTTTTCAGAAGAAGCCAAACGAGTCTATGGCGACATCATCCCCGGCCACCAGCGCGATAAACGCCTCATGGTGCTCAAGCAGCCGATTGGCGTTGTTGGCTCCATCACGCCATGGAACTTCCCCAATGCAATGATTGCCCGCAAGGTCGGCCCGGCACTGGCTGTAGGGTGCAGTTTTGTTGCTCGCCCAGCCGAACTTACCCCACTGTCGGCCATCGCCATGGCGGTATTGGCTGAACGCGCAGGCGTGCCCGCAGGGGTCTTCAACGTTGTTCCGAACAGCCACTCCGCAGCCACCGGACAAGAGCTTTGTGCAAACCCGAAAATCGCCAAGATCACTTTTACCGGTTCGACCCGCGTCGGCAAGATCCTGATGCACCAATGCGCAGACAGTATCAAGAAAGTCAGCATGGAGCTTGGCGGCAACGCACCGTTCATCGTATTCGATGACGCGGATCTGGACGCGGCTGTTGAAGGCGCAATGATCGCCAAATATCGCAATAACGGCCAAACCTGCGTTTGTGCCAACCGCCTTTATGTGCAGGATGCCGTTTATGATGCCTTTGCTGAAAAGCTGACCGCAGCAGTGGCCAAGCTCAAACCCGGCAACGGCATGGACGAAGGGGTAACCGTTGGCCCCCTGATCAATATGGATGCGGTTGAAAAGGTAGAAACCCACCTCAGGGATGCTTCTGAAAAAGGCGCAAAAGTCTTAACGGGAGGCTCTCGCCTTGAGGGCACATTCTTTGAGCCGACCGTCATTGCCGACGTTCCCGTCAACGCCCTCGTCTCGAACGAAGAAACCTTCGGACCGGTCGCCCCGCTCATTCGCTTCAAAACCGAAGAAGAAGTCATCGCCATGGCCAATGACACCGAATTTGGCCTTGCAGGATATTTCTTCGCCAATGACCTGTCCCGCGTCTGGCGCGTGGCGGAAGCGATGGAAACCGGCATGATCGGCGTCAACACCGGCCTGGTCTCAACGGAAGTTGCGCCCTTTGGCGGCATCAAGCAGTCAGGCCTTGGCCGCGAGGGCTCAAAATACGGCATCGAAGACTATCTCGAAATCAAATATGTCTGCATCGGCGGCATCTGATCACACGGCCGGGCTTGCACTTTAGGACATAACATGGCAGGGACTTCCGAAGAATTGAACACAGGGATAGGCCAACTCCACGTCCCTCCAGCACAGGAAGACCTGACATGACCGATTTGCCAGCCTGCCCGGAATGCGGTAGTGCCTATACCTATGAAGACGGCGCTCTTTTGATCTGCCCGGAATGCGCCCATGAATGGTCTGCCACAACGACCACTGCCGAGAGCGACGTTGCCGATATCATCCGTGACGCCAACGGCACTCCTCTAAGCGACGGCGACACCGTGACCGTCATTAAGGATCTCAAGATCAAGGGCACAAATGACGTGGTAAAAGTGGGCACCAAAGTGAAAAACATTCGCGTCGTTGGCGGCGACCATGACATTGACTGCAAAATTCCAGGTATCGGAGCCATGGGCTTGAAATCGGAATTCGTCAAAAAGGTCTCGGATTAGGAGTTGATTTCCTTCGACTTCACTGCCCCATGAAAAGCAAAAGGGCTTATCCTTGTCTCGAAGGATAGGCCCTTGAATTTTTCAAACCGTATCTGAGATCATACCAACTACAGCGCGACCGTGTGATTGAGCCCGCCATTGACCTGCAACACTTCACCGGTCATACCGCCTGAAGCGTCGCTAAGCAGGAATTCTACACTACCCGCAATCTCTTCATTAGTGACAGGGCGGCGCAAAAAGGAATGCTGGCTCAGTAGAGCATGCATTTTTGTAAAGTCAGGCAAAACGCGAGAAGCCGGAGTGCGCACCGACCCTGCAGAAACGATGTTGCAGCGGATGCCCCTCTCGCCAAGCTCGGAAGCAAGAATGCGGTTGGTCTGCTCAAGCGCCGCTTTGGCGACACCAATCGCGTCATATCCGGGGATTACTTTTTCTCCACCCAGAAAAGACAGCGCAACGATGGACTTTAGGTTCGGATTGTTCTTCAGCGCTTCGTTTACAACGGCGATATAAGAGTAGGCGCTGTCGCACATCGTCTGAAGGAACTCGTCCTTGCTTGTGCCCAGCAAGCCCTTCTGGCTGGTAACGCTCGATTTGGCAATGCAGAAAACCAGCCCCGTAAGATCGGTCACATCTGCAATATCGTCAAAACTCTGACTGTAATCCAACTCACGAACGTCGTGACGGCCAGACATTTCAAGGAGTTTCTCTTTCCGGCGTGTGGTGACCAACGTCTCCCAGCCATGATCGGCCAACTGTTCGGCAATACCAAACCCGATGGAACGGCGAGAACTCACCCCAACGATCATGGCCTTGCCAACAGGGGCTACAGCCGATCCTGACCGGCCATTTCCGTAACGCGGCTCATTATCAGCCAACGGCGCACGAAAATTACGCTTTTCAAGAAATGCACTGTATTTAAGAACCTGACCTTGCCAACCCATCGCCAACTGACCCACCAATTTGTATTGTACGAATAGTCCCAAGCCGTTGCCAACTTCGTCAGTCCTTTCTCAATGGAGAGCCCATCGAGAATGGCTAAACAGAAGAAAATTCAACGAATAACACTCTGGCTGGATTTTCTAATCCAAGAGAGCGCCTAGATACCATGCGTTCCAAACTGCAATATGACAAAACGACGTCATGGTGTGGATTTATGAAATGTTCCACATACCCACCCGAACTGAAGAGAAATTCTGTTTCAAAATCTCTGCCCAAAATCGGGTAACATGTCTGAGCAACGCAAGGTTAAATATAAATTACAAATCGGAAAATGCCAACCAATGCGCCCTGAGCAAATCGGCCCCCAATCACGCGGTCAGGCAGAATGTTTCATCTGGATTTTCAAGCAGAGAATATCCAGATGAATTTGTAAGCAATTGAAAATAAATAATTATTTCGTTCATTCCCATTCACAGAGCCGCAATTGGCAAAAGGAAACATTACGCCTTCCAAACAATTTGAAACAATATTTGATAGAAAGCGGATAGCGGTTTGCCCCCTCAAACATCCAGTTTGACGACTTTTTCAATCGCGAAACTTTGAAAGAGCGAGCGCATTTTATCAGACAGAATCAACGGCCCGATATCACCCTGCCCTGAGGGGACAGCATAAACAGCGGTCGCGATCACATGCTCTCCAGCAGGAACCAGACCGCTGAGACGAGGAAACAGAGTGCGCGGATAACGAATGTTTGTGTTCGGCGACGCCCGCACGATCACGCCCTCACGATCCATGACAAGATCCTTGATTGCGGAGACTGCATCAGGTGTACGAATGATCGCTTTGCCAACGCCTTGCACCAGCCCGTCTGCAAAGCCGGGATCCTTTTCGGCGGTGCGGTCTACTGAAAAGCCGCTCTCTGCGAGATAGACCGGAAACTGTGCACGAACCCGATGAAGACGCACATGCCAGCCTTTGGAGGCAAAATCGAGCCAGCTGGTCACTTCCAGCCGGTCATCTGGAGCCCATGTACCATAGACAACACCGTCATCAATACCCGCCTTCAGAATATGGCCACGCGACATCCAACAAAGATTATCGAAAGACGCCATCATACCGCTGTCAACGGCCGATCGATCCGCATAGTCCGGCGTTGTCGCATCGCTTTTGACTGAAAAGGCAAAGGCAGAGGAATAGGCAAATCGCCCGTATTTGGCATCATAAACCCGATGCTCATGACCATCTTGCCCGCCCATAAGTAAAACCGCATCGCCCTCGGAACGGCGAATGGCAAAACCGGCAGCGGGAGCCAGAATGGTTTCGCCGGTAGCAGTGGGCAGCTCTTCCTCTTCTGCCGCCCAGAAGGGATGATCCTCCGGCAAGGCGAGCACCAGAAAAGTCTTGAGCGCCCAATAAGGTGAGCCCGGCGCATTGTAGGCTTCGCTCATGAACAGGTTCGGATAGACATAACCGATGCTCATCACACCGTCCCGCTCTGCGAAAGGTTGCTCAGACCACCAGCGCAAATGACGCAGCAACTGCCCCTTCATCTGTCCCCATGGCAAAACTTCTTCACCGGCAAAGGCACACCCCGCCCAGAAGGCCCCTTGCGCAAAGCGATAGGTCAGGGAGCGGCCAAAGGGAATGGCGGCCCCGTCCTCGGCAAACCAGTGCTGAAAATCCTTGGCAAACAGACGCGCCCGCTCACGGTAGCGCTTGGCATAATCTGGGAACAGATCCCCCGCCAGCCCGGCCACCATCAACCCATAAAAATGCAGCGCCATCGGCAGATAGTAATCCCGCTGCGCCCATTCGCCATCCTTGTAATAACCATCACCAAGATAGAAGGTCTCGATCCTGTCCAGCCCCTGCCGCACAATCTCCTCCGACCATCCCCGCCCGACCTTGCGCATGGCAAGATTGGTCAGGATGCGAAAGAACAGCCAGTTATTGTCCGGCATATCATGATCATTGACCGAAAGAAGCCATTTCTCGGCCTTATCCTTGGCGGCGTCATCCATCGGCTCCCAAAAGCTATCCGAGGCAAGCAGAATGGCCGTCGCAATCCCAGCCATCTCCACCATGCGCTGATCATATGGGCCGACTTCGCCCCAATAATCCTCATGCTCGGGGTCCATACCATGGGCCAAGCCTTCCACATAGCGGGAAGCATCAGCAAATGGAAAGCCCCCGGCCACCATCGGCACCAGCCCCCAGAGCGGACGCACAAAAGCCTCCATTTCAGCTGCCGTCTGATCGTAATGGGTGGCGGAAACCGCCAGCCTCAAGCGCCCGTTGCCCTCAGAGAAATACGGCTTTAGCGGCTCATAAAAACCCTCAACCGCCTTGCAAAGATCCGCGCGGGTCTTCAGAGGGTTCCCATGCATCGGATTTTTCGCAGCCATTTGGCGCGTCACGGACAACCGGTCCCAGGCACTGGCGTTTTTCAGCATAACCTTATCCTCTTCAACAAATATACGAATTAAAGACCAACCGGTGCGATCGAGAATTTCAACGTCATTGGTTCACTTGCAGCAATGCGATATGGATCATGCACTGGCGCCCCCCAGCTGTCGTCCCCGCCAATCCCCATCTGTCTGGCAGCGATGGTAACAACCGAGCGATAGACCGGAGGCAATTCTTCGACCCTCAATGCGCTTTCGAGCTCCATTGTGCCCCATGGCAGCGCCCCGAATTCAAACGGATCGCCTTCCGCCACAAACCGCAAGCCGACACCGTCGCCATTCACCATTTCGGCCCAACGCACACCCATGCGATTGCCACTTTCCTGCGGCACCAGATAGGCTGGCAAGTTGTCTGCCACCGTACTCTCGAAGATACCAAGCCGCGCACCGCGCATGCGGTCACAATAATTCTCATCTGGTCCGAGGCCATAGAAGCGGAAGCGATCAAACTGCGCATCCATGGTCAGCTGCAAGCCGAAGATCGGCATGTTGGGCAGGCCTTCCGCACCCGGATAATGCGCCTCCACATGGATGAGGCCATCCTTGCCGACACGATAGACTACGATTGGCTCAATCGGCAGGTTCGGCAATGCGAAACGGTAGGAAATCGTCGGCTCGCCATCGATCTCGCCAACCTCATAGCCAATGCGCTTATAATAGAGACTTGCGGTCTGCCATTGGGCCATTTCAAAGCCCTGATGCCGACCGCGGTCATTGTCCACCATTGCCCGCCAGAAGGTGAGACGCGGCGGGCGGCGGATGAATTCCAGCCCATTTGCCTTGATGGAAGAAAGCCCGCCAAACACCATAGAAAAGAGGGTCTTGAACGCCTCTGTTTCAACCCCGAAATTAAGATCACCGTGAATGAGCGTGAGGCTGGAGACAGCAGGAGCCGCAAGCACGCCCTCAACAGTCCAGACCGTTTCACCAAAGGCCAGCTCGTGCCCGGCATCAGCCCAAAGTGTCGCAGCACCCAAGCATAGAGAGCATTGGACCACATATTCACCCGGCTCGGTTGCCTGAGGCAAATCCAGCACGACAAATTCTGTAGCACCAGCTGCCACATCACAAGCTTTCTTGCCGCTGAAAATCTCTTCGCCATCCAAAAGCAGCCGATAGGCAAGCACCAGCCCTTCCGACGAGACAAACAGATTCTTGTTGCGAATAGAAACACCATTTTGGTCCGCTGTCAGATCGTATGGCTGATAGAGGCTTTTGACCTCCTGAACCTTTGGCGTCAGTTCACGCCATGCAGTCACGATCCCGTCCGCACAAAACTCATAGTCACTAGGCCGGTCTCCAAAGTCTCCGCCATAGCCAAGCCGATGGTCGCTTTCATCCTCGGAATCGCCGATTGCAATCGCCTGATCGATATAGTCCCAGATGAAACCACCCTGATAGAGCGTGTATTTATCGACAAGATCGGTGTAGAGATGCATCCCGCCACAGCTATTGCCCATTGCGTGCATATATTCGCACAAAATGAAAGGCTTCTGAGGGTCATTGCGCAGATAAGCTTCCACATCCTGCGGCTTGGTATACATGTGGCTTTCCATGTCGGATGTGCCATTATAGCGGCGATCCCAGACGATGCCCTCATAATGCACCAAGCGGGACGGGTCGCGCTGACGGTAATATTCCGACATATCGAAGATCGCCTTGCCACCGTAGCTCTCGTTACCACAGGACCAGATCAGAATAGCAGGATGGTTCTTGTCCCGCTCCAGCATGGATTTGGCACGATCCAGCACGCAGTCATGCCACCTTGGATCGTCATTGGGCACGGTCCATTCCGGATCGCACTTGCCATCCTTCTGCCAGGAACCATGGGATTCAAGGTTGGCCTCATCAATCAGATAGAGCCCATATTCATCGCAAAGATCATAGAAAACAGATTGGTTCGGATAGTGGCAGGTTCTCACCGCATTGATATTGTGCTGCTTGAAGAATTTCACGTCCCACAGCATTTGCTCATAGGTCACCGCCCTGCCGCAACGCGCGTCAAAATCATGCCGGTTGATACCGGCAAAAACAATCCGTTTGCCATTGAGCACCATAACCTTGTTGACCATCTCGAACCGGCGGAAACCGACCCGTTGCGGCACCACTTCAGAGACAGAGCCATCCGCATTCCTCAGCGTCAGCATCACGCTGTAAAGATGAGGCGCCTCGGCGCTCCAGAGCCGGGGATCATCAACACTGAAGCAGAGATCCATCTTGGCCTCAACAGCCACCCCGTCCATTGAGGCAACGCTCTTGCCATCAGGGTCACAGAGGCAAACATCCACCGAGCCACCGGCAGGCGCGGCGAGAGCCATATCCAGATGCAACACAGCGGAAGAGAAATCGTCATCAAGATCAGTTTTGACAAACAGATCCTGCAAGTGAAGCCACGGTTGCTGCTCAATCCAGACATCGCGGAAAATGCCGGTGAGGCGCCAGAAATCCTGATCCTCGATCCAGCTGGCCGATGAGCGCTGAAATACCTGCACCGCCAACAGATTGTCGCCCTCTCGCACAAGTTCGGTAACATCGAAATGCGCCGGAGTGAAGCTATCCTCGCTATAGCCGACGAAGGCTCCATTAAGCCAAACGAAAAAGGCCGTCTCCACGCCATCGAAGGTGAGCACGACACGCCCTGCCCCTTCCTGCTTTGCAAAGGCAAATTGCGTCCGGTAGGAACCGACCAGATTGGCTTCAGGAATGTGTGGTGGACGAAGATACTCAACGCCATCCCATGGATATTGGGTATTTACATATTGGTTTGAGCCATAGCCCTGTAGCTGCATGTAACCGGGAACTTCGATATCCCCCCAGCCAGAAGCATCGAAACTTTCAGCTTCAAAGCCTATTGGCCTGTCCGCCACTTTGTTAGCATGGCTAAATTGCCATGTGCCATTAAGGCTCTGACGAAAAGCGCTCGCCCCCCGGGCCTTGGCCGCATCAACGCAAGGATAGGCAATGTGATCGGAATAGGCCCCAAGGCGTCCAACCGCAAAAACCTCAGGATCAGACAACCAGTCAAGATCTGGATATGTCGTCATGCTGCAAACCTTTTCGAAAGTCAGTATCTTCATTCACAAATGCTTCAAACCCGAAAGCTGGCCTGAACGAAGAACGAGGGCAAGAAAATCGACCGCCAAGCTTTGACGGTCGATCAGATATTATTCGCCAGATGCACAACGGGTGCAATTGCCTGCATCCGTTGCGTCACTGATTATTTTGCTTCCTTGATGATAGCCTGAACGCCTTCGTTCATTTCCTTGAGGCCATCTTCAATGGAAATATTGTCAGTCATGATGGAATCATGAGCTCGGTTGAGGACCACTTCCATTTTGGCAGCCAACAGGTTAACCGGCATTTCCAGATAACCTTTGACCGTTTGCAGGGCAGCCTTGGAATTGGCATCCTGCGGGAAGCCTTCCTTGGAAGCAATCACGCTCAGAACTTCGTCATTCTTGATGGCTGGCAGAGTGCCGGTTTCAGCAACCACTTTTGCCCCTTCCGGGCCGGCAACAAAGTTGATGAACTTGAGAGCTGCATCTTTGTGCTTGGAATTGGTGCTGACAGCCAATGAGGTGATTGTTGCTGCGGTCGTGCCTGCGGCTACGCCTTCAGGTGTTGGATATTTTACAAGACCCCAGTTTTTGGAAAGGGACTCCCCGCTTGCGACCTTGGCGATCTGGGTGCCGATAAACCAGCTGCCCATTGGCAACATGGCGACCTGACCGTTAAAGAATGGGCCCGAATAGTGCGTGCCAGAAGTTTTCAGCGTCGCATAAGAAGGAACGACTTTCTCTTCCTGCAATTTCAGCACGCGCTCATAGCAGGATTTAAGGAACCCATAGTCGCCACCATCAAGTGAGTGCTTGCCATCAAGAATGCAAGGCAGCTCGACGGTAGAACGCCACGTATGGAAAAGGGCGCCATAATTCTTGTTGGCACCAAAGCCGCTGGTTACCTTGCGGGCAATGTTAGCGAATTCATCCCAGGACATATCATTGCTTGGATAGGCAACTCCGGCTTTGTCAAACAAGTCCTTATTGTAATAGACCAGCCAACTGTCAGAGCGGAATGGCAAAGCATAGGTATTGCCTTCCACGGTCAATTCTTCAATCAGCCCACCATAAGAGGATGCATCGATGCCTGAGGCCTTGATATCATCATTGAGGCTGATGATGGATTTGGTCTTCATCAAGTTTGCGTAGCTTGGAATATCCTTGACTTGCACAACGTCAATATCAGATCCACCGCCGGAAAGCTGAGTCATCAGCATGGTTGTGTAATCGCTGGAGCCCAAATCGGTATATTCAACCTTGATGTCTGGATATTTGGCCTCGAAGGCACTGATCAATGGTTTGTAATAGGCGGTCTTGTTCCAATCCCACAAGGCCCAGTTAATGGTTTCAGCGCTGGCCATTTGAGCGGCAAAAGGCATCAGACCAGCTGTAATCATAAGAGCAGCTTTGGTAATTCTATTCATGTTTGTTCCTCCAATCAAACTTGCATCATGTTGATGCAAAAACTTCCGCGCCCTTTCAGGAGTTCACAGAGCTTTCCACCCCTAGCGCGAAATCAGTGGCCCGATACGCTCCGAACATCATCGCAAACGCACCGAGAGAAAAGTTGAGAACGACCGGCAAAAAAATGGATGCCGGATAAAAAACGATGTGCGCCAGCCACAGAAGAGCGGCAAAGCCGACACCCGCAATAACAGAGAGAGGCCGGGCCAGAGACGCCACGAGGGCAGCCTTCACCATATCGACAGGTGCCATATTACCCTTTGCCAGAAGCGCAAAGAGGCAAACCCCAACCATCATCAGGAACAGGAAAACAAAAAACGCCAAGACAGCGGGAGCAATATAGATCACATCATTGAGCGCGAACTGGCTGTATATGAAAAAGGCATAACCGCACAGGGACAGCCCAAGCGCCAAGACAAGCCCATAGCCCGTAGCCTTCGGCCCCAAACGCGCAAAAGCCCGCCAATAATCGCGCCACAGAAACACCACCTCATCCTCGATCATCAGGGTGCATATGCGGCAGCCTGCGGCAAAATTGGCTGGAATGGTTACGACCGGAATGGAAAGCACCAGCATCAAGAGGTTAAGTTTGAAAAGCTCCCACGGCTCACGCGCCAGAATACTGAAGAAAAGCGCCAAGCCGGTCTTCTTCGGCTCATCCTTGCGGATGCCTGGCCCTTCTTTCATCATCCAGTTTGTCAGCCATTGCATGGCAAAGCCCCCCCAGTGAGCCCTTCAGATCAGAAAAGGATCGACTTTTCTGTTTCCTTGTCAAACAAATGCGGATTAACCAGATCGGCAAAGAGCGTTACGTCTTCCCCGTCACGTGCTTCACAACGAGGGGACACCCGAGCGATCATATTGACCCCTTGGCTGACAAGGTTGAGATGGATTTCCGCTCCCATGGGTTCAGCCAACTCGATATTGCCCTTGAACAAGCAGGTTTTTGCCGGGTCCACATCATGCGGCTGAGCTTCATGGAAGTTTTCAGGCCGCAACCCCAACACGACAGTCTTGCCGACATAGGGCTCCAGACGCGCCTTTCTGTCTTCCAGAAGCAGAGGAAATTCTGTTTCGCCAAAGCGACCAATATAATCCCCGCCGTTTTTTTCGATAATCACGTCAAACATATTCATCTGCGGCGCCCCGATGAAGCCGGCAACAAACATGTTGATCGGCCGGTCATAGAGCATCTGCGGTGTGTCGACCTGCTGGATATATCCATCCTTCATCACAACAATGCGATCCGCCATCGTCATGGCTTCCACCTGATCGTGGGTCACATAAATGAAGGTACTGTCCAGTTGGCGGTGCAATTTGGTAATGGCCGAGCGCATGGAACCGCGCAACTTGGCATCAAGGTTCGAAAGCGGCTCATCAAGCAGGAACACTTCCGGATTACGCACCATGGCACGCCCAAGAGCCACGCGCTGACGCTGTCCACCCGAAAGTGCTTTTGGCTTGCGATTGAGCAGATGTTCTATATCGAGAATTCTGGCAGTTTCTCGCACCTTGGCGTCAATTTCAGCTTCCGGCGCCTTACGAAGCTGGAGGCCAAATGCCATATTCTTGTAAACGGTCATATGCGGATAGAGCGCATAATTCTGAAATACCATGGCTATGTCACGGTCTTTGGATGGAATATCGTTGACCAGATCATCCCCGATATAGAGCTCTCCTGAAGAGATCTCCTCCAGTCCGGCGATCATGCGCAATGTGGTAGACTTACCGCACCCCGAAGGACCGACCAGAATGATGAATTCCTTATCGGCAATCTCCAGATCGATATCGTGAACAACGGTCAGAGAACCGTATGTTTTGTTGAGTTTTCTGAGCGAAATGCCGGACATTCACATAACTCCAAATCTTGTCATTCTCTGATTACCAGTAGGAAGACCAATTTCGGGACAAGCGCGTCAACGCTTCAAGATAATAATAGTCGCCCCATGACACACACTCATCGACCCCCTCGGGGGTGCAGGTGTTGTAGGGGGACTTCTTCGAATAGGTGCCGTGAAGCAAAAGACCGTTCGAGACAGCAGGGTCCTTGACGGCATAGTCACGATAGAGACTGCCCACGAACTGGCGGGCCAGCGAGCTATAGGCTTGCGCTTTAGAACCGCCAACAATGTCAGCCATCTCCAAAAGACCGCAAGCCACAATCGCCGCCGAGGAGGAATCTCTGGGCTCGCTATCGCCGTCACTAAAAATCATGTCCCAATAGGGAACCATGTCAGAGGGCAAACGCTTGAGAAAGAAGCCAAGCAGATGATCAAACATCTCTCGGTAATCATCCCGCCTGTCATAGCGATAGGAAAGCGCCATGCCATAGATGCTCCATGCCTGCCCACGCGCCCAGTCACTATCATCCCGATAACCCTGACACGTCACACCTTTGACAGGGTCGCCCGTCTCAGGGTCCATGAAGAAGGTGTGATAAGTGGAATAATCGGGCCGGATTGAATGCTTCAGCGTTGTTGCTGCGTGAACGCGGGCGATGTCCGCATATTTGGCAAGGCCGGTTTCGCGCGAAGCCCAATAGAGTAACGGCAGGTTCAGCAAGCAATCTATGATGTAGCGATAATTCTCTTGCTCGCCCATCGCGCCCCAGGCCTGAATGAACTGGCCAACTTCATGATAACGCGCAATCAATTGATCTGCGGCCAGAATGGCCGCCTTGCGCCCGTCTTCATCATTCACCAGCTTCCACGCCGCCACGCAAGAAGGGCTATAAAGAAAGCCCATGTCGTGGTGATCGACCTCGATTTTATTCTCGATGCGATGAAGGAAGCTCTGCACCATGATCTGGGCTGCATGCCGGAAGGTCTCATTGCCGGTCCACTCATAAGCCAGCCACACTTCACCCGGCCAGAAACCGCAAGTCCACTGCACATTGTCGCAGGCGGGATAGAAGCCACCAACGCTTGAATGATTTTGCATGCGATACGTAAAATCGGGAAGATTGCGCAACACTTGCGCTACAGCGATCTCGCCAGCAGCCTTCACATCATCGGCGCTTATCGGTTCTAGAGAAAACTCTGCCTGAATCTCTGCCATATCGGTCATCCCTTAAGCCCCGTACTGGCCACACCTTCAACAAAGAAGCGTTGCAACGACAGGAAGACGATAAGCACTGGAATGATGGCGACAACCGAGGCGGCCATGATCAACCCATATTCCGCAGAATATTGCGAAATGAACATACGCAACCCGATCTGGATGGTCTTGAGCTCCGTCTTGGTCAGATAGATCATTGGGCCAAGGAAGTCGTTCCAGGCAAAAACGAAGGTGAAAATCGTCAGCGTGGAAAGCGCAGGCTTTGAAAGCGGCAACATGATTGACCACCAGATCTGATACTCATTCATGCCATCAACGCGCGCCGCCTCGCATAATTCATCCGGCACTGACATATAAAACTGCCGCATCAGGAACACGCCAAACGCTGTAAATGCCTGCAAACAAATCAAGGCCCAATGGGAATTATAAAGCCCGATCTCACGCATGAAGAGGAACTGCGGCACCATATAGACCTGCCAAGGCATGGCGATGGTCGCGATATAGCCAAGAAACAAGACATCCCGATAAGGGAATTTGAGCTTCGCAAAAGCATAGGCCGCAAAGCTGGAAGTGAACAGCTGCAGCAGCGTCACGATGATCGTGATCTTTGCGGTATTGAACACGAAGGTCAGCATCGGGATCTTGGTCCAGATATCGACATAATTCTGCCAGCGCGGATGTGGCGGAATCCACTGGATCGGGAATTCGAACACTTCCCGGTTCAGTTTCAGCGAAGCCGATAGCATCCAGACGAATGGCAGCAACATGAGGATGGTCACACCGATGATCAAAAGATAGATCAGAATTCTGCTGACTTTGATTTTCTTGCCAAAAAGCTTCATGGTCCCGCTCCCTAATCCATATTTCTCGAGTAACGGAACTGAACCAGCGTAACCAGCAGAACCAGTGCGAAAAGAACCAGCGCCACCATGCTTGAATATCCAAGATCCCAGGAAATGAACGCTTCGTTATAAATGTGATAGACCAGCACAAGCGTTGATGTTCCCGGCCCACCTTGTGTGATCATGTAAACCTGATCGAACACCTTGAACGAGTTGATCGTCAGCATGACCGACACAAAGAAGGTCGTCGGCATCAGCTGCGGCACGGTCACATTCCAGAATTTCTGCCAGCTGTTTGCACCATCAAGATCGGCCGCTTCATAAAGCTCCTGATTGACGCCCTGCAAACCAGCCAGATAGATCACCATGAAATACCCGGCCTGCTTCCAGATACCAAACAGGATAATGGTCACCATCGCCCAGTCTTTGTCGGCGGCCCATCCGGGCAGATTGGCAGGATCAACCCCGAAGGTATAGAGCAGCATATTGACCGGCCCCATTTCAGGATTAAACAACATGTTCCAGACAACTGCCGCAGCCACCAGAGACGCCACATAGGGAAAGAACATCGCTGCACGGAAAAAATCCCGACCAAATATCTTCTTATTGAGCAAAAGAGCCAGCCCCAACGAGCAGGCCATAGTCAAGGGCACAGAAAAAACGGTGTAGATGATCGTATTCCAGAAAGCTGCAATAAATGCCGTGTCGCGGAACAACTTGAAAAAATTATCAAGACCAGCAAACTCGATCGGGTTTGAACCATCCCAATGCATAAACGCCAAGGCGAATGCAAATAGAATTGGCCCGAGAGTAAAGATTGCAAAACCAAGAAAATTGGGCGCTATGAAAGAGTAGGCAACGAAATAGGAGCGGATTTTTTGCTGCCGTTTGCTCAAAACCCGTCGCTTCGTTCGCCCTGACGCCCCATTGACCTTCAAGTCGCTGACTGCCAATTGATCCTCCCGAACCTGATCTTTTCCAGATCTAGCAAAAATCATCACACAAGGCGCACCGCGCCCCAAACGTCCTCCCCAACGACGAGCATCCTAGCCTCAACCAACTCATAATACAAGTAGAAAATTATGATATATTTATCTTCCAAAAATTCAAAATCTATATTATAAGTTAGTCGAATTGGTGACAATGATCGAGGATAGAGCCGAGGCATATCTGCTCCAATGCCAATTTTGCAGCAGCGATCATATGACCAATTGGAGGAGAGTAATGTTCACCGAGCGCCTGGCGATGCTACCTGTGGAACTTGCCGCATTCAATCCGGCATGGCCGTTTGAAAACAATGTGAACTGGAGCAGCCTGCCTGCAACCTACAGGGAAAGACTGTCCCAAACGGCCTTGTCTTGCCCAGCCACCTGGCCGACACTCAACGCCAGCACCTATCTCGACTTCACAAGGAACGGCAACCGCGCGCGTTATGAGACGCCTTATATGCAACGCCGGCGCATGCTGAACGCCTTTGCATTGGCGACACTGCTCCTGCAACAAGATCAGTATTTCGACAGCATCATTGATGGCATCATGCTGCTTTGCGAAGAAACAGGATGGCAATTACCCGCTCACAATACGTATGTGCGGGACACGCCCTGCCAAGCGCTCCCGGATCCTGACCGACCCGTAATCGACCTGTTCGCCGCAGAAACCGGCGCCCAGCTGGCTCTTTTGTTTTATCTTTTTGGGGACAGATTCGACCGCGTATCACCGCTTATTTCAGCGCGCATCAAGAGCGAATTGCAAAAGCGCATTATCGAACCATATCTCTCGGAACACTTCTGGTGGATGGGCAACGGCGACGAGCCCATGTGCAACTGGACCCCATGGTGCACACAAAACATCCTTCTTGTCGCTTTTCTCACGCCCCAAACGGAAGCAACCCGCAAGGCGGTCATTACAAAAGCGGCCTACAGCCTTGATTGCTTCCTCAAGGATTACGGACAGGATGGAGCCTGTGAAGAAGGTATCCTCTATTACCGCCATGCTGGCTTATGCCTTTTCAATGCACTCAACATTCTGGCGCAAGTGGCTCCAAAGGCATTTAAGCCGCTTTGGCAAGAGGAGAAAATCCGCAACATAGCCGAGTTCGCAGCCCACATGCATGTAACCGAAGACTGCTATTTCAACTTCGCCGATTCTGCGGCAAAAGCGGGCTTTTGCGGTGCTCGAGAACATCTCTTTGGCAAGGCAACCGGTTCAGCATTTCTCGCAGATTTCGCCCTTGCCAACTGGCAGAAAGACCCAAACCCGGACTTGCCGGATGAAATCAATCTATTCTACCGCCTGCAAACCGCTTTTACCTTGGCCAACACGCCGACCGAGAAAAGCATAAAGCCACAGATACCAGACCATTTTTATGAAAGCATCGGCCTCTTAACCGCAAGAGATGATCAGTTTTCCCTTGCAGTAAAAGCGGGGGACAATGGCGACAGCCATAATCACAACGACGTCGGCAGCTTCACACTCTATAAAAATGGCAAACCTTTTCTCATCGACATCGGCGTAGAAACCTATACTGCCAAAACCTTTTCTGTCCGCCGATATGAAATTTGGACCATGCAGTCCGGCTACCACAATCTGCCGAGCTTCGAAGGCATCGACCAGCAAGACGGCGAGAGCTTTGGCGCAAGCGACATAAAAGTCTCCCTTGGCGAAAACATCACTTCCATGTCCATGGAGATCGCGGCAGCTTACCCCCCACAAGCCGGGGTTAAAAGCTATTGTCGCACACTAAGATTTACCAAAAACCGCTCAATCGAAATTCAGGACCGTTATGAGGGAGCAAAGAAGGCAACGCTTTCTTTGCTGTTTTCCACCAAACCAACACTCGCAGCCGACCGCATCATCCTGAAGGATCTGGGCGAAATCCTTGTCGAAGGAGCAGAAGCTCCAACTCTGGAAACCATCCCCATTGACGACCCACGACTTCGCTTGTCGTGGCCCACCGTCCTCTACCGGCTCTTGCTACCGCTCAAAAACGGCACGCTACGCCTCACGATCAACGAATAGGAGGAAAGAGAAGCCATGAGCATAACCATATCCATCCTGAACGCCAAAGGAGAGGTTTTGGAACAGGCTTCCGGCAAAGAAAGCTGTTGCCTTTTCTATCAATCCTCCTACCAGCAAGGGGACATCATCGAAGTCCAGTCAAGCTGCGCGACACCCTTCATCGACCTCAGCCTTGATAGCAGCCTGCCTCTTTCAAGCGTCTATTTTAAAAATAAGTGCTTTTCTTTTCCAATCCCGCAAGGAGATAAGTGCCAGACCTACCCGCCATTTGCCTTTCAAGGCTCTTCACACAGGATCATGGCGAGAGTAACGGAAAACCCGGCATCGCGTTCATGCTTCAACTTGGCGTTAAATCCCTACGATCATGGGGAAAATACCACGATTTTTCCCCACGCATCAGCCAATGTCGAAACCCGTGGTGAAGCAGCATTTGCAGCACGAAACGCCATAGACGGCGAAATTTCAAGCAACAACCACGGTTTTTGGCCCTATACAAGTTGGGGAATCAATTGCGATCCTGAGGCTGCACTTACTTTAGACTTTGGTCGGAAAGTCATCATTGAAAAGCTGATCATTTTCACGCGCGCCGACTTTCCTCACGATGCCTGGTGGGAGAGCGCACAAATCTCTCTGGACAATGGCTGGACAAAATCGATATCCCTTCAGAAAACCGAACAGGGACAACAGATTGAAATTGAACCACAAATAGCATCAAAGCTGCAACTGGACCGATTAGTCAAAGCAGACGATCCTTCACCGTTCCCCGCTCTGACCCAATTGGAAGTGTGGGGAAGAGACAAAAGCCCGCACGACTGACCCTGCGACAAACTTGTCATCATGCTGTTGCATTTATCGCAATCTTATCATACAAGTTATGAGGTAAGGCGTAATTAAAATCGTTTTGAGAAACTTCACTCAAAACTCACCAGACAGATTTATGGCAATCATCATGGCGCAGGCAGAACGGGCTGGCGGTTCAGCACAAACAAAGGGCACCCTCGTTTCTCGCGTCAGCGAGACCATCCGCAATGACATCCTGCAAGGAACCTATGTTGCCGGAGACAAACTGCCCAGCGAAGCGCAACTGACCAAGGCTTTCTCCGTATCAAGGACGGTAGTACGCGAGGCAATAGCAGCACTCCGCTCAGACGGCTTGGTCGAAGCCAAGCAGGGCGCAGGCGTTTTCGTTCTGGACCCCATCAACTTCACCTTCCAACGCAAACCGCTCTCGGTTGACAGGGAACGGCTGTTTTCATCTCTGGAGATTCTCGAAGCGAGGACACCGCTGGAAATCGAAGCGGCAGGATTGGCCGCCTTGCGCCGTTCGCCTGTGCAGGAAGAGGAAATCTTTGAAAAACACGCCGCAGTTATCAGCTGCGTCAGCGACGGGCGACACTGGAGCGAAGCGGATGTCGCCCTGCATATTGCTATCGCGAAAGCGACCAACAATCCGCTCTTTGCAACCTTTCTTGAAATGCAAGGCAACGCAGCCATCCCACAAACTGGCAAAAGCACACCCGCTGAAGACCTCGATGAAATCGCCTACCGCAATTTGCTCATCAAAGAGCATGAACGCATCGTGATCGCCATTTCCAATGGCGATGAAAACGGCGCACGCGAAGCAATGCGCGATCACCTCAAAGGCAGCCAGGAACGGCACCGCAATCTTTTACGAAACGAGCGTATCAGGGCCGTAGCCAAGCTGCGCGAACAGGACTAGACGACCCAATGGCTTCCCCAAATTGGTAAGTCAGACGACACCAAACTGGGCAAGATCTATATCTTCATCATAGTCGACACCATCAAGCCCGAAGCCGTTCAGCTTCAGAAAATCGGCTTTATAGCCGTCATAGTCGCCAACCGAACAAAAGGTCTCCGGCGTAATTTCTGCCAACAACTCCGACACTTTTTCCTGAACGTCGACACGCTGTTCACGGTCATCGATCCGCACGAGACGATCTTTGTCGATATCCACGATACCATCTAGGGAATAGAGTTTGTCTGCATAAAGCCGCTGCATCTGCTCAATACAGCCTTCATGCAGCCCCATATCCTTCATCACACGGAACAGGGCCAGCAGATAAGACGAAAGCCCCGGAATGAATACGCTCGCCTTGGTCACTAGCGCCTTGCAAACCACAATATGAGCCTTACCTGCAAGATCATCGAGCTCAGCATTCAGCAGATCCGCCGCTTGCTGCAGATCCGCCTTGGCACGCCCCAAGGTGCCGTGGTGATAAATCGGGTAGGTGGATTGAGGGCCAATGTAGGAAAAGGCCAGTGTCTCACAGCCTCTCGCCAGCAAGCCCTAATCCTTCAGAAACGCGATCCAGCTCCGCCAGTCCTCGCCGCCCATCACCTTGATGGTATCGCCGATTTCCTGATCTGTCGCGGGTTCCAGACATTGCTCTTCCAGACAATCCTTTTCCAGATTGACCGTATAGCCCCGAACCTCAGCGCCAATCGGCTTGATCACCGAGCGAACCAGATCACCAGTAAGCGGATCAGGACGAGCACCGGTTGCCAAAGAATAAACAACCAGATCAACCGAACCGCCAAACTCGGTCCGGATATAGTCCGCAACTTTCGCCCTCGTCGCTGGCAAGAAGGCATCACCGACGAAATTCTTGGCGATCACCCCCTCTTTTTCCGCCATACGGCTGAAATGAAGAAGATTGTACCATCCAGCAGAGCCAACACCCTTTTCCGAAGGCCCCCGCTCGAACGCGACAGCGATGGTATCAGCCCCTGCGCCTCCAAAAGACAGCGCAATGCGCGAAGCCAGCCCGAAGCCCGATGAGCCCCCAAGAATGAGGACCTTGCGCGGCCCCTTGGCTATTTGCTTTGCGCTCTGAACATAGGCAACCTGCTCGGCGACCGCTGCTCCACAGCCGACGGGATGGCAGGATTTGGCAACCTGCCCTTTAATAACGGGATGAATAATCATGATATAAAACCAAACGCTTTGAGATCAGAAGCCCCAAAAGCAACCTTTGACAGCAAGCAAACTAGAAACTCGTGCGCATCCGATAACCCGGATAATAGTTCAGCCTCACGTGGGTGATCGGAGTATCATCAAACCAGGTACTACGCTCGGTCGCGAACAGAGCGCTGCCAATTGAAACATCGAAAGCTCGCGCCAGCTTCGCGTCAGCCGCGATAGCAAAGAAGCAGGCATCTCCGCCGGTGTAGGGCGCATTTTGCACAAGCCACTCGTTGACCGTGATCTTGTTCAGATCAATCGTTTCAAACCCCGGAACGGCTTCAAGGCTGGTGTAACGCTCTTCATAAATGAAAGGCTGATTATCCGAAAAATGCACCGTTTCGGTATAGAGGAGAGGCGTGGAGTCATTGACCCGAAAAGCACCAGCAAGAAAGGCCGGTAAAGAGCGGTTTTCGCGAATAAGCAGATTCTGGCGATAGCTGGCCCCTTTCGCCTCGATTTCTTCCCGAATAATAGGGATCGTCAGAACGGCCTTATGCGGCGGATTGACAGCAACGCGCGTGCCAGCTTTGCGCTTGCGGGTTACGATACCCGCATTCGCCAATTCGCGAAGAGCCCGGTTTACGGTTGTTCTGGCGCAATGGAATTCTTGCGCCAATTCAGATTCGTTGGGGATGATCTCTCCGGGCTGCCAAATGCGTTCATTGATACGCCGAAGCACTTCTTCTCGGATCTGAGCCCAACCGGTACTCTCTTTTAGCTTTTCACTCAAAATGCCTGCCTCAGCCGTCTCATTACCTGAATATAGCGTTTTCGAATCTCTTCCCCCCGTCTATGACAACCATCTATAACCAAATGACGGCCAGCAGACCAGACATCTGTTATCATTTGGTCATTGCCGGCAAAAATCCAGCTATCAAGAATTTCGTCACCCGCACAGCCATCCATTGTCGGTAAATTTGCATCAAGCGCCAGAAGATCAGCATAGAGACCCTCAGCAATAGCCCCACTTGAGCGCCCCGCAGCCTGAGCACCACCGGCTACAGCCGCATCATAGAGCACACGGCCCGTCGAGCGATCAGCCGTCGCAACACTTGCCCGACACCTATCTCTAAGGCGCTGGGAATATTCCAGCGTGCGCAATTCTTCAGACAGGGTTATCCGGATGTTGGAGTCAGAACCGAGCCCCAACCGCCCACCTTTTTGCAGGTAGCGCACACCATTGAATATCCCGTCCCCAAGGCTTGATTCGGTAATAGGGCACAAGCCCGCTACCGCCCCCGATGCCGCCAGAGCATCAGTCTCGGCATTCGTCATCTGCGTGCTATGGATAAGACACCAGTTGGACCCGACATCGTGCGCATCGAACAACCATTCAACAGGGCGCTTGCCCCATGCTGCCTCAACCTCTTCCACTTCCTTGACCTGCTCTGCCAAATGCATATGCAAAGGCTTCGAGCCAGCAAGAGAAACACAACAGGCAAGGTCTTCTTGAGAAACCGCCCGCAAAGAGTGAGGCGCAACACCGATCAGGCTATCTGCCTCACTGCGAGAGTCCAAAAGACGGCTAACGGCATTTGTTGCCCCTTCATGCAAACGGGAGAAGCGCTCGAAATCATTGCCAAAGCGAACTTGCCCAGAGCCCAGAGGCCTCTTGTCACAACCGCCATATTGATACAGCACCGGCAACAATGTGAGCCCGATCCCCGATTGCTCGGCAGCCGCGACCACGCGCTCAGACAATTCGGCAAGATTGTCATAGGGCGTTCCGTCTGGCTGATGATGCACATAATGGAACTCGGCATTGCACACATAGCCCGCTTCCAGCATCTCCATCTGCACAAAAGCAGTGATGGCCTCAATGTCATCAGGCGTCAGAATATCAAGAAAGCGATACATGATCTGCCGCCAGGTCCAGAATGTATCAAGCGGCTCCGGGCCGCGCTTTTCGCTCATCCCGGCCATAGCGCGCTGGAATGCATGACTATGCAGATTGACCGGCGCGGGAAGGAGAATATCGACTTTCTTGTCAGCTCCTCTGGACTGATCAAGTTCAACAGAATTCTCCACTTTTGAGATTTTTCCGTCATCGGCAACATGCACCAGAAGGGAATTTTGCCAACCCGATGGCGTTAGCGCCTTTTCTGCATAAATTTTCATCACAAATTCATCTCCGGCCCGAAAGCGAATGGTTTTGCCCTTATATGAAGCAACAATTCGAGAGTCTCGTTGACAGCCCCATTATTATGTGCATGTATATTCACATAAATCGCAACATAATCAAGCACGGATTGCAATCAGTGACGCGACTTTTGATAAAAAATGCCACCTTGGCCACCATGGTAACAGGCTCAGAGCCCTATGGCCTTATAAAAGATGGTGCGCTCGCCATTGAGGGTGACAAAATCGCCTTTTGCGGCCCGCTCGCCGAACTTCCGGCAGACATGGCAATCTGGCCAGTCAAAGACGCTGAAGGAGCACTGGTTACCCCCGCTCTAGTAGACTGCCACACACATATTGTCTTTGGTGGCAATCGGGCGCGCGAATTCGAGATGCGTCTGAAAGGGGCAACCTACGAAGAAATCGCCCGTGCAGGCGGCGGCATTGTCTCGACCGTCACGGCAACCCGCACCGCGAGCGAAGACGAGCTTCTGGCCAGCGCCCTGCCCCGCGTCGACACGCTGATCGCGGAAGGCGTCACAACGCTGGAAATCAAATCCGGTTATGGGCTGGAGATAGAGAGCGAGCTGAAAATGCTGCGCGTTGCCAAGCGCATCGGCAAAGAGCGCCCTGTCACCGTTCGCACCAGTTTCCTTGGCGCCCATGCAGTACCCGCTGAATATAAAGACAAGCCTGACAGCTATCTCGATGAAATCTGTCTTCCTGCCCTGAAAAAGGCCCATGAAGAGGGACTTGTCGACGCCGTTGACGGCTTCTGCGAAGGCATCGCTTTTTCAACCGAACAAATGGCTCGTGTGTTTGAAGCGGCAAAGGCCCTCGGCCTGCCGGTTAAACTGCATGCCGAGCAGCTCTCCAATCTGGGAGGCGCGGCACTGGCAGCAAAATTCGGAGCCCTGTCGTCCGACCATCTTGAGCATTTGGACGAGGCTGGCGTTAAGGCCATGGCTGAAGCAGGGACCGTGGGCGTGCTCCTGCCGGGCGCATTCTACACCTTGCGCGAAAAACAAAGCCCGCCGGTTGATCTATTCCGCAAGCACGGTGTGCCGATGGCCATTTCCACCGACTGCAATCCCGGCACTTCGCCCCTGACTTCTCTTCTGCTGACCATCAACATGGCTTGCACCCTGTTCCGCATGACGCCTGAAGAAGCATTGGCCGGAGCGACCCGCAACGCGGCCAAGGCCCTCGGCCTTGCAGATCGCGGTGTGCTGAAAGCGGGTTACCGTGCTGACATAGCCATCTGGAATGCTGCCCATCCGGCAGAACTCGCTTACCGTATCGGTTTCAACCCCCTTAAAGACCGCATCTGGGGAGGTGCATAAAATGGCCACTATTACTCTTGTTCCAGGTGAGGTTAGCCTTAAAGACCTCGAATCCATCTATCGTCAGGGCCTTGCCGTATCCATTGATCAAAGCGCCAAGCCAGCCATTGATGAAGCTGCTGAGCGCGTACGCAAGGCAGCCCATGGTGAGCAAGCCGTTTATGGTGTCAATACCGGCTTTGGCAAATTGGCCAGCGTGAAGATCGCGCCAGAAGACACGGCAACCTTGCAACGCAATCTCATTCTTTCCCACTGCTGCGGCGTTGGCGAAGAAATGGAACCAGCCACCGTACGCCTCGTCATGACGTTGAAACTCCTCTCGCTCGCACGCGGAGCATCGGGTGTTCGCTGGGAAATTCTCGAACTGATCGAGAACTGCCTTGCCAAGGGCGTAACCCCGATCATTCCGAGCCAAGGCTCGGTTGGCGCCTCCGGTGATCTTGCTCCTCTTGCTCACATGACGGCGGTTCTGATCGGCGAAGGCGAAGCCACATATGAAGGCGAGCGTCTTTCAGGCTCTGAAGCCCTTGCAAAAGCAGGTTTGACGCCAGTTGTGCTCGGTCCCAAAGAAGGCCTTGGTCTGATCAATGGCACGCAGGTCTCCACAGCCTTTGCGCTGGTTGGCCTGTTCGGTGCCTTGCGCATGGCTGAAGCCTGCCTTGTCACGGCGTCTCTTTCCACGGACGCGATCATGGGCTCTACAGCGCCCCTGCTGCCGGAAATTCACGCCCTCAGAGGTCACCCCGGCCAGATCGAAGCCGCTCGTGTCATGCGTAAACTGATGTCCGGCTCCAAAATCCGCGACAGCCATCGCGATGGCGATGCCCGCGTGCAAGACCCCTATTGCATTCGTTGCCAGCCTCAGGTGGTTGGAGCTTGCCTGGACCTGCTCAGCATGGCGGCTCGCACCCTGCGCATCGAAGCCAACGCAGCGACAGACAATCCACTCGTTCTCATCGAGGCCAACAGCATCGTCTCAGGCGGCAATTTCCACGCCGAACCGGTCGCCTTTGCGGCCGACCAGATCGCACTTGCCATTTCCGAAATCGGCGCCATCGCCCAGAGACGTATCGCACTCATGGTCGATCCGGCCCTGTCCTTCGACCTGCCGCCATTTCTGGCAAAAGATCCCGGCCTCAATTCCGGCCTGATGATTGCTGAAGTAACAACGGCAGCCTTGATGAGCGAAAACAAGCATTTGGCCAACCCTTGCTCGACGGACAGCACCCCAACCAGCGCCAATCAGGAAGACCACGTCTCCATGGCAGCCCATGGTGCCCGTCGCCTCAAGCGCATGAACGACAATCTGGCTAATATTCTCGGCGTTGAGTTGTTGTGCGCAGCCATGGGTGTGGAACATCGTGCACCGCTTCAAACCAGCCCTTGCCTGTCGAAGATTCTTTCCCGCATGAGAGAAGACGTCCCGGCCTTGGAAAAAGACCGCTATATGGCACCAGATCTCAAGGCCGCGTGTTCACTCGTTGCAGACCGCACCTTGCTCAATGCCATTTCTCAAGACTATCTCGTTTCATTGGAGGCGCTCAATGCAGCCCTTTGACCTCACCGAGGGAACAAGCCCGATCATTCTGGGCTTTCCTCATGTTGGCACCCACATTCCAGATACGATCAAAGCCAAGCTTAACGACAATGGCAAGCTCATGGCCGATACCGACTGGTTTGTAGATCGCCTCTATTCGGGTCTTCTGGAAAATGTCACCAAAGTTCGAGCCAATTTCCATCGCTATGTGATCGACGCCAATCGCGGTCCTTCCGATGAATCGCTCTATCCGGGCCAGAACACCACAGGCCTATGCTCTTCGACGGATTTTGACGGCAACCCGATTTATCTGGAAGGCATGGAGCCCGACGCGGAAGAAATTGAGGCCCGCCGCCTCGCTTGGCACAAACCCTATCATGATGCGCTTGCAGCCCAGATCGAACGGGTAAAAGCGCTGCACGGCTTTGCCATTCTCTATGATTGCCACTCGATCCGCTCCAATATTCCATACTTGTTTGAAGGCAAGCTGCCAGATTTCAACATCGGCACCAATGAAGGAACAACCTGCTCGAAATGCATTGAGAAAACCGTCGCCAACCATGCGATGGGCGCATTGGGCTATACGGCTGTTCTGAATGGCCGCTTCAAAGGTGGCTGGACAACGCGGCACTATGGCACTCCGGACACGAATGTCCATGCCATTCAGATGGAGTTGGCACAAGACACCCATCTCGTCCGCGAAGCAGCACCGTTCGAATATGACGAGAAAAAAGCGGACGCGCTGCGTGTCCACCTTGCTGCAATCATGAAGGATCTGGCAGCACTTGCCCCCCATCTTTCCGGTAACGAATAACAACACCTTGAGGAAACCACAATGGTCGACCGTCTTAAAAACTCCCGTGACGTCTTCCCGCCAACCGGCACTGAACTCAATGCCAAAAGCTGGCTGACAGAAGCCCCTCTGCGCATGTTGATGAACAACCTGCACCCAGATGTTGCAGAAAATCCGCGCGAACTGGTGATCTATGGTGGCATTGGCCGTGCAGCGCGCACCTGGGCAGATTTCGACAAGATCGTCGCAGCCCTCAAGGAACTGGAAGAAAACGAAACCCTTCTGGTCCAGTCTGGCAAGCCGGTTGGCGTGTTCCGCACCCACAAGGACGCACCGCGTGTTCTCATTGCCAACTCCAACATCGTTCCCCACTGGGCCAACTGGGACCATTTCAACGAGCTCGATAAAAAGGGCTTGATGATGTATGGCCAGATGACGGCCGGATCGTGGATCTACATCGGTGCGCAGGGCATTGTCCAGGGCACCTACGAAACCTTTGCCGAAGTTGCCCGCCAGCACTATGGCGGTGATCTTTCCGGCAAATGGATCCTCACCGGCGGCCTTGGAGGCATGGGAGGCGCTCAGCCTCTGGCAGCCGTCATGGCTGGCGCTTGTTGCCTTGCCGTTGAATGCGATGAAGCCCATATCGACTTCCGCCTGCGCACCCGTTATGTCGACGCCAAGGCCCACAGCCTTGATGAAGCGCTTGACATGATCAACAAATGGACTGCCGCTGGCGAGGTTAAATCTGTTGGCCTTGTGGGCAATGCTGCTGAGATCTTCCCTGAACTGGTCAAACGAGGCGTCAAGCCTGACATCGTGACCGACCAGACCTCTGCCCACGATCCAGTGCATGGCTATCTGCCAAAGGGCTGGTCTGTTGCCGAATGGCGCGCCAAGCAGGAAAGCGACCCCAAAGGCGTTGAGAAGGCAGCTCGCGCCTCCATGCGCGATCACGTGGAAGCCATGGTTGCCTTCCACGACATGGGCATTCCAACCCTTGATTATGGCAACAATATCCGCCAGATGGCACTGGATGAAGGTTTGGAAAACGCCTTTGCCTTCCCGGGCTTCGTTCCTGCCTGCATCCGCCCCCTCTTCTGCAAGGGTATTGGCCCGTTCCGCTGGGCCGCTCTTTCTGGCGATCCGGAAGATATCTACAAGACCGACGCCAAGGTCAAAGAACTTATCCCCGACGATCCGCATCTTCACAAATGGCTCGACATGGCCCGTGAACGCATCGAGTTCCAGGGGCTGCCTTCCCGTATTTGCTGGGTCGGTCTTGGCCAGCGCCATCGCCTTGGCCTCGCCTTCAACGAAATGGTGCGCAATGGCGAGCTGAAAGCCCCCGTTGTCATCGGCCGCGACCATCTGGACAGCGGCTCCGTAGCCTCGCCAAACCGCGAAACCGAAGCCATGCGCGACGGTTCAGATGCGGTCTCCGACTGGCCGCTACTCAACGCCATGCTCAATGTCGCTTCTGGCGCCACTTGGGTATCGCTCCATCACGGCGGCGGCGTCGGCATGGGCTTCTCCCAGCACGCAGGCATGGTCATTTGTTGCGATGGCACAAAAGATGCAGATGAGCGCCTTGGGCGCGTGCTATGGAATGATCCTGCAACAGGTGTCATGAGACACGCAGATGCAGGCTATGAAATTGCGATTGAATGCGCTAAAGAAAATAACTTGAACCTTCCCGGCATTCTTTAAAACCAATAATAATAATAAAATCAATCACCTTCAATCTTCCAAAATACTCAGGAGAACAGCTACAATGAAAAAGACAATCCTCAGCTTTGTTGCTGCTGCAACAATCGGTCTGGGCCTTGCCAGCGCAGCTCAGGCAGACCTTTTGTCAGACATCAAGGCCAAAGGCGAAATCGTCGCAGCCACCGAGATGCACTATGCTCCATTCGACCTTCTCAAAGATGGTGAATATGTAGGCATTGACCGCGATCTTTTTGACGAAGTTGCCAAAGATCTGGGCGTTAAGGCGAAATATATCGACCTGCCTTGGAACTCCATTCTGCCAGGTCTTGAAGCAGGCAAATTCGATTTCGTGATTGCCCCAGTGACCATCACCGCAGAACGTATGAAGCGCTACAACTTCACCCTGCCAATCGGCAACGCCACAGTTGCTCTGGCCAAAAAGGCTGGCGACAGCTCCATCACCAAACCTGAAGATATTTCAGGCAAGGTCGTTGGCACCCAGAAGGGCACCGCTCAGTTCGAACAGCTCAAAGCCTTCTCCGAATCGCTCGCAACGCCAGCAGAAATCAGAGAATACACCAATGTTGATGAAGCCCTTGCAGACATGGCAGCAGGCCGCATCTCCGGTGTCGCCAACTCCTTGCCTCTGATGGGTTATGCAGCCGTACAGCGCCCAGGCCTGTTCGAGCTCGTCATGCCTCCATTCGGCGATCCGAAATATTTCGGTTGGGTTGGCACTGGTGACGAAAACAGCAAGTCACTGATCGAGGCTATTAACGCCAGCCTGCTGAAAATGCACGAAGACGGCCGTCTCAAGGCAATCAACGAAAAATGGCTCGGAAGCAATCCAGATCTGCCGACGACCATGCCGGACGTAAAATAATGAAAGCGGCGCCCGGCAGGTCCTTGCCGGGCGCGGGCTTTTATCAGCTGACCAACTTGGCGAAACTTGGCTCTTATTTTTAGCCTCGCCTTTGCGTTCGACAACCCTATTAGTCTTCTCTACGACAGATCAGCCCGCCTCATGACACTTGACCGGGGAGTGGCTTATCGAGCGGAGATTGCAATCAATGAATTTTTCTTTTGATACGATCTGGCACAATCTGCCTTATTTGCTGACGGCAGCCCGTTGGACGATCATCATCTCGGTCTGTGGCATGGCAATCAGCCTTGTCTGGGGCACTCTTCTCTGCGCCACCCGGCTTTCAACCAATGCCTTTTTACGAGGCACCGCAGCCCTCTATATCAGTTTTTTCCGCGGTGTGCCGCTGCTGGTTCAATTGTTATTGTTTTACTATGCCCTGCCCTATGTTGGTTTGGATCTTCCGGCCGTAGAAGCCGCGATTTTGGCGACAGGCATGTGCTCGGCGGCCTATACCGCAGAAATCCTGCGAGGCGCCCTTCAGAGCATTCCGGTAGGGCAAACAGAAGCTGCCTATGCCCTGGGCATCCCATCCCTCTCCCTCTGGCGCCGCATTCTGGTTCCACAAGCCATCCGCATCGGCATGCCATCGCTTGTGAACGAGCTGATTCTGCTGGTCAAGGTCTCTTCACTGGCATCCGTTGTCGGCATCAGCGAGCTGACCCGTATTGCCCAGAATATTACCGGAGAGACTTATCGGCCGCTGGAAATCTACATCACTGCCGCAGTCATCTATTTCGCCATCAACTGGGTGCTGTCCATCAGCGGCCGGCTGATTGAAAAGAAACTGCAAGTCGAATAGGAGCGCGTCATGGAAACAGAACTTTTTGTCCGCTATGGACCAGCCCTGCTCTACGGCTTCGGCATCACGATCCTGTGCTGGTTGGTCGGCTCCATTGGTGGTGTCATCGTCGGTTTCGTTCTGGCCTGTCTTAACCGCTGGGGTCCGCGCTTTCTCAGTTGGGTGATCTATGCCTATGTGGAAATCATCCGCGGCACGCCTTTCATGATCCAGCTATTCATCCTCTATTATGGCGGACCTTACATCGGCTTGATGCTGACCCCGGTTCAGGCAGGCATCATCAGCTTCATCGTCTATGGCAGCCCCTATTTCGCAGAGATTTTCCGTTCGGGCTTCAACGCCATTCCCAAAGGTCAGATAGAAGCCGCCCGCTGCGTCGGTCTATCGGAACCCCGCATCCTCTGGCGCATCATCCTGCCGCAGATGCTGGTACCGATCACCGCGCCGCTGACCAATTTCTTCATCATCCTGACCAAGGAAACCGCCATTCTCTCCGTCGTTACGGTGCCCGAACTTTTGTTCCAGACCCAGACCATGGCAGCAGAAACCTTCACATTCGTAGAACCTTTCCTTGTGCTATCCCTGTTCTACTGGATCATGGTGCTGGTTACCGGCTGGCTCGGCACCAAGGTGGAACAGCGCGTTACGCGCCACTTGAAACGGGCCTGACGAGATGAACGCAAAAGCAAGCGAGACCAAGATGTCAAACAAAAAGACAACCAACAACGCTGATGATGCGATCATCACTGTCCGCAATCTCAGCAAATATTTTGATGATTTCGAAGCCCTGCGCGACATCAATCTTGATGTAAAGCGCTCCGAAGTGCTCTGCCTTATCGGCCCATCCGGCTCGGGCAAAAGCACGCTGCTGCGCTGCCTCAACTTTCTCGAACAATATGATGGCGGCGAGGTGCATCTGGATGGCGAGCTGATCGGTTGGAAAGATCTCAGCCACAATCCTCGCAAGGCCCTTTCCAGCGAAACCCTGCGCAAGCAACGCCAGAATATCGGCATGGTATTCCAGCATTTCCACCTCTGGCCTCACATGAGCGCGCTGGACAATGTGGCCGAAGCCCTCATGAGCGTGCGCAAACTCTCCAAGAAAGAGGCACGAGCGAAAGCCATGGCGGCGCTTACCAAAGTGCATCTGGAAGACAAGGCGGAGAATTATCCGGCGAACCTGTCCGGTGGCCAGCAGCAACGCGTTGCCATTGCCCGTGCCATTGCCATGGAGCCAAGGGTCATGCTGTTTGACGAGCCCACCTCGGCTCTCGATCCGGAGCTGGTCGGGGAAGTGCTCTCGGTGATGAAAGATCTGGCCGCAGAAGGCATGACCATGGTCGTCGTCACCCACGAAATGGGCTTTGCCGCCCATGTGGCCGACCGCGTCGCTTTTCTCGATAGTGGCCGTCTGGTCACCTGCGTTCCACCTCAGGAAATGTTTGGCAGGGAACCAGATGATGCCCGTGTGCGTTCTTTCCTACAGACATATCGCGAGCGCAATGTGGTTTGACCCTGCCACAATGCATCAGCTACCAGTCCAAGGCCGCCTTTTACCAAAAAGGGCGGCCTTTTATCTGGAAAGGCCACCAAGAGCCGCTATCGGTGGAAAGGCGGATGCATTGGTCAAAAAGCTTCATTGAAGGGCTGGCAATGGGCAACATGCCATTTATGATGGCAGAATAGTTTCAATAGCCATTGCCTTTTGCTCCCGTCCAACCCAATCCATGCCATAAAGAGCCCGAAGAGATCGCCATGACCAAGTCCACTGAAAAAACACCTCAGACTGCGACGCCAGTAGCTGATATCATTCTTTTTAACGGTCCGATCTGGCGTGGCTTTGATGAAGGAACCACCCAAGCCTTGGCGCTTTGGCAAGGGCGTGTTCTTGCCACCGGGACTCCGGACGATCTGGCCCCCTTCAAGGCAGAAAGCACCCGCATGATTGATCTTGAAGGAAGACTGGCGACGCCGGGCTTCACCGATGCCCATCTCCATCCGGCCTATCTGGGGGTGGTCATGGACTGGGTCGATATTACGCCGCAAAAAGCCCCGACCCTTGAGGCCCTGCTTGCTGCAGTCAAAGAGCGCGTCGACCAGAGCTCGCAGGGCGACTGGATCTTTGCCAGCGGCTATGATCAGACCAAACTGGACGTCAAGCGCCATCCAACCCTTGCCGAACTGGACGCCATAGCACCGGATAATCCGGTGATGCTGATCCGCACCTGCACCCACGTACAAATCGCCAATAGCCTCGCCATGAAAGCAGGCGGCATTGATGACGACACACCCAATCCTGACGGAGGTCAGATCGGCAAAGAAAACGGCAAGCTCACCGGCTTCCTCGCAGAAAATGCTGCCGCACCAATACTAGACGCCGTACCCCCGCTTTCTCGCGCGGCCACGATTGACGCTATAGAACGGGCAGGAAACTACCTTCTTTCGGTTGGCATCACATCGGTCATGGATGCTGCGGTCGGCATGAAGGCAGGCTTTGATGAAATCGCCGCCTATAACGAAGCAAAGCGCACAGGGCGCTTGCCGGTCAGAACATGGATGTCACTACAAGCCACGCCCGAGCATGACAATATCGTGCCCCAATGCTATGACCTCGGCCTTGTGTCCGGAGCCGGAGACGACATGCTTATGATCGGCTCGGTCAAACTGTTTCTGGACGGCTCCATCGGCGGCGGAACAGCCTGGATGAGCAAGCCTTATCTGGCAGACAAGAACAATTTCGGTTTGCAGATGATTCCAACCGAGGCGTTGGAATCCATGGTGCTGGACTATCACAAGAAGGGTTACCAGATCTGTGCCCATGCCATCGGCGACGGGGCAATCGAGCAGTTGATCACCGCTTATGAAAAGGCACTTGCTGCCCTGCCTGACCCTGACCACCGCCACCGTGTCGAGCACAGTGGCTTCCTGGCGCCCGACCATAATGAACGCATGCAGAAGGCAGGTATCATCCCTTCTCCGCAGCAGGTATTCCTCTATGATTTCGGCGATGCCTACATGAGCATGATCGACAAGGAAAGGGTCTATAGCGCCTATCCGCAAAAGACATGGACCGACATGGGGCTCAAGCCACCGGCAGGCAGCGACAGTCCCGTTTGTGACCCTGCCCCGTGGGCCAACCTCTACGCCATGCTGACGCGCAAGACAGGAGCAGGCACCCAGCTTGATCCCACAGAATGCCTAAGCATCGAAGAAGCGCTGCAATCCTACACCGAATATGGTGCCTATTCGCAAAAACAGGAACATGTGCGCGGCAAATTGATGCCCGGATATCTGGCCGATGTTGCCGTTTTCTCGCGTAACCTGCTAGAAGCGACGCCCGAAGAGATCCTCAAGGACACGGTCTGCGACCTCACCATTCTGGGCGGCAAGGTCGTCTTCGAGCGAAAGGAAGCCTGATTTCAGGCTTCCAGAATACCAATGCGTTCAAGCCACGCCTTGGCAAGCTCGGGCCATTTTGCAACGGGCAGACCTGCGGTGTGCGCGATTCCAAATCCGTGACCACCCTCACGGAAGGCATGCATTTCAGTCTTTACGCCTGCATGCCTCAAAGCCTGATAGAGATAAATGGAATTCTCTGCAGGAACCGAGTCGTCATCATCGGCCAGCACCATGAAGACCTCCGGCGCGTCACCAGTGATATTATTCTGGGCAGAATAGCGTCGGATGCTTTCCGCATCTGCATCAGCTCCCAGAAGACAAGTGCGCGATCCTTCATGAACGAAGGGATCTTCCATCGTCACGACAGGATAGAGCAGAATACCGAAATCAGGCCGCGCAGATTGCTCATCAATCGCATCGATCTTCTCATTGATCAGATGCTCCCCGAAAGACAAGACCGATGCAGCCATGTGCCCTGCAGCAGAAGCGCCCACCAGACCAATCCGAGCAGGATCCAGCCCCCAGATTGCGGCATTGGCTCGGACCAGACGCACAGCCCGTTGCGCATCCATCATTGGAACATCGGAACCGTTCTTGTGTCCTTCGGCTGGCAATCGATAGGTCAGAATGAAAGAAGTAACGCCAAATCGCGCAAACCACTCGCCAATATCGCGCCCTTCAACCTCGAGCGTGATACGCGTATAGCCACTGCCCGGCGCAATGACCATGGCCACCCCATTGGGCTTTTCAGGCCGGATCACCGTTAGCCGTGGATGGGATATATGCGAAACACCCCGACTGGAGAAATAAATACAATCGGATTTATCATCCACCAACTCAGGCCCCATGTCCTCTGGTGTTCCCGGTGGCGTCCCCGGCCAAAGTGCAATTTCCTGTCCTGTCGTAAGTGCGTTCATGATCATTCCTCCAAAGGGGCGGAGCCTCATTCAATGCCAGTTTTCAGCAGTGCAAATGAGATGGGCGCGTCTCGCTCAATAGATGATTGCGACCACTCCAGCATAATTAAAGCCCGCGGCGGATAAACAGCGAGCTTCATTTATGAACCGTCTTTTTTGAACAAAGGTCCCAGAACGGTGTTCTTGAACAGGGATTTAGCGCACAATCAAAAGATTGCAGGGAGCCAGATGGGCCAGTTGCGCGGCCACCGGCCCGGCAATGCCAGTCATCGCATCGGGCTGACTGGCATTGACCACGATATATTCAGGCGCCAGAGACTCCGCCAACAGCAGAATTTGCTGCTGGATGCCGCCCTTCAAAACATGGCGATAGACCATCTCCTCTGCAAGGTTGGCCTCCTTGATAATAGCCAGCAGCTCCATCTTCACGTGCGCAATGCTATCCTTGACGACCTCTTCCACCAGAAAGGGCTTCACATAATCATAGAAGCCATAGGCGAGCACGTAACAAACGTGGATTTCTCCGTTGGTGCATTTGGCAAGCTTCTCCGCCTCCTGCAAAGCCTTAATCGAATGGGCACGATGTTCAATGTCGATCGCAACGAGAATCTTGCCGTCCATGGGTCTCTCCGTTGGGCATTTAAACTCATCAAGAGGCCGTCAGATACTCCCTTATTTCAGCACGCTCGGCAACCACAGCGCCAGATTCGGGAAAGCAACAAGGAGCATGACAAACAGGCACATAACCAGAAAACTCGGAACCGCCGCTTTCGCGATGACCCCTATGTCATGCCCGGTCATTCCCTGTAGCACAAACAGGTTGAACCCGATTGGCGGCGTGATCTGTGCCATTTCAACGACGATCATCAGATAGACCCCGAACCAGAGCATATCGAAACCCGCCGCGCGCACCATCGGCTCAATGACGGCCATTGTAAGAACAATGGACGAAATGCCATCCAGAAAACAACCCAGCAAGATGTAGAAGATCGTCAAGGTCAGGATGAGAACCATGGGCGAAGGATCCCAGGCGGAAATAACCTCGGCCAGAGCCTTTGGAATGCCGGTGAAACCCATCGCCAGCGAAAGAAACCCCGACCCCATCAGAATGAACATGACCATGGTCGTTGTACGCACAGCGCCCAAAACGGAATCGATAAAAGTTTCCCGTGTCAGTGTTTTTTGGAAGGTCGCCAGAATGAACGAGCCCAAAACGCCAAGCGCCGCGGCTTCGGTTGCAGTGGCAATACCGCCATAGATGGAACCGATAACAGCGATAATCAGGGCGACAACAGGCAGCAATCCCATAAAGGCAGAGAGTTTTTCACTCCAGTTTGTCGAGGGATCTCGATGCATCGAGCCGCCATGACGCACCCCCCAAAGCGCAATATAGCCCATGAACAGAAGCGCCAAGGAAACGCCCGGTATCATCGCGGCCATGAAAAGCTTGGCAATGCTCTCATTCACAGTCACCCCGTAAATGATCATCGAAATGCTGGGTGGAATAAGCAGCCCCAAAGTGCCGGCACCAGCCAATGATCCGACAATCTGCATTTCCGGATAGCCGCGCTTGCGCAATTCCGGAATTGCCATCTTGCCAACCGTGGCAACGGTTGCGGCAGAGGAGCCGGAAATCGCGGCAAAGATCGCCGATGCACCAACATTGACGTGCAACAACCCGCCGGGCATCCGGCGCATGAAAGGCGCGATACCACGGAAGAGGGTCTCTGAAAGGTTGGTCCGAAAGAGAATCTCGCCCATCCAGATAAACAGTGGCAGCGCCGTCAGCGTCCATGAAGACTGGCTTCCCCAGATGGTAAGAGCCAGAGCATCACCGATGGGAGCCGAGGTAAACAGATACATCCCCAGCATCGCCGTGAGCAGCAAGGAAGCCCCCACCCAGACGCTGGTGCCTAGCAAGAAGAACAAGGCGAAAAGAAAAATCGATATGGAAAGCGCTTCATTCATACTTCTTGCGGCCCCCCGGCCTCATTTTGCTCGGGATCGATCGACTTGTAATCGAACAGAACGATCAGCAAGACATGAATGGTTGAAAGAGCGAAAAGAACCGAGCCGAGCGCAACAGGTGTCTGCGGTATCCATAGAAGGATCGCATCTGCGCCTTCACTGCGTTCGCCATATTCGTAGGAATCCATCACCAGTCGCACCATATAATAGGCGAGATAGCTGGACACACCGGCGATCACCAAATGCGCCCAAATCTCCAGAGCCCACTTTTTGATCCCGTCAAGCCGCTGCAAGAGGATCGAAACCCGAATATGCCCTTGTGAGCGATAGGTATAGGCAAGCGCCATGAAGCTGCTGGTCGCCATCGCATATCCGGCGACATCGGATGCCCCTCCCGCGAACAACCCGACGAGACGCGCCAGAATACTGTAAAGAACCAGCACACAAAGCAGAACCAGGAGCGCCCCCGCTAGCCAGGCTCCCGCAAGATAGATGCGGTCCATAAACCGATTGATATAAGCCATTCATTTGTCCCGAGGCTTTTCTCCATTAAGGAGGCCGGTTCATCTGTCGAAAAGACAGAGGACGGGGAGATACATAGATCTCCCCGACATTGGTTTTATTATTTCATTGCTTCATAGGCCTTGAGCGCAGCAGCACCTGCGTCACCGGCACGTTTCAGCCAGTCAGCTTTCAACTCAGCACCAGCATCTTCGAAAGCTTTCTGCATTTCAGGAGTAGCAGGAGCAACGGTCATGCCCTTTTCCTTGAACTGGCCAACATACCAGCTGTCCAGCTCTTCAGACTTGGCCCAGCATTTGGCTTCAGCTGTGGCAGCAGCTTCCTTGACGACGGCCTTGACGCTGTCATCGAGACGGTTCCATGCCTTGGTGTTGACAATCACCATGTTGCGTGGCAACCAGGCCTTCACATCATAATAATAATTCACATGTTCCCAGAGCTTACGGTCATAACCGGTTGCGCCTGATGAAATCATCGATTCAGCCACGCCCGTTGCAAAGGCCTGAGAGAGCTCGGCAGCTTCAATCTTGGTTGGCGCCATACCCAGGAATTCTGCGATTTTCGATGTGGTCGGGTTGTAGGCGCGGAACTTGAGGCCTTTCACATCAGCAGGAACCTTGGCTTCCTTGATGGAATAGAAACCTTGTGGAGGCCATGGGCAAGAATAGAGCAAGGTTACGCGCGATGCTGCAAGGGTCTCTTCAAGAACAGGCTTGGAGGCCTTGTAAAGCTTCATTGCATCATCATAGGACGTTGCCAGAAACGGAATGGAATCCAATTCGTAAATTGGGCTTTCATTACCAAGAGCAGAAATCAGACGCTCGCCAATCGGCACCAGACCTTTACGCACAGCACCGAAAATCTCGGAACCACCGAACAACGAACCGGACGGGTGGGTTGTGATTTCAAGTGCACCATTGGATTTTTCGGCCACTTCTTTTGCAAATTCAGCAGCCATTTCAGAATGGAAATTGGTGGCGGAGTAAGCCAGAGCCATATCCCATTTTTCTGCATGGGACATTGATGTCGAGATCGCGAGTGCTGCGACCGAGGCTAGGAGAAATTTAATTTTCATTTGGTCTTCCTCTGGATGGTGATTGGTTTATTTAGCTGGAAGAATGAACCGGTCAGGTAAAAACGGTTCGGCTTGCTTATTATTTTCCCGACCTTCTATCTGGTCGGCGAGTATTTTTGCAGTACCGGGCCCGGTATTGAACCCGACATGCTGATGCCCGAAGGCAAAATAGAGACCCTTTCGGCCGGGGGCCGGTCCAATGACAGGTCTGCAGTCCGGCATGGTCGGGCGGCTGCCCATCCATGGTTCGGGAAGCATCCGCTCGCCCAGATCGATTGCCTGTCGGGCTGAAGCTTCTGCTGCATTAAGTTGTTGGAAATTTTTGGGGGCGTCAAGGTCTGTCAGTTCCACACCGGAACAGATCCGGAGACCATTTTGCATCGGCGCCAACACATAGCCACCAGAGACATCATAATAAGGGCGCGAAACCCGCACGCCTTCGCCATGTTGCGGCCCTGAATAAAGCATGTGATAGCCCCGCTCATAGCCCATCGGGACATGATAGCCCAAGCGCGACAGAAAGTTTCGAGACCAGGGCCCAAGCGCGATCACAGCTTGATCAGCGGTCAACAAGGCCCCATCTTCAGCGGTAGCAACCCAACCACCATTTTCCTCTTTCAGCGTTGCAAGATTGGCCGTCTCGATGCGGCCACCTCTTGCCATGAAAAGGTTTGCATATGCGGTGACCAACGTCGTCGGGTCACGCACCGACCAGGTATCCTTGACCCACAAACCCTTTTTGAAAATCGGCTTGAGGCCCGGATCATAAGCCTGAATATCGCCTTCCTCGATCACGTCCATATCAAGACCATGATCGCGATAGACACCATGGGTGAAGGCCGCGCTCTGGTAATCCTTAAGGCTTCGGTAAACAAACAACCAGCCCTCATCATGAAACAGATGTCCGGCTCCGGCTTCCTCTTTTAGACGGGCGTGTTCTCCGCGAGACAGTTCGATAAGGTCATAAAGCGCTTTGGAAGTCTGCTCAAATCCTGACTTGGTTGCCCTGCGCAAAAAGCCAAGGCCCCAGCCGATATTCTTCATCATGAACAGATTGGAATAGCGGAACGAAGTCGACCGATTGAGCATCAGTTTCGGCAATTGCCCCCAAAGGGTAGGATTGTTGATGGGCACCAGAGAGGTGCGGGTAATAATCCCGGCATTGCCATGGGAAGTTTCCATGCCCGGTTCACGGCGATCAACGAGGGTAACATCCATCCCCCTCCGCTGAAGTTCCAGCGCAATCGACACTCCCACCATACCAGCGCCGCAAACCAGAACTTTCTTATTCATTTCTTTTACTCCACTTACGCCTTTACAAACAGGCGTTTTTACCGAACGGCCTTAGTTCTCAAACGGCCAGCCAACCACCCTAAGAGGGGGGTGGCAAAAGCAATACAACCATAAAGAGCCATCCAGCTTTCTTTGCTTGAAGCGTTGCAAAAACCATGCCCTCTTGACAAAAGCAGTCATTGGGCAGCAATTTTCAGGAAATATACATCAATATGATCATGCGACCATCGTATTATGGCATATTGAACGGTCAACGCGGCAACTTGCATGGTAATTTTTTTAGCAAACAACGTTCAAAATGAACCTTTTCTAGGCATTCTGATGCTCGATACCCGCTTCCCTCGCCCCTTGGGCGATGCGGGCAACAAAGACAGCTATGCCATTCCGGCCCGCATTGAAATCGTCGAAGGGGCAGGTAGTCTGGATATCGTTAAAAACGGTCGTCCTCTCCCCTCATTGGTGGAAGCGTTCAAACAGAAAGCACGCAAATTGGAGAAGGACGGAGCGTTAGCGATCACCTCCACTTGCGGCTTTTTGGCGACCATACAAAGAGAAATGGAAGAAGCAGTCTCAATCCCGGTCATGCTCTCGGCTCTCTGCATGCACAGAGAAATACAAGCCGCTCATAACAGCGGCCCCATTGCCATCCTGACGGCTTCAGCCCGCAGTCTTGGCACCGAAGTGCTTCAAGCCGTTAACATAGATCCGGCCTCAGTCATCATCTGCGGCATGGAAGACTGCCCGGCATTTGCCGATGCAATTCTTCGCCCCAAAGAGGATCAATCCCTGTTGATGGATCAAGGGGCGATTGAAGCAGATATCGTAAAAAAGACCGAAGAGTTGCTGGCGCAACATCCGGACATTTCCGCATTCCTGCTCGAATGCGGAAATCTGCCCCCTTACCAACAGGCCATAGCAGCTGCGACTGGCAAACCGGTCTATTCCATTCTCGATGGGGTCAAGGCGATGGTGTCGGGCTCCGCCCTCATAACTCGATAGTGTCTGCAGGCACTTCTTCCAGCGCGGCAAGATATTGATCATAGGTATTGCCTAGCGTGTAGATATGCTTGCGCATCAGCTCTGCCGCCTTTTCTTCATCGCCGTCATCCATCGCAGCCAGAATATCGGCGTGTTCCTGCATGGATTGCTCCAGGCGACCGCTAACATCAAGCTGTTTGCGGCGAAACGGACGCAAGCGCCGGTGCATTCTAAGCGCCTCTTCTTCCAGCACCTTGTTGCCGGAAGCCTGATAGATCATCCCGTGCAAACGATTGTTCGCCTCGTAATATTCGTCATTTTTACCTTCCGAGAGGGCCTTTTCACAATCGCTAGCCGCTCTTTTGAGATAGAGCTGTTGCGCAGATGTAAGCCGGCGCGTCGCCAATTTTACGCACCAAGCTTCCAACTCGGCCATAAATTCAAACATCTCCACAAGACGTGTCATGGTAGGCCGACGAACAAAGGCTCCCCTGTTGGCAATCAGCTCGACAAGGCCAATTCCCTCGAGAATTTGAAAGGCTTCCCTAAGCGGAGTACGCGACACATTGAACTGCTCTGACAGGTCCGTTTCGTTAAGTTTTTCGCCATCTTTGTAGGCACCCGTGGCGATTTTCTGCTCAATTTCTGCGCAAATCAATGCTGATGCTTTGTATTTATTAGTCATAGTTCCGATGCTGCTTGACAGTATACATTTTCCCAAGATTATATACAATTTCATAAAAATCAATACAAATATCCTTTCCGAGCCAAACCCGAACTTCCACAGGGGAACCAACATGAAAGCATCCAAATTGATAGTGAGTACGGCTGTTTATCTGGTACTTTCGGCAACCTCCTTTGCCGACAAAGCCAGTAACACCGTGAACATGGCATTCCTGAAAGAGCTGGAATCTGCCGACGTTTATTTCAACACGGCACGCGAAGGTCTTCTCCTCAATCATTCCGTATGGGACGGCCTTCTTTATCGCGATCCGGCAACCGGTGAATATCAAGGCAATCTTGCAGAATCCTGGACCTGGGTAAACGACACCACCATCGAATTCAAACTGCGCAAAAGCATCAAGTTCCACAACGGAGAACCGTTCAACGCCGACGACGTGGTCTACACCGTCAACTTCGTTGCCGACAAAGCCAACGGCGTGAAGAGCCAGACCAACGTCAGCTGGATGGATCACGCCGAAAAGATCGACGACTATACGGTTCGTATCATCGCCGACGCACCATTCCCTGCCGCTGAAGAGTTCCTTGCAGGTCCGGTAGCCATGTATCCGAACGAATATTACGCCAAGGTTGGCCCCAAAGGCATGGCTGCCCATCCGGTTGGCACCGGCCCGTTTAAGGTTGCCGAGCTCGAGCCCGGCAAGCATTTCGTTCTGGAAAAGAACGCAGACTATTTTGCAGGCCCCAAAGGCATGGCAAAAGTCGACAAGATCGACATCCGCACCATTCCTGACATGAACACCCAGATTGCCGAATTCTTCAACGGCACACTCGACTTCCTGTGGAACATCCCTGCAGACCAGGCTGAAAAACTCGATGCCATGGGCAAATTCGACGTCGTCAACGCTCCTGCAATCCGCGTTGGTTACATCACCATGGATGCCGCAGGCCGCTTCGATAAGGAAGGCCCGATGACCAAGAAGAAGGTTCGTCAGGCCATCTATCACGCCATCGACCGCAAGGCGATCGTTCAGGCCCTCGTCAAAGGATCTTCCCAAGTAATCGATAGCGCCTGTTCGCCGGTTCAGTTTGCTTGTGCGCAGGATCTGCCAACCTACGATTACGATCCGGCCAAAGCCAAGGCCCTTCTTGCCGAAGCAGGTTATCCGGATGGCTTCACCACCGACTTCTATGCCTACCGCAACCGCCCATATGCGGAAGCCATGATGGGCTTCCTGAATGAAGTCGGCATCAAGACCAACTTCAGCTACCTCAAATATGCAGCCCTTCGTGAAAAGCGCGCCAAGGGTGAAGTGCCGATTTCCTTCCAGACCTGGGGGTCCTACTCCATCGCAGACGCCTCTGCCATCACCTCGGAATTCTTTACTGGTGGCGATTGGGATGATGCCCGCGATCCGGAGCTCATCGAATGGCTGACCAAGGCCGACAAGACGACCGACAAGGAAGAGCGCAAGGCGCTTTACAAAAAGGCCCTGACCAAAATCGTTGACGAAGCATACTGGGTTCCTCTGTTCACCTACAACGTAAATTACGCCATGAGCAAAGAACTCGACTACACAGCGACTCCTGACGAGCTGGTTCGGTTCTTCACATTTGGCTGGAAATAGCAAGCAATTGGGGCCGGGCAACGCTCGGCTCCCCTCCCTATCGCAATAATGAAAACAGAGGCCGGAATGTATACCTATATTCTGAAAAGGCTTGGGCTAGCGTTGCTGGTGGCTTTCACCGTATCGGCGATCAGTTTCAGTCTGCTCTTCATGGCCGGAGATCCAGCCATCGCAATCGCTGGAGAAAACGCCTCCGCCGAAGACATCCAGATGGTCAACGAAAAATTTGGCTTTGATCGCCCTATCGTCGTCCAATATTTCGAATGGCTTGGCAATGCCGTCTCGGGCGATCTGGGCAACAGCTGGTATTTTGATCTGCCGGTTTCCGACCTCATCGTTGATCGCCTTGGAGTAACCATGCTTCTGGGATTGCTGAGCATCAGCTTTGCCCTGATATTGGCGATACCCATGGGCGTTGCCGCTGCCGTAAAGCCGAACTCCATCATCGACCGCACAGCCCTGTTCATCTCAGTTGTGGGGCAGGCCATCCCGTCCTTCTGGTTCGGTCTCATTCTGGTTGTCATTTTCTCCATCAAACTGGGCCTTGTGCCCGCGTCCGGCTCCACAAGCTGGGCCCATTTCATTCTACCAACCATCGTCCTTGGCTATTATGCCACTCCGGCCATCATGCGCCTCACCCGCGCAGGCATGTTGGAAGTCTTGAGCGCCGACTATATCCGAACCGCACGCGCCAAAGGCCTCAGCGCCCGCAAGATCATGTTCAAGCACGCTCTGCGCAACGCCATCATTCCTGTGATCAGCCTTGCGGCGGTTCAAATGGGCTTCATGTTGGGCGGCTCCATCGTGGTGGAAAGCATCTTCGCGCTCCATGGCGCAGGCTTCCTTGCATGGGAATCCATTTCCCGAAATGATTTGCCGACCATGCAGGCCCTCATTCTCATCTTCTCGATGTTCTACATCTTCTTCACCTTCCTGGCCGATATCCTCAACGCCTGGATGGATCCACGCCTGCGTATCGCCTAATAGGGAACGGAGATCATTATGTCAGATACATCCCTCGCCTCCGCTTCGGCCAAGAGACCGGCCCCCGCTCCCAAGAAGGCAAAGACACCAACCCATCAGCTCACGCCACGCGCAAAAATGCTCCATCGGGCACTGCGCCACAAAGGTCTTCTGTTTGGCATGTTCGTGATGGCATTCATCATACTCGTAGCCATTTTTGCACCTCTCATTGCCGGTCATGATCCCTATACCCAAAGTCTCTTGGCCCGCATGAAGCCCCCTGCATTCATGGGCGGCACATGGGAACATCCGCTGGGAACAGATGCTCTTGGCCGCGATTATCTCGCCCGCCTTGTCTATGGTGCACGCATTTCCCTACTGATCGGCCTCATCGCGGCTACCATCTCGGCCTGCATAGGAACCTTTCTTGGCGTGATGGCTGGCTATTTTGGCGGCAAGATCGACCTGATCGTCACATTCTTCATCAATGTTCGCCTTGCCATGCCAGTGGTGCTGGTCGCCCTCGCTGTGGTGGCCCTGTTCGGTGGTTCTCTCTATGTTGTGGTCTCTGTGTTGGGCCTGTTGCTCTGGGATCGCTTTGCCGTGGTGATGCGCGCCGCCACCATGCAGGTACGCAAGCTTGAATATGTTGCCGCCGCCCAGGTGCTCGGCGCATCGCTGCCACGGGTCCTGATCAAGGACATCCTGCCCAACGTGATGAACCACCTGATCGTGATTTTCACGCTGGAAATGGCCCATGCCATCATTCTGGAGGCTGCTTTGAGCTTCCTTGGCCTTGGCGTTCAGCCGCCTACCCCGTCATGGGGCCTGATGATCTCTGAAGGCAAGGAAATGCTGCTGTTTGAAAGCTGGCTGATTACCATCCCCGGTGTTGCCCTGTTCTTCCTCGTTCTGTCCATCAACATGCTTGGCGACGGCATTCGCGACGTCACCGCACCGGAGGGCCGCAACTGATGACCGACCCTATTCTCTCCATCAAAAACCTGACCGTTGATCTGCCAGAAGGCGGCGACCGCCCCCATGCGGTCGAGTATCTCTCGGTCGACATTGCCCCCAAGGAAATTGTCTGTATCGTCGGCGAATCCGGCTCGGGGAAATCCATTACGTCCTTCACCACCATGGGCCTGTTGCCCAAGGCACTGAAGCCTTCCTCAGGCGAGATCATCTTCGAAGGAAAAGATGTCCTGAAGCTCTCACCGAGGGACCATGCCAAGCTGCGCGGTAGCAGCTTGGCCATGATTTTTCAGGAACCCATGAGCGCACTTAACCCATGTTACACCGTGGGAGACCAGATCGAGGAAGTCTTCGAGCAACACACCAACCTGTCAAAAGCCGAACGCAAGGCCAAGACCATAAAGCTGCTTGATGAAGTGCAGCTCCCCGAACCGGAACGGATCTATTCCTCATATCCGCACCAGCTTTCCGGAGGCCAACGCCAGCGTATCGTCATCGCGATTGCTCTTGCGCTGGACCCTTCCCTGCTGATTGCCGATGAGCCGACCACAGCTCTCGACCTCTCCACACAGGCCCAGATCCTGCACCTCTTCAAGGAGCTGCGTGAGAAGCATTCCGCAGGCATCATGTTCGTGACCCACGACTTTGACGTGGTCGCCGAAATTGCCGACAAGGTCGTGGTCATGAAAGAGGGTAAGATCGTTGAGCAAGGCTCTGCTGAAGAAGTGCTCAACCGGCCCAAACATCCCTATACCCGCAAGTTGATCGATGCTGTTCCTCGCCGCACCCATGAAATCAACGAACAGCTGAGCGAAAAGAAAAAGGTCATGGAAGTGCTTGGCCTCAACAAGACCTTCCACACCAAGGGCACCATGTTCAAACCATCCCGCACGGTGCAAGCCTGCAAGGATATTGATTTCATTGTCCATCGCGGCGAAACCCTCGGCATTGTCGGGGAATCCGGCTCGGGCAAATCGACGCTTGTCAAATGCCTCATCCGTCTGGAAGACCCTGACAGCGGCTCCGTGATTATCGAGGGCAGCGATATCGCTCAATTCTCACCCAAACTGCTGCATCCCTATCGCAAAAGCATCCAGATCGTCTTTCAGGACCCTTATGGCTCCCTCAACCCACGCCGCACCATCGGCGACCAGTTGGTGGAAGGGCCGGTCAACTTCGGCGAAAACCGCGCCCATGCCATGGAACGGGCCAAGAAGCTGATGAAAATTGTACGCCTGGAAGAAGACGCGCTCTACCGCTATCCGGCCCAGTTCTCTGGTGGCCAGCGCCAGCGTATCTGCATCGCCCGCGCCCTGATGGTCGAACCCGAAGTCCTGATCGCCGACGAAGCAGTTTCGGCCCTCGACGTCTCGGTGCAGAAAGAAGTGCTGAAGCTCCTTAACGAGATCCGCGACGAAATGGGCCTCACGGTTCTCTTCATCACCCACGACCTGCGCGTTGCAGCACAGATCTGCGACAATCTCGTCGTGATGCAGAATGGCGAGATCGTGGAGCGCGGTACCGTTGATGCAGTCTTTGGTCACCCCAAACACGAATATACCCAAAAGCTTCTGTCTGCCCAACCCGGTCAGGGGTGGAATGTCCCGGACATTTCCAAGTTGCCACCTGTCGATCCGGCTCTCCTTGAGCAACCAATGGGGGCATTCTGATGGCCAGCAGCTTTTCACGCTCGCAAACCACCCACAAGCCCGGTGTAACTGCGACAAGTGGTGGCGTGGTTGCCGCCCAGCATGCTTTGGCCGCTGAAGCTGGTGCCAATGTTCTAGCCGCCGGTGGCGACGCGGTGGATGCAGCCGTAGCCGTGAGTTTCGCCATCGGCGTGCTGGAGCCATGGATGTCCGGCCCCATGGGGGGCGGCGCCATGATGCTCTGGCGAGCAGATGAAAACAAACCCTATGCCCTGCACTATGGCATGCGGTCTTCAACCAGCCTTGATATTGGACACTATCCCCTCTCTGGCGCAGGCAAGGCATCGGATCTCTTTCCCTGGGAAGCCGTGATTGAGGATCGCAATGTCATTGGCGGATCGTCCATCGCCGTACCCGGCACCGTTGCAGGCATCGCCGAGGCCCATCGCGGCTTTGGCAAACTGCCATGGAAAGAGCTGTTGCAACCGGCCATTTCCCTTGCCCAAAAAGGCATGCATGTAGATTGGTACGCAGCGCTGATCATTGCCTCGGCTGCCAAAGAGTTGGCCAAGGACAAGGACGCAGCAGCTCTGTTTCTCGAAGACGGCCAATGGCCAAAGATTTTTGGCTGGACAGCACTGTCAGATATAAGGCTGGACCAGTCCGGCCATGCGGCCACTCTTTCCCGCCTTGCAGAAGCCGGGCCTGAAGACTTCTATAAGGGCGACATTGCAGCAGCCCTTATCAAGGACGTCACGGCAAAAGGTGGCTTTCTAACACGGGAAGACATGGCCACGTATCAGGCGGAATGGCAAAAGCCACTGCACATCCACTATAACGGTGCCAGTATCTGGGCAGTGCCGGAGCTGAGCGCCGGTCCGACCCTTGCTCACGCCATGACCAGCTGGCAGAACGCCTACACGCCATCTGACACGCCTGACGAGACAAGCTTTGCCGCCATGGCAGAAGCGATGCAAACAGCCTATGCGCACCGCCTCACCCATATGGGCGACCACGAAAGCGCCAAGGCTCCCGGCTGCACAACCCATTTCTCCATTGTCGACAAAGAAGGCAACATGGTCGCCATGACCCAGACGCTTTTGTCGATCTTTGGCTCCCGCACCCTTTCCCCCTCCACTGGCCTGATGATGAATAATGGTCTGATGTGGTTCGACCCGGAACAGGGCAAACCAAACTCCCTTGCCCCCGGCAAACGCTGCCTGATGAATGTCTGCCCCGTGATTGGCGAAAAGGCTGACCGACGTTTTGCACTGGGAGCTTCTGGCGGCAGAAAAATCATGCCTGCTGTCGGGCAAATTTCAGCATTCCTGCTTGACTACAACATGTCTATGCAGGATGCCATAGAAGCCCCCCGTATCGACGTCTCCGGCGGTGACACGGTTGTGGCGGACGAGCGCCTGACGCAGAAAATCACTGATGCTCTGTCAAAGCGCTGGCCTGTGGCAACCGCAAAGCGCATGCCATTCCCCTATGCATTTGCTTGTCCGGCAGGTGTGATGCGTGATGGAGACATCAACTCCGGCACAACAGAAACATTTTCACCGTGGGGTGATGGCATCGCGGAATATGAAAATTGATTGACCGATAAATGCCCCGCTCCCGCCAACCAAATAATTTTAAAGAGAAGCAATCAGATGAGTGATCGTAACCAGGCTTTGGCAATCAGCGCCAGCTATTTCGATGAGGGCGCGTTCTTTTCAGATATCAAACGGCTGGTCTCCCATCCGACAGAAAGCCAAGATCCGCGCGGCAAACCCTATCTGATGGCCTATTTGACCGATGAAATACAACCCTTGCTTGAAGGCCTTGGCTTTAGCTGCAAAATCTTTGACAATCCGCAGGAAGATGCGCCACCGATCATGGTTGCCGAGCGCATGGAAGACCCAGACCTGCCAACAGTTTTGAGCTATGGCCACGGTGATGTCATCCGCGCGCAGGAAGACCAATGGCGACAAGGTCTCTCCCCCTTCGAAATGATGGAAGAAGGCGACCGGCTCTATGGCCGGGGCGCGGCGGACAACAAGGCACAGCATCTCATCAACATCATGTCCATGGCGGCGGTCATAAAGGCGCAAGGCAAGCTTGGCTTCAACGCCAAGATTCTCTTGGAAATGGCTGAAGAAGCAGGCTCTCCCGGACTGAAAGCCTTTTGCGCGCAAAACAAGGATCTGCTTGCAGCCGATGTACTGATCGCCTCTGATGGTCCGCGCCTTTCCCCCGAAGCCCCAACCATTTTCACAGGCTCACGCGGCGGCGAACTCTTCGACATGGTCGTAGACTTGCGAGAAAGCGCGAACCACTCGGGCAACTTTGGCGGCCTTATTGCCGATCCGGCCATCATCCTCGCCCATGCGATCGCCTCGATCACCGATGCGCGCGGCCAGATCCAGATTCCGGAATGGCGCCCGACAAGCCTAACACCGCGCATTCGAGAAGTGATCGCGGCGCTTCCTCAAGTCGACACAGGCTCCATTGAAATTGACGAGAACTGGGGCGAAGAAGGCCTTACCCCTCAAGAGCGCGTGCTCGGCTGGAACAGCTTCGCCGTCCTTGCCATGAAGTCTGGTGTTCCCGAAGCGCCTGTGAATGCGATTTCAGGCTATGCCAAGGCCACCTGCCAGCTGCGTTTCGTCGTTGGCACCGACCCGGACGACATCATTCCGGCCCTGCGCCGCCATCTGGCAGCCAAAGGCTTTGACAAGGTTGACGTCGTGAAGGCTGAACGTCATGCATTCCCTGCCACACGCCTTGACCCGGACCACCCATGGGTTCGCTTTGCCGCCAAGTCCCTTGCAGCATCAACGAACACACAGCCGCATATCTTGCCGAATCTGGGCGGTTCTCTGCCCAATGACTGCTTTGCCGATGTCTTGGGCCTGCCTACAATATGGATTCCTCACAGCTATGCAGCCTGCTGCCAGCATGCACCGAACGAGCATATTCTCAAATCACTCTCCCGTCAGGCTCTGCAAGGCATGACGGGGCTCTTTTGGGACATTTCCGCCAAAGGCGCAGTGCCGACCGAAGGAGAATAGAGCATGACTGCGACACTGATTCTATTTGCCGTCCTTGCCGGAGCTGGCGCTATCGCCGGTATTATTTCCGGCCTTCTGGGTGTCGGAGGCGGCATCATTCTCGTGCCCGCCTTCTTCTATGCCTTTTCCTCACTTGGATATCAGCCCGAGCAGCTGATGCAAATCTGCGTGGCAACATCGACAGGCACAATCATATTCACCTCTATCCGCTCTGTGATGGCTCACAACAAACGCGGAGCTGTGAGCATTGAGCTGATCAAGACATGGGGACCGGTCATCGCCATTGGCTCGATCATCGGCGTGTTTGCCGCTGCCTCCCTACGGTCCCATCAACTGCAGCTGATCTTTGGCTGCATCGGCATCATGCTGGGCCTTTATATGTTGCTTGGCAAGAAAGACTGGCGCCTTTCCGATCAACTGCCCGGCCCGATCCTGAGCAAGATCTACCCACTCATCATCGGCTTCTTTTCCGCTCTGATGGGAATCGGCGGCGGCTCCTTCACCGTACCGTTGCTGACAGCCTATAACGTGCCCCCACACAAAGCGGTTGGCACCTCGCCCGGCTTTGGCCTGATGATATCCATTCCCGGCTTCATCACCTTCCTGACACAAGGCTGGCACATCACCGGCAAGCCCCCTTTCACCATCGGCTATGTGAACTTGCCAGCGGTTGTGCTCATCGTCATGACCACAATGCTGACCGTACCCCTTGGCGTGCGTCTGGCTCACTCCCTTTCACCAAAGCAATTGCGCATCGTCTTTGCCTTGACCATTCTTATCCTGACCGGAAACATGCTCAGGAAGGCATTGATGGCATGACGATCAAGTCCCCCTTTACGAGCAATACCGACATTTTGGCTTCGATCAAGCGCGCAGAGCCGTCGCTCTGGTGCAATCCTGCATATCAACCCGCTCCCGATGAAAGGGCGCACGGCGACTTGCAGGAAGCCGTTGCCAACTGGAAAATGCTGGCCCCCTTGCTGCAAGCCCTCTTTCCCGAACTGGAAAATAGCAACGGAACCATTTCCTCAGATCTGATCGAGGTGGAAAGCCTCAAAGCCCCCCTTGGATATCAGGATCGCAGCTTCGGTCGCCTGTTTGTCAAAGCGGACCATGCCTTGCCCGTTGCAGGCTCGGTCAAGGCAAGAGGTGGCATCTACGAGGTGCTTATGACCGCCATCACCGCAGCCCGCGCCTCAGGCTTCTTGAGTGACACAGATCCCCTCACCGCTTTGGCAAGCACATCGGCTCGTGATTTCTTTAGTCACAGAACCATAGCAGTCGGCTCTACCGGCAATCTTGGCCTCAGCGTGGGCATTGCCGCCCGAACCCTTGGCTACAACGCAGTCGTACACATGTCATCGGATGCCAAGAAATGGAAAATCGAGCGACTACGCCGATTTGGCGTCAAGGTGAAACAGCATCGTGGAGATTACAACCTCGCCGTTGCAGCCGCCCGCGATGCGGCCCAAAAGGACCCGATGGTCTATTTTGTCGATGATGAAGATTCGCATCTGCTCTTCAATGGCTATAGTGCCGGAGCTCTGGAGTTGGCCAATCAACTCATCGAAGCTGGCATAAACATAAATTCAAACTGCCCGCTCTTTCTCTATCTGCCCTGTGGCATAGGAGGAGCTCCGGGCGGTATCGCCTATGGCGCTAGAGGTGTATTCGGCTCCAATGTCCATTGCTTCTTTGCCGAACCCCTCCAGTCCCCCTCAGCGCTCGTGCAAATGATGCATGGACCGGACAAGCCGATATCCGTTTATGATATCGGCCTTACCAACAAGACCGAAGCCGACGGCATGGCCGTTGCAACCATGTCCCATCTCGTTGCCGAAAAAATGCAAGAGAGACTGGCTGGCGTTTTCACAGTGGGCGATGACGATCTGATGCGTCTGGTCTCCTGTGCCTATCACATTGCCAACCTCAAGCTCGAACCGTCTGCGACAATCGGCTTTGCTGGCCCGTACTTCATGCTGGAAACACCAGAGGGACAGGCTTTCTGCACCAGACACCTTTCCCCAAAGGCCATGGAAAATGCCATCCATGTGGCCTGGACCACCGGAGGATCCTTTGTCCCTGAATTGCAATTCCAGTCATTTGTAGACAAAGGCAACGGGCTACCGCCCCAATTCGACATAAGAAAAGGATAGACAGAATGGCAAAGCAAACCGCGCCATCCCCCGCCGATCTTGGAGCAATCGAGGCGCGTAAGCTCATCGCTCGCAAAGCGCTTTCCCCCGTAGAGCTCGCCCAAGCCTGCATAGATCGTGTCGAAGCCGTTGATCATGCGGTCAATGCCATGGTCGCCCGTCGCTTCGATGCTTTGTTGGATGAGGCCAAGCTTGCTGAAAAAGCTGTCATGGATGGCGACGAGCTCGGGCCTTTGCATGGACTTCCCTTTGGCGTCAAGGACATGATCGACGTAAAGGGCCTGCCAACCACCTTTGGCTCGGAAGCGTTCAAGGACAACATCGCCACACGGGACGACGCCATTGTCGCGGCCATGCGCAAAGCCGGGGCCATTCCCATGGGCAAGACCAACAATCCCGAATGGAGCGCTGGTGGCAACACCCGCAACCGCGTCTATGGCGTTACGGCCAACCCGCATGACCTGACGCGTACCTGTGCAGGCTCTTCCGGTGGCTCTGCGGTTAGCCTTGCCTGCGGCTATGCGCCACTGGCAACTGGCTCGGACACAGGCGGCTCTCTGCGCAATCCTGCCGCTTATTGTGGCATTGTCGGATATCGCGCAAGTCCCGGCGTCGTACCGGGCGACACACGGGCTGCAGCATTGATTCCGATGCCGACCTCAGGCCCGATGGCCCGCTCGGTTGCTGATGCAGCGCTCATGCTTTCCGTCCTTGCCCGTCCCGACCGCAAAGACCCCTACACCATCATAACGGATGGCAAAACGCCGTGGAATCCGAACAGCTTTGCCAACTTGCCGCGTGTAGACCTCTCGTCCTTACGCATTGCTGTGACTGAGGATTATGATTTTGCTCCAACAGAAAGCATTGTCAGAGACCATTTTCGCAAGGTCATGCCACAACTCAGCCCTTTCTTCGGTTTTGTTGACGCCAAAAGTCCCAATTGTACCGATGCGGACCGCATCTTCTCTGTGCTGCGCGGTGTCCAGTTTTTAGGCATACATGCTACTTTGGTAGACACAAAGCCAGAGTTGGTTGGCCCGAATGTGACCGAAAACGTCAAGGAAGGGCGAAGCTATTCAGCAGAAGACGTGGCACAAGCCATGTTCGCACAGAGCCGCTATTATCGCGACTGGCAGACATTCTTTGAGAATTATGACTATTTGATCTCCCCAGCCGTAACCATCAGTCCTCGTCCCTGGCGCGAACTATTCCCTGCTGAAATCGACGGAAAGCCAACGAAAAGCTATTACCATTGGCTCGCCATGGCTTATGCCTCGACCATCCCGGGACACCCGTCGATCACCATCCCTTGCGGCAGGGACGCCAACAACATGCCGTTTGGTTTACAAATCGTAGGGCGCCGCCACGACGATCTGGGTGTTCTGTCTGTTGCGGCTGAATTGGAAACCATAATTGCATCTATTTCAGATCTTTCACCAAAAGGCCCAAATCTTGCATTACTCCAGTCGGCGGCTCCGATAAGCCAAGCCGATGGATTCCTGAATTTCGAATAATCGACACCTCCCGAATCCTCCCTCGACAAAAATCCTTCCAAGGAACACACAATGGCAAACCTCCCATTTTCAAAAGTCCGCCGCTCCGGTTCCGCGGTTTATCTTTCCGGTGAAATCGGCTTCAATTCGGACGGCTCCGTACCTGAGGGCATAGAAGCGCAGACAAAAAACTGCCTCGAAAGCATCAAGAAGACCCTGGAAAGCGAAGGCCTTTCCTTGAGCAACGTTATTTCCTGCACTTGCTATCTGACAGATCGTTCAGATTTCGCAGCCTTTAACGCAGTCTATGCAAGCTATTTTTCCGATCCCTTGCCGGTACGCACCACAGTCGCCTGCGAATTAATGATCGACGCAAAAGTCGAAATTACAGTCATTGCTGAAGCCTGAGGCTTCACTCTTAGAAAGAACAAAAAATGTCTGAGATAATCGTTCTGGGCGCGGGTATGGTTGGCGTCAGTACGGCCCTTGCTCTTCAAGAGCGTGGATACACGGTCACTCTGCTGGACAAGTCCGAACCCGGACTTGAAACAAGCTACGGCAACGCAGGCCTCATTCAGCGCGAAGCTGCCGAGCCTTATCACATCCCTCACAATCTGATTACCCTCTTCCTTTATGGCATTGGCCGCACCAACGACATTGTCTACCATTGGAAAGACATGCCAAGCGTCATGCCTGCGCTATGGACCTATTTCCTTTATTCTGGTGAAACCCCTCATCGCCGTATTTCAAAAATTTTCGAACAAATGACGGTCAAATGCACAGATGACCATCAGCCGCTAATTGAAGCTTCTGGCGCGGAGCATCTGATAGAGCGCAAGGGCTTCTTCAAGCTCTGCCGCAACAAACGGTCCTTCGAAGAGCAGTCGCAAGAGGCCGTGCGCATCGCCGCCATGTATGACGTCCCCCTCCGCATGGTAGACGGCAAAGAATTGCGCGCTCTTGAGCCTGCTCTGAAAGTGGATGTATCCGGTGCTGTCCACTGGACGGACACATGGGCCTGCTCTAGCCCGGGCGGATTGACCGCTGCCTATGCTGACCTCTTTGTCAAACGTGGCGGCAATTTCGTCAAGGGCGACGCAATGACCCTCAAACAAAGCGCGACAGGCTGGGAAGTGCAGAGCAACGACGGCCCGCTCTCGGCAAGCGAAGTGGTCGTAGCGCTGGGCCCATGGGCTCCGGACCTGCTCAGCCCCTTCGGCTACAAGATCAAGATGGTCTATAAGCGCGGCTATCATGCGCATTTCAAAATGGATAAACCGCTCACGAGACCAATTCAGGATTATGCCAACGGCTGCGTTTTCTCGCCAATGGAAAAAGGCATGCGCATAGCGACTGGCGCAGAACTGGTCAACCGCAAGGATCCGGCCAATCCAAAACAGCTCATGCATGGCCTTAAAAGCGCTCGTGAATTGTTGGATGTCGGCGAGATGGTCGAAGACGAACCATGGTTCGGTAATCGCCCATGCATGCCGGACATGCTGCCAATCGTCGGACCGGCACCGAAACACAAGGGACTATGGTTCCATTTCGGTCATGGCCATCAGGGCTTCACTCAAGGCCCGACAACGGCAAAACTCCTTGTCGATGTCATGGCAGGTAAAACAAGCCCCCTCTCAGATGCTTTGTCAGCATCCAACCGTTCGGTCATATCGGTAAGATAAAGACAAATGCCAAAGGGCATTTGAAAACCGAGAAATCTGAAGCGCTCGTGATGGACAGCAAGTCAAGCTTATCGACCTGGCTGCCCGCGAGCGCTTTTTTTCTTCTGACCAGTAGATCTCCGAGCCAAGCGAATAGTCTTTTCGAAACCTTAGGTGGCCTGAAATCGGCCTTCCGAAGCTTTGGACCAGAAATCAGACCGTCCGGGCAATAAAGAAAGGGTTGGCAAAAGGCGCATCGTCTTGCACGGCTTTGCCATATTGCAAACGGTTGCCATCTGGCGTTACGACAGTTCCACCTGCCGCAGACAAAATTGCATCGCCTGCCGCCGTATCCCATTCCATCGTGCGACCAAAGCGCGGATACAAATCTGCTTCCCCTGAAGCCAAGAGACAGAACTTGAGGGAAGAACCGATCGACTTCTGTTCGCCGACATTGAAGTCTTTCAAATAGGCTTCGGCTTCCGGTGTGTGGTGGGACCGCGATCCAACTACATCCACCTTGTCTGCTGCCTGACGGACCTTGATGTCATGCCAGTTGCAGATGTCGTGACAGGAGCGCGGATCGGCAACATCACCTTTCCAGCATCCCTTTTCGACATCTCCGGCATAAAGCCAGCCTTTGGCGGGCGTGAAGATAACCCCCATGACAGGAACATTGTTGCGGATCAGGGCAATATTGACCGTGAACTCACCATTTTTCTTGATGAATTCCTTGGTGCCATCCAGAGGATCGACCAAAAAGAACTCGCCGTTGACATGGGGAATCTTGCCTTCGGATGCAGATTCCTCCGCAACGACGGGAATATCTGGTGCTATTTGCGCCAGATGCTTCAGGATGACAGCTTCAGCGGCCTTGTCCGCTTGCGTGACAGGAGAATTATCGCCTTTGATCTCGACATCGAAATCGGTCTCGTAAATGTCAAGGATGGTCTCCGAGGCGCAGAGAGCTGCCTCAATCAAACCCTGTAGAAGAGATGTCATAAACTATTCTTTCGTCAAGTAGGCGACGATGGCATCGGCAGCTTCTTCTGCGGACATCTCATCGGTGTTGACATGAATTTCAGGATGCCGTGGAGGCTCATAAGGCGCATCAATGCCAGTGAAGTTCTTGATCGAACCGGAGCGGGCTTTGGCATAGAGCCCCTTCACATCGCGTGCTTCACAAACATCGATTGGGGTATCGACATAAATCTCGATAAACTCACCCTTTTCGAGCATGTCACGCGCCATCTGGCGCTCGGCTTTGTATGGTGAAATGAAGGCGGTCAGAACAATCAGGCCAGCATCGACCATCAGCTTTGAAACCTCGCTGATACGGCGAATATTCTCGACACGGTCAACATCTGTAAAGCCAAGATCCCGGTTGAGGCCATGGCGCACATTGTCGCCATCAAGAAGATAGGTGTGCTTTCCGACATTATGCAGTTTCTTCTCGACCAGGTTTGCAATGGTCGATTTGCCCGAGCCGGAAAGGCCAGTAAACCACAAGACTCTTGGTTTTTGCGCCTTGAGATCAGCCCGCGCATGTTTGTCAATATCGACAGCCTGCCAATGGATATTTTCAGCACGGCGCAGCCCGAACGAGACAAGGCCGGCAGCTACGGTCTGGTTGGAGAATCGATCGATCAGAATGAAGGACCCCGTCCTGTGGTTTTCACCATAGGTATCCATCGCCAATGGCTGTGCAAACGACATGTTGCAAAAGCCGATTTCATTGAGCTCAAGCGTTTTGCCAGCATTCTTGTGGGTGGCGTCGTTGACATCAATCTTGTGCTTGAGTTCTGTGACGGTTGCCTGAACCTGCTGGGTGCCCATCTTGAGAATATAAGGACGACCAACCATCAGCCGGCTGTTGTCCATCCAAATGAGATGGGCCGAAATCTGATCTGTTACCTGCGGTCGATGCTGCTTAAGCGCCAGAAGATCGCCACGGGAAATATCGATTTCATCTTCCAGAGTAATGGTGACCGCCTCACCGGCTTCCACTTCCTCCAGATCGCCGTCCATTGTCACAATGGATTTGATTTTGGAGGTCTTGCCAGATTTGGCAACGACGATCTCGTCCCCCACATGGGCGACGCCGGATGCCACGGTGCCGGAGAAACCGCGAAAGTTCAGGTTCGGACGGTTCACCCATTGCACAGGGAAGCGGAACGGCAGCGAACGCTCTGCGCTCTGAACATCGATTTCTTCAAGATAGCTTAGGAGGCTCGGACCATCATACCAAGCGGTCCGATCACTTTTAGCCACCACATTGTCACCATAGCGGGCTGACATCGGCACTGCCATGATGGTTTCAAACTCAAAGCTCTGGGCAAAGGCTTTGTAATCTTCCACGATCTTGTCAAAGACATCCTGTCGGAAGTCCATCAAGTCCATCTTGTTGACGGCCAAGACCACATGACGCACGCCAAGCAACGAAGTGATGAAGCTATGGCGTCTGGTCTGGGTCAACACACCCTTGCGCGCATCAATGAGGATAACCGCAAGATCGCAGTTGGAAGCACCTGTTGCCATGTTGCGCGTATATTGCTCATGGCCCGGAGTATCGGCGACGACGAATTTGCGCTTGTCCGATGCAAAGAACCGATAGGCCACATCAATTGTGATGCCTTGCTCCTGTTCGGCCTGCAGGCCATCCAGCAGAAGCGCCAAGTCGATATCATCGCCGGTTGTTCCGTGCTTTTTGCTGACCGCCTCCAGAGACCGCATCTGGTCCTCAAAAATGGTCTTGCTGTCATAAAGCAGGCGCCCGATCAATGTCGACTTGCCATCATCCACGCTGCCGCAGGTCAGAAAGCGCAGGATATCTCGGCTTTCCTGACGAGCAAATTTGCCCCCATCCAGAGCAGAGTTCGATGTTTCCATAACGTCACTCATCAGAAATAGCCCTCCCGTTTTTTCTTCTCCATTGATGCGGTGTCGTCATGATCGATCATGCGTCCTTCGCGTTCGGAAGTGCGGGCAACAAGCATTTCTTTAAAAATCTCTTCCAGGGTGGAGGCCGAGCTTTCCACGGCTCCGGTCAGCGGATAACAGCCAAGGGTGCGGAAGCGTACCATTTTCATTTCCGGAACTTCGCCTTCATTGAGCGGCAGGCGATCATCATCCACCATGATCCATGTGCCATCCCGCTTCACAACCGGGCGTTCCTTGGCAAAATACAGAGGCACAATGGGAATATTCTCCAGCATGATATATTGCCAGATATCCTGCTCGGTCCAGTTGCTGAGCGGGAACACGCGAATGCTTTCACCCGGCTTGATACGTGTATTGAACAGGTTCCATAGCTCTGGGCGTTGGTTCTTGGGGTCCCAGCTGTGATTTTCCGTACGAAAAGAGAAGATACGTTCCTTGGCGCGCGATTTCTCCTCATCACGGCGAGCACCACCAAAAGCGGCATCGAACTTGTGTTCGGTGAGAGCCTGCTTCAGCGCATCGGTCTTCATGATCTGAGTATAAAGAGAAGAGCCGTGGGTGAACGGGTTCACATTGTTGGCCCGCCCCTCCTCGTTGGTATGAACAATCAGATCCAAATCATATTCCTTGGCCATGCGATCCCGAAACTCGATCATCTCGCGGAATTTCCAGGTCGTATCAACATGCATCAACGGGAAAGGAATACGCGACGGGTAGAAGGCCTTGCGTGCAAGATGCAGCATGACGGCGCTATCTTTACCGATCGAGTAAAGCATGACGGGATTTTTAAACTCCGAAGCGACCTCTCGAATGATATGGATGCTCTCATATTCAAGGGCTTTGAGGTGAGTAAAAGGCATGGAATAATCTTTCAGTGTCCCGATGTATGAGAGGCTTGTAGCATCCTCATTCCCATTTGCAAAATGACTTTTGAAAAAGCGCAGTTCCACCAAAGCCAGCAAAGACAGAAACCTGTCTCGCTCCGAACCTGTGTCACCATCCGCCATTGGCCGCTTGACCCCGAATGGGGCATATGACATGAAAAATAGATTAACAAGACGAGGTGCCAGATATGAAGAGTTCCCCCACCATATCAAGCCGCGAACATGGTCGAAAACGAGACCTCTGCTGATTGTTTATTTCCATGGCCATATTGCAAAATGACATCAGAAATTTCGGCAAACTGATCCTGGGACCATATATCGTTGAATTTTGCCGATGGATTCATGAAAAGAAGGCAGAACAGAGCGGTGCCCAGCTCCTGTTTGTCGCCCGTGATGGATATCTCATTCATCAGGTATATGACATCCTTTATCCCGAAGAGATCAGCTTCAGCCGCTATGTCCCGGCCTCTCGCTCCGCCATCCGGTTTGCGAGCATGAAAGACCGGGACGGCATTATGGAAACGCTCAAGAGCGTTCGGCACAAAGGATCGGTGCAAGACGCTTTGGCCGTTCAATTCCACCTGTCGGACGGGGAAGAAGAAACGCTTGCGGCTCCTCTTGCAGGCCCAATATCCCAAGATCAGCTGCAGACATCCCTGTTGACAGAAGAAGGCAGGAAATCTTTAGCTCAGATAGTTGCTGAGCTTTCCCCCCAAATAGCAGCAAAAGCCCAAAACCACCTTGAGCAATACACCTGTTATCTGAACTCTATCGTTGGCAACGCCAATGCTTTTGTCGTTGACATAGGCTATCAGGGGACCACTCAGCGCTTTTTCTCAAAGCTGATTAATCGCTCTGTCGCGGGTTTGTACCTGATTACTCATGAAAGCGCCCGCAATCTGGCCGCCAATGTTGGTCCGGCATTCGGATTTGATGGCAACTTTCTGCCAGCCAAATCATCCAAAAGCCTGATTAATAGCTATCGCTATTTCTTTGAAGCCATCTTGTCTGCGCCACATGGAAGCTTTCTGCATTTTTCCCATGATGGACACCCTGTCTATGAGCGGCAAGGCAAGGACGAAATCTCCTCTCACATCCGCGATGAAATTCATGAGGGCGTAAAGCTATTCGCCCGGCAATTTGTAAGCGGCAAGAGTGCAGACACGTCCTTGCGAGAAAGTCTCGCCCGCCTGAGCCAATTTCTTCAAAATCCCGATGCGGCAGATGCGTCTTTATTTTCGGGATTGAAATTCCAGGATCCCTTTATGGGAGCCAAAGACCTGTTCATTATCATTCCAGAAGAATTCAGAAATAGTAGCTTTTCATTATGGCCGGAGGGTCAGATCTCGATTGACAAAATGCATGAAGAGAAGAGAAATTTTCTATTTTCAGCCTATCTGAGATTGGAAAATTTCTTTTTAAGACAATATCTATCGAGAGCTCACTATAGCTGTTACATGACCAACCGTAGTCTATATATAAAGAACGTCATCAAACCATAGAATATGATTAAAACAAAACAGCGTTTCCGATAACACGCAGCGCCGATAACGCACGACCTTTGTCGTGCGGATAGCATTACGACGGGTTGTCAGGTCACCTTGAGGACATTAGTATCCCCGCCGCGTGGGGCTATAGTCTGACAGCAGGTTTTGCTTCAAAAATGTTTTGGCATCCCTTCAGCAAATATAAATTGTCATCAAGGCTGTGAGGTCTCCACCTACCGAGATCTCAGGGGTTTCTGATCCAAAAACGAGTTAAGATTTATGAGCGCAGACCGATCAATTCACCAAGAGCTTCCAGCGGTCACCATTGTTGTGACAAGCTGCAATCGTTTTGATCTTTTGAACCGGACGATGAAGTCTCTATTACGCTATTTCGATGCGCCAATCGCTGAAATCATCATTGCAGAAGACTCTGGCAATGATGCCATATATCAGTCCCTTGACTTTGATGACCCCCGTCTGACCATCATTCTCAACAAGCCACAGCTCGGGCAAATGAAGTCGATTGATCGAGCCTATGAACTGGTTAAGACCGACTATGTTTTTCACTGTGAGGACGATTGGGAATTCTTGCGTCCGGGTTTCATTGCCGAGTCATTGGCAATTTTGCAGGCGTTTCCTTTGGTCAGCATGGTTGGCCTGCGGGCACGAACAGAACTCAATCCTCTGATCAGGAACCAGCCTGTAGAGACTTTGGATGGTCTGGAATTCTTCCACTATGACCCGACCCTTCACCCTGAATATTTCAGCTACTCCTTCAACCCCGGCCTCAGACGCATATCGGACTTCCGCAAATTTGCCCCAATGCATCAGCTCGGGCGCGAAGAAGACGTCAGCTATCGCTTCAAACAGGATGGATACTGGATGGCCAATCTGGAACACCCTGCTGTTCGCCACATCGGCGATGAAAGGCATATTCAGGACCCGTTTCAACACGCAAGACCGAAAAGTGTCTTTGGGCGATTGCTGCGATCTGTTCGAAAACGTGTAAAACGGTTACGTCGCAAATTTGGGGCCGCCTGATTTGTCTAGCCTTTGGAAGGGTTGAAATGGCTATTTTCAAAACAGCAAGATTATGAAAACTTCTTGAACAAAAGTACCGGTACACGGCAAAACTATTGCTTATTTATATAAGTTGCTGCTAAGGAAACAAATAGAAATTGATCGAAACATAGAGCCGAGAAGCTCTGTATTCGACTGTCTTTTGGGGGAGGAAATCAGAGTTCTCTGATTTCAAAGCAGCGATTTGAGCAATTCATGTCTGAGTACAAACCTGTTGAATATTTTCAGATGGTCCTGAACAAGGTCCGGATTTTCTTTGGTAATCGTAAAAGAGTTCAAGTTTGGGCAGTTGAGCAAAACGGGATAACTAAAATCTCTGTTGAGGGGCAGATCTTTTACGCTCCCGGCTTCCGCCGCTGGCGCCATTACCGCCACGGCGTCAAATCCCGTCTGGCTGCGGTTGCCAAGCGCTATGATCTGGCACATGTGGGGCCTGCCCCTGAAGGTGCATGGGCAGTCGACGTTGGCGGCTATATGGGGGAGTGGTCGCTTTACATGCTCGGTCTGGGCTACAAGGTAATGGTGGTCGAGCCTGATCCCGCCGCCGCATCCTGCCTCAAAAAGAACCTTGCCCAGCATGCGCCAGCCGGTGCGGTTTGGATTCACGACCCCCGCGTCGCTCTGGATGAAGCAAAGGAAGTAAGCTTTTTCTCTGAACCAAAGAATGCAGACAGCTCCATATTCCCATCGGAAAAGGTGCCTCCAAAAGAGCTCAAGCTCACGGCTGTGCGTCTTGATGACATGATCGCCGAGCATATTGGTGACGCACCGATCATCGCCTTTAAAATGGATGCTGAAGGAGCCGAGCCGGAAGTTCTGAAAGGCGCTTCGAACTTGCTTTCAAGGGTGCGCCATGTTGGCATTGATGCTGGTGCAGAGCGACAGGGAGAAGATACAGTCGAAGATTGTACCCGCCTCCTAAAAGACGCAGGCCTTACAATATCAACCAATTCTCCGGACATGGTTGTTGCGGCATCGCGTTAACAATGCTAACGGACGTTTCTTAAGTAGGGAATTTCATCCACCCAGCCAGTTTAGTTTCCGTTTTCTGTTCAATCATTTGGCGGAAACAAGTCTTCATGAAACCACGAAGACACGAGCCCTAAGAGAAAATGTTGGTTTGACCATGCCAAGCAAGATATCCTGTTACATCAGAACAATGAATGAGGAACGGCTCATAGGATCTGTCATTGAAGCCGCATTCAAGGTCGCCGATGAGGTGGTCCTTGTCGATTCTGGCTCGACAGACAGGACCCTGGAAATTGCAAACAAGCTGGGGGCTCGGATCGTCAACCAGGACTGGTTGGGCAATGGCTTTCAGAAGCGGGTGGGAGAAGAGGCCTGCAGTCATGACTGGCTCCTCGATCTTGATGCCGATGAAGTCGTTTCCGACGATCTTGCTCTTGAAATCAAAAGCCTTTTTGCAAAAGGCGAGCCAGACTTCAGTGTCTACCGCGTGGAGATGGCTGTCGTAACGCCATTTGGCAAGGTATGGCCCACCGGCGTTCAGAGCAATCGTGCCAAATTCTACAACCGAAAAGTTTTACGGATGCCCGAGCACAAGGCTTGGGACCAGCTAAAAATTCCGGAAGACATCAAGCAGGGGCGCCTCAAAAGCGGGTTGCAACATCACGCCTTCGAAAGCCTTGGTCACTTGTTGCAGAAACAAAATAGCAATACAACACGGCGAGCCAAGGAAGCTAAGCTGAAGCCCTATTGGTTTCTGGTCATCAGGGTGATCTTCGGGCTGCCATTTTATTTCTTGCGCCAATATTTTTTGCGCAACAGCTGGAGAACGGGCATCTACGGTTTTGCCTATGCCATGATCATCGCATTTGGTCGCTGGCTTAAAGACGTCAAGATGTTGGAACGGCATCTGGGCTAGAGGAATGTAACGTGAATAAACCTGTTGATCTGACGGCTCGGCCATCTTCATTTCACAAGATGAGCCTTCGGTTGCGCACATTGTGGCGGGCTGTGCTGAGGCGTATCAAAACGGGCCAATGGCCTCCGAAAATTGTTTTTATCCACGTGCCCAAATGTGCGGGAACTTCAGCCAAAAAGCATATACGAGCCTGCACCTGGCCTCAATGGACGAAAAAATCGGTCAACCTGAATGTCGAGCCTCTGGAACGAAACGAAGACTATAGCGAAATGATAAATCGTTGCGCTAACGCCAGTTTTGTTTCCGGCCATTTCAGTTTCAGAACATTCGAGACATTCACCCAAGGCCAGAATGTCATCAGCTTCACTTTGCTGCGCGATCCCCAAAAGCGCCTGTTGTCCCTTTACAATTACCTCATCAGCCTGCCCGATGGCCAACATATCGGCAAACGCCTTTACACACCCAAGGACCTTGGCAACTATTCGGCAATCGAGTTCTTTACAAGCGACAATGAAGATTTGCGCTATCTGCGTGACAATTTCATCCTGCGACAATTTGCTGGAGATCTGGAGATTTATCCAGATCAAGACAATGGCCCAGCTTTGCTGGAGGCGGCGAAGAAAAACCTTTCTAAAGTCAACTATGTTGGGTTTCAGGAAACCGTAGCGACAGATCTGCCGAACATCGTCCACCTGCTGCAATTGCCTGACGCCCCCGTTCAGCATGTCAACAAGTCATCACCCAAAAAACAACCGGAAAGACAGAAAGATCTGGAGCTTGATGAGATTCTCGCCCCCCTAATCCGCTGGGATCAGGCTCTTTACGACTTTGCATGGGAAAATTTGCGTCAACGGGATCTGAACACCAGATGAAGATGAACTATCGCGCTGACATCGATGGCCTGAGAGCGCTTGCCGTTACTGTAGTTGTCCTGTTTCACCTCAATCCACGCCTGTCGCCAGGAGGGTTTGTCGGTGTTGACGTCTTCTTCGTTATTTCCGGGTTTCTGATCACCCAAATCATCCACCGGGAGATCGAGGAAAAAAGCTTTTCACTCTGGAATTTCTATGCCCGTCGTTTCAGACGCATTCTGCCTGCTTTGCTCAGTGTATGCGTTGCCGTGTTTATCTACTCGGCCTTTGTCGATGCTCCGGCCGTCTTTTCAGAGACAGCACTTAGCATCGTTGCTGCTGCAGGCTTTGTTGCCAACCTCCATTTCAAGGATCATCAGGGCTACTTTGACCCTGCAGCTCACGAACAACCAATGCTTCACACATGGTCTTTGGGTGTTGAAGAGCAGTATTATCTCATCTGGCCGCTCTTGCTGATGCTTCTGGCGTTGCCTGCTTTCAGAAAATATCGCAAGCAAGCGGTTGTTTTTATCATCCTGCTTTCGCTGGGGATGTCAGAATATCTTACGAAGAGCGCCCCCGACGTCGCTTACTATATGTTGCATTCGCGCTTGTGGGAGCTTGCGGTCGGGTCTTTGCTGGCCCTTGTCAATCTGAAAACGGATTTCATTAAAAAATGGGCTCCCATAATCAGTGCCGCAGGCTTGGCTCTCATCCTTTATGCTGTTGTCTTCTTGGACGGCTCTACGCCTTTTCCCGGAATTTATGCTGTTCCTGCCGTTCTCGGCAGCGCCCTGCTTCTGGTTGGTGGCGGAGTGGGCGGCGGACCGGCCAGTGCCCTGTTCCGGCTGAAGCCAATCGTAGCACTGGGCAAAGCCTCCTATTCGGCCTATTTGTGGCATTGGCCCATCCTTGTGCTCTACATTGGCGGTTACGGAGCGCCGTCAGCAGCCGCGCAAGCCGGGTTGCTTGCGGTTATTCTGGCACTTTCCTTTTTCAGCCTGCATTTTATTGAAAGGCCATTCCGCTACGGCTCCAAGACAAATCAGAACTCCAAAGCGGTCGTAGGCGTTGGTCTGGCATGCGTCCTGTTTGTTGCCTCTATCGGATTATATGCCCACCTCTCCAAGGGATGGCGCTGGCGCGGAGACTACACGCCTTTCATTGCCCGGTTGGAAAAGCAAAGCAAAATGGCGGTTTATGGCAGTTGTGAGAAAAGCAAGGACATGGTCACCTCTCCCAACTGCATTCTGGGAGACAAGGAAAAGGCAAACGATCCCAAGTTGCTGTTAATTGGAGATTCCCACGCGGGCCATTACGGCATTTTTGCATCCAAGCTGGCCGAGGCCGCCCATGTGGGAGGGCGACTGCTTTCCCAATCTGCCTGTCTTCCCGTTGCCGGAGCGGATCACTTCCTCAAGGGCGAGAAGCGTGATTGCTCGACTTTGCTTGACGACATTACACGCGGTTTGGAAGCCTATCCCGATATCAAGCTGATCCTTGTTGCGGGGCGCTGGAATGTGCATTCCTATGAAGACCCTATGCCCAAGGAGGTTAATAGTAGGGGCGTAACTTTGATTGCTGAGCCTGGCATTTACTCTGCAACCAAAGCTCAGGCACGTAAGGCTATCCGGGTTCATTTGCAGCAAATGATCGATTACCTGAAGCAGCATAGCAAGGCGCAAATCGTATTGCTCGATCAGGTGCCGCTTCATACCAGCATGGGCAAAAAATGTGTCATGCAGAATATCTGGGCGGGACGACTGGCTGATGATTGCGACATTATTCCGCTGTCTGTGATTGACAAGCGGTTGGGTTTTGGCAAAGATCTTTTGAAAGATATGGCAAAGACCAACGATCGCGTGGATAGTGTGTCATTTGATCCTTTCTTCTGCGAAGGGGGACTGTGTCGCATATTTACCGATCACACGATGATTTATCGTGATGATGATCATTTGTCGATCGACGGCTCAGCATGGCTTTTCAAACAAGCGCAGGAAAAATCCGATATAATCGACAAGCTGATTGAAAAGATGAAATAGCAGGGGAGGGTGCTTGCGACAGGATTTCCGCGTTATCGGGCAAAAACTCGAATTCAAGCTAAGGAATCTGGTATGTAATCCAGAAAGCCTGAGCACCCTCGTAAGCAATGTGAACAAAAGGCAAGTGATTTTTACAATTACCTCTGGTCGGTCCGGCTCGGACACCTTGAATCAGCTGTTTACTGCGGTTTCAGACACGACGTCCCTGCACGAACCTGAACCATCCTTCATGACCCTGCTGCGGCCCATTCAGTATGATCTGGATCTGGCCTCAGATTTTCTCCGATACAGGAAGTTGCCCGCCATTTGTGACGCAGGCACATCGCGTTATGTTGAAACGTCCCACCTTTATTGCAAGGGCTATTTCGAACCCACGTTGAAGATGGGGCTGAAACCATCCTTCATCTTTCTCAAGCGTGATCCGCGTTTGATTGCATCATCGATATATCGCGGAAAGGCCATACCGGGTAAAACCAGAATTGCCTTGAAATACTATCTGTCTCCCGATGACAATGTTTTCCTTGAGCTTCCCGATTGGCAAAACTATTCCGACTACCAGCTTTGCTATTGGTATACGCGCGAAATCGAGAGAAGGCAGCAAGTCTATGCGTCAGTTGCCGCCAAGCTCAATCTCGCAGCCTTTTCCATTGATATCATGGAACTCAACGAGATCGAGCATGTCCTTGCGATGATGGCAGCCCTTGGCATTCCCGAAGGCGCTCTGGATATGGATCGACTTGCAGAATTGACTGGCCGTGTATTCAATCTCAAATCACGCCCAAGGGACATCCCTAAAGACTTTGACTTTGCGGCACAGGAGCGAAAGGTCGATCAGAATGTCAGGGAGCGCATTTCTGAAGAGGACGTTCTCGCCGCCATCGGCATCTAGTCGCGTAAAGCCCTAGAGAAGAGACGGCCAGCCATAACCATCCATGGCCTCGCGCTCATCAAGAACATCCAGCATATATTGACAGACACGGGCAGTATTGGTCTGCTCGTGCACGCTCTGCCAGCCAATCTGGGCCAAGCGGCGCCGCTCCTCATCATCATGATGATAGCGCGAGACAAGCTCGCCCAGATGCTCGATATCCCGAAACAGCACAACTCCATCGGCATAAAGATCATCGAGCTTTGTCGAGGCGTGAACGAAGGTTAGAACACCGCAGGCCATTTGCTGGGCCACGCGTGTCGAGGCGTAAAGATAGCTCTCTTCCACACCGCTCTCAGGCTGCAAGCTGGGCGACATGGCGGAACCGGAAATATAGTCAAGGAAGGCATTGCCGGTAATGTCCGGCTTGCCGACAATGGCACCGGCATAATCACTGCGCAGCGTGGACGGCAACAGAAGACGCAGTTCATCAAGCTGCTTTACCCGGTCAGAACAGATGCCTCCCAAAAAGTGAAAATCGCGCTTGAGTTCTTCTTTGGCATGCGCGAAGGCCTGCCCCCGTTCAATCGCAGCATCAACCGGATTGGGCATATAGGCAATGCGCGCGTCTTGAGGGAAAATCGCTTCCACCTTGCGATCCAGCGCACTGGTGATGAAGGAAACATCCATAAACTCCGTTCGCCCTGAAAAGAAGTTCATTGCCGATGCACGTTTGGTTGAATCGACATGATACTGAACGAAACGCGCCTTCTTTGCTCTTTCCTTCAACAGAGCAAAATCGTCCTTGTCCAATAGATCAACATGATCAAACAACAGAATTTCCGGATCGAACTCGTCAATCAAACCAAGAAGCTGCTTCATCGCCAGCTTCTTGTCCATGCCGACAGCAGCGGCCAGTCGGCGCTGTTTCACCTCATCGCGCAAGGAAAAGGTCAGGACGAAATGTCCCGCACGAATAAGACCGTTTTCGACGATGAATGACGTTTCATAAAAGTGATTGCAGCGCCGTTTACGCTGAAAATTCCCAATGAACAGAATGCGCCGGGGCGAAAAGTGGGTGGCGGTGGATTTGGTCACAATGACAGTCTCTTGCTTGATAGGATCGAGCGCAATCTATTATCTAATTTGAATTCTGGCAAATAGCTTTGTTAGTCTATCCTTGTCCCATTCGTCTCTCTGCCTGAAACCCGCTCATTGAGAGAGCACACCAAGCCAGCAAAAACGCCATTTTGCCCGCCGCTTGATCAACCTTCACGTTCAAAACAAATCTTGACGTCCAACAGTGACTATGACAAGAGTTCAGACACGGATGCACTGGCCAAGCCGATTTGGAACAATTCGGTTCCAATGAGTAGCTTTAGCTGACGCGGTCACAATTTGCTCCAGAATAGCTTGTAATGGGATATTTTTACAATTCCTGACAATTTCTGATTTTTCCAATCACACATTGGCCACACATTCGCAGCATAACTCAAGATGTTTTACTTACCTGCCATAAGAAAAAGTATGGATAATGAGATCAAAAACGCAGTAATTCTGCAGGTTAGAGTTATTCTTTCCTTGGTTTTGAGGGAAATGCGCGTTCGATATGGAGCGTCTCCAATTGGTTATATGTGGGCGCTGATCGAACCTATCGGATATATTCTGGCTCTGTCCGCCATGTTCACATTCATGGGCAGCTCAGCGGTCAACGGCATCAACAGAATTACCTTTTTTGCAACCGGCATGCTGCCGTTCATGATGTTCCGGAATCTGGGCAACCAGCTTACAGCGGCTTTTCAGGCCAACGAAGCGCTTCTGACCTATCCCGTAGTGAAGGAACTCGACACCATTATCGCCCGCGCATTACTGGAGCTGGTCACAAGTCTTGTCTTGATGGTTTTGGTATTCTCCACGTTAATTATACTGGGAATCGCCGCTGTTCCGTACAACATACTGGAACTTCTACTGAGTATTTTCTCCTTATTCCTGTTGGGCTTCGGCATAGGCTTGATCAACGCGGTAATTTGCACTTCGTTCAATTCATGGGGCAATATCTATCGCCTGTTCACGACACCAATGCTGTTTGTTTCAGGCATATTCTATTCGCTGGAATCCATGCCGGATGCGGCGATAAGCTTTTTAACCTGGAACCCGATCATTCATGGCATCGAAAGCTTTAGAGTTGGATATTTCTTCAATTATTCGCATGCCATCATCGACATCGACTATACGCTCACACTAGGAGCAATACTGACACTAGTGGGGTTGGCTGCCGAAAGAGCTATTCGGTTAAGAACATGATCATCACCTTCGACAATGTTGTAAAAAGATATAAGGTCCGCAACTCCTACAAACACATATTAAGGGGGCTTAAGGCCAGCTTTCCTGAAAGAAATATCGCAATCATCGGAGCCAATGGTGAAGGCAAGTCGACCCTGCTGCGCCTGATCGCTGGAGCTGAACTTCCAGATTCCGGCTCTATTCATCGGCACAAGAATATATCATTTCCGCTTGGGTTCGCAGGAAGCTTCAATGGATCCTTGACCGGCATTGAAAACACCCGTTTCGTCGCCAGAATTTATGGCCAGGATACAGAAGCCATTCTCGACTATGTAATGAAGTTTTCCGAACTTGGTGAGCATTTTTACATGCCGGTGAGAAGCTATTCTTCGGGCATGAGGGCACGACTTGCTTTCGGCTTAAGCCTCGCGATCGACTTCGAATGCTACCTCGTTGATGAGATCACAGCAGTCGGTGACCAGAATTTTCAAACAAAATCCAAAGCCGCATTCAAGGAAAAGCTGAATCATGCCAACATGATTATGGTCTCGCACTCGCCGACCACTTTGAAAGATTATTGTGATATGGGTATAATCCTCCGCAATGGCAACGTCATTCCATTCGACAATCTGGATGCGGCTTTAAAGGATCACGACAGTTATATGCGCTCGCTGTAAGCAATTCGGCAAAACGCTTTCGATTTCTGGAACCACGCATTATTAGTAGTGAAATAGGTCCTATGACTACAGAAAATTCCTTAACTAGCCCCTCTTCAAAAGTCTACTCGCTGGAGAGGATCGTTAAGCTCAAGAAATCAAAGACCGGAAAAGTAGAGGACAGCGGAGAGAGTGGCTCCTCAAAGCCCCTCAGACCTCAACAGGTCAGACGCTCCTGGTTAAAGCAGTCATTTTTCATCATCGCGATTTTGCCAACAGTCGTGATGCTGATGTACCTATTCATTTTCGCATCCGACCAATATGCCGTCGAATCCCGCTTTGCTGTCCGAGGCGTCGACTCTGCTGCTAGCAGCGATATTCTTGGCATGTTTACCGGCGTATCCTCTTCTGGCTCCATTACGACCGACACCTACATTCTGATAGATTTCATACACAGCCGTCAGATGATTGATAAATTGCAGAAAGATATCAATCTCTACGATGTCTACAAAAGAGGCGACTTTCTTTCTTCCTTCAGCCCAGATCAAAGCATGGAACAATTTCTGGAATATTGGAAGACGGTCGCACAGATCTACTACAACAGCACATCCAAGATTCTGACACTTGAGATCAAGGCTTTCACGCCAGAAGATGCAAAGAAAATCAGCGAATTAGTCATCAAGGAAAGTGAAACGCTGATTAACCAGCTTTCAGAACAATCCCGTAACGATGCTGTCAAGAACGCAAAGCAGGAAACCAAGCAAATGGAAGAACGTTTGCTGGCAGCGCGTACGGCCTTGAGGAATTTTCGAGAAACAAGACAGGATATCGACCCCTCCAAAACAGCAGAAAGCAAACTCATCCTCATCTCCAATCTGGAAAACAAGATGAGCGAGCTGAACACCAAACGCGATTTCCTGTTGCAATCGCTATCGGAAAACTCCCCAAGCATACGAGTTATTGACTCTCAGATTGCGTCTTTGGCCAATCAGATTGATGCGCAAAAATCGACCCTGGGTCCGGGCGAAAACACAACCAACGATAACAACGGCTCTTTCAGCGAAAAGCTTGAAGATTACGAAAGCCTCGTCATTGAAAAAGAGTTTGCAGAAAAGGCCTATTTATCGGCACTCACCTCTCTCGAGCGCGCGCGCGTGGAAGCCTATCGTCAACAACGCTACCTGACAACATTCATACCTCCTAGCATTCCGGAAGAAGCTTTATATCCCAAACGCTTCCATGTTGCCCTAACAACCTTTCTTGTGGCTCTCATCGTTTGGGCGGTTTCTGTGCTGATTTTCTATTCAGTCCGAGACCATATCCAGTAGCGTCAGAAATGCATTATCCTCTGCGCCAATTGAGCTCGGTTCTGAATGCAAACGCAATATTGGCGGGTCATAGGCTAATACGGCCCGCCACAACTGGTCTTCAGCCCTGAAGGTTTCGTAACCACCTCTTCACGCTATTCTGTTGGCTCGCATCTCTTGCCAGACACAGACCTCAAACATAAGACGAATGACAGAGGCCATCTATTTTTACGCACGCCGGGGCAAATCCAAACCACCACTTGTGCTAGAAATATGAATCCATCGGTATCTATTGACACCATTATTTTTTGCATTTATCAAAAATTACAAACAATACTGGAGCCCAAAATCTCTATTTTTCAACCTAACTTTCGCTTCAAGATTGTTTCCAAGAATTTTCAATATTGAAGTTTCAGTTTGTTTTTAAAAGTTGGTTGAGATGATTACTCCAGTTCTTTTATGTGGTGGGTCCGGCACACGGCTTTGGCCTCTTTCTCGCAAAAGCTATCCAAAACAGTTTGTGCCCCTGGTCGGCGATACGACGCTGTTTCAAGCCACAGCATTGCGACTGGCTGGAGATGGATTTGACAAGTCGGTCATCGTTACAAATTCTGATTTCCGCTTCATTGTTCCAGAACAGCTTTCTGAAGTGGGCATCGATCCGGGCGCGATTCTGATCGAACCAGATCGACGCAATACGGCACCCGCCGTACTTGCCGCCGCTTTCTATCTGGCGGATCAAGATCCTGAGGCAATGTTGCTCGTCGCACCATCTGACCATGTTGTGCCCGATGCAGCAGCTTTCCGCGCAGCCGTTAAAATCGGTGAAGCCGCAGCCAAAGAGGGCAAGCTTGTCACCTTCGGCATCAAGCCGACCCATGCAGAAACCGGCTATGGTTATCTTGAACTGGCAGAATGCCTGAATGATGGAGCAGCACGCGCCATCGGTCTCGAACGCTTTGTCGAAAAGCCTGATCTTGCCAATGCAGAAAAAATGGTTTCCTCCGGGAAATTCCTCTGGAACGCGGGCATTTTTCTCTTCACGGCCAATGCCATCATCGAAGCCTTTCAAAAATACGCGCCAGACCTTATGAAAACGGTTCGCCAATCGGTCGACAAGGCAAAACCGGATCTCGGCTTTTTACGGCTCGACCCTGAAAGCTGGGCAAACGCAGAAGACATATCAATCGATTATGCCGTGATGGAAAGGGCAGACAATCTTGCTGTCGTTCCATTCTCTGCAGGTTGGTCTGATCTGGGCGACTGGTGTGCTGTCTGGAAAGAAAGCAAACAAGATTCAAAAGGGGTTTCCCTTCTTGGCAATGCCACAGCAATTGACTGCACCAATTCGCTTCTCCGTTCAGAGGATGAAGGACTTGAGGTGGTTGGCATAGGTCTTGACAATGTCTTGGCCATCGCCATGCCAGACGCGGTTCTCATCGCCGATGCAAACAGGACGCAGGACATTCGCAAGGTGGTTGATGCGTTGAAGGCCAAGAATGCCCATCAGGCAGAAGCCTTCCCTCTAGATCATCGTCCTTGGGGCTGGTTCGAGAGTTTGGTTATTGGCAGTCGTTTCCAAGTGAAGCGCATAGTCGTCAAACCAGGCGGCTCCCTATCGCTGCAATCGCACCATCATCGGGCCGAACACTGGATCGTTGTTGAGGGAACAGCAAAGGTAACCATCGGACAAGAAACCAAACTCGTTACAGAAAACCAGTCTGTTTACATTCCTCTTGGAGAAACCCATCGTTTGGAAAATCCGGGCAAAGTAAATATGGTACTGATCGAAGTGCAGACGGGCTCCTATCTGGGCGAAGACGATATTGTCCGCTATGAAGACATCTATTCACGGGACTAGATTTCTGTTTTCACTGCATTGCTTTGGCTAAGTTCCGATTTGCGATCAGAACATTATGCTGATCGATGTGATTGACATTGGAATAACTGATATGGACGTAAAATTTGGCACGAGCGGTCTTCGCGGTCTCTCGGTTGAGCTGACGGGAATGCCTAGCGCTCTTTATATGACCGCCTTTTGCCGATTTCTTGAGGAAAAAGGTCTTGCCAAACAAGGGGAGACTATTTTTGTCGGGCGGGATTTGCGCCCCTCTAGCCCCGAAATCGCGTCCATTTGCTTCGCATCAATCAAAGCATGCGGGTTTAAACCGTTAGACTGTGGCGTGTTACCTACCCCGGCATTGGCTCTCCATGCCATGGCACAAAATGCCGCATCTATCATGATCACCGGCTCTCATATTCCTGCGGACCGTAACGGCATCAAGTTTTACGTTCCAGCAGGTGAAATAACCAAGCAAGATGAGCAAGCCATAATCGCCTGGGCTGAGAAGCTGGACGGATCGGTCTCTTTGGAAAAAAGCTCAGCCGAAAATGATGAAGGCAAGGCCATAGCAGCCTTTATGCAGCGCGGCGCCAGTATTCTGCCTGAGAATGCCTTTGAAGGTAAAAAAATTGGCGTGTACCAGCATTCGACAACTTGTCGCGAAATGCTCGTTGATTGTCTCAAAGGCTTTGGCGCTGATGTTATTCCGCTAGGCTGGTCGGACACCTTCATTCCAGTGGATACCGAAGCAGTTTCAGATGAAACAGTCGCCTTGCTGCAAGGTTGGGCAAAAGAATTTTCCCTTGACGCAGTGGTCTCAGCTGACGGCGATGCAGACCGCCCCCTCGTAGCCGATGAAACAGGCACTCCGTTGCGTGGCGACCTGCTAGGGCTCATAACCTCCAATTTCTTGCGTGCCAAAGTCGCAGTCACGCCAATCACCTCAAACTCGGGCATCGAAAAGAACAGCGATTTTGAAGTGATCCGGACAAAGGTTGGCTCGCCTTATGTCATCGCAGGCATGGCAGAGGCAATTTCTCAAGGAAAGGAAAATATCGTTGGTTTCGAGGCTAACGGGGGTTATCTGACCGCCACGTCCATCAACACTTGCCAGAATCCTCTTTCAGCATTGCCAACAAGAGATTGTTTTTTGCCAATCCTTGCCACCCTCTTCAGTGCGTTTGCTAATGGAAAGTCTCTGACAGAGCTCTCTGCTGATTACTCTCTCCCCGTTGCGGATGCTGATCGGATTAAAAATTTCGCTCAGGAACGCAGTGCGGCACTCATGTCCCATTTGCGGGAAAGCGATGAAGCTCTCGCCTCCTTCCTAGCTCCGATTGGCGAAGTGGCCTCCAAAACGAATGTGGACGGCTTGCGTATTACGCTAAAGAGTGGCGATATCGTTCACTTCAGACCGTCAGGCAATGCCCCGGAGATGCGCTGTTATGTAGAAGCTGAAAGCGAAAAGGCAGCAGCGCAGCTTTTGCAAAATAGCCTTCAACTTCTGGAAAGCTACAAAAGCAGCTCGTAAAGAGAAGACGAGCTTCGTTCAGAGCGCCGCATAGAATGCGTCAGCGGTAGCACTCCTTGTCAAATTATCCGCTAGAGAGTGGACAGAAGCCTTGGTTTACCTAATCCGAATACAAGTTTTCAGCTAAAGTCTATGTCTGAAAAAGCTTCCATGCCAATCTCAAGCATGGAGCCAAAATTCAGGCAATCAATTCGGAAAACTGTCTTTCCAAAATTGGCACGAGCTACTTTAAAGACAGCGAAAGCGGAACGGCCAATTCCTGATCAACCGAAGCCTCATCCTCTACCACTTCTTTACGCCCGGTATTATACTGCCAATTGATCGGCATTTCATAGGCGCGAAGAGAAACAAGGCGCGGAGCGGCCGGAACAAATGCACCCAACCCGTTGACTTCATTGTTAATCAGTCTGTTTGCAAAAGCAGGTACCGCAGCCTTCTGACCTTTCGTTGTGAAGAAATTACCTTTCACTTGAATGGTAGTAGCCATCACCTTGACGAAATCATTCACGAAGCTTTTATCAGGAAGCTCTGGCTGACGCCAGAAGCTATCAAGACTACCTTGATGGGTCAGCCCTTCCAGATCATAAACAGCATGCCCAAGCACCTTAACCGGACAGCCTATCCGCAATGAATGCAGCCCGACAGTACTGTTGATCAACACGCACCCCTTGGCATGTTTCAGCATGAAAGAGAGGTTACCACCGACGATAAAGTGGACGCGCCCTTCAAGGCCCAATTGACGGGCTTTCTTTATAATAAAGGGTCTCCACCGTTCCCACCCATTATCCAACGGATGAGCTTTGAAAATGATATTAGTGCCAGAAGTCGCATATTGAGCGAACGACTTCATCGCCATCTCAATGGCGTTCTTCTGATGCGCGAAAGGCGCATTGGAACGAAGCTGATAATCACTCTGCAATTGTAGGGAAAAGATAAAAAACGGAACCCGCTCCCGCCCCAGCCTGGTGATCAAGCGACGGGCAATCGCGTGGCGACGCTTCTCGAAAAACAGGCCTGGAATTCCTGAAATATACTCAATCAGAGGATTATAATATCGGTCTGCTTTATAAAATGGATTGAGGAAGCCCGTGAAATAGCTCAACAGATTATAGCTGACTTCGTAGACAATTTCCCGAGGCTTTGAATAAGGAAATTTCTGTTCCATCTCAGGCATTTTGCACTGGGTTGCAATCGATCGAATGAGAGCTGGATCATTAGGAAAATGCGAAAAAGCCGACATCCCGCCTCGTTCCAGAGTGATCCAATCCGGGCGTAAATAGCCGAACTCATAAGCATAAGTCGGAATATCCAGCTCATAGGCAACCTTGGCGGCAACCTGATGATAAGGCTTTCTGTCGGCGTAATAGATAATGTCTGTCACGCCATGCTTGGCGATAAACTTACGGAGATACTTCTCCCACTGCTTGAATGGCCGCCGATAACTGAACGACTTGCGCCCCATCCAGACAAGGGCATCACCGAGGCAGAAGTTGATCCTTAGGGCTTCATAGCCACTCTTTTCGAGCTGATTAGCAACGTTACGGGCAAAGAAAGACGGATGTCCCTGCAAAAAAAGAAACACTCTTTTCTTATCGTCGCGACCATGTTCCATAACAAGCTTTGCTCTCCCCCCAGCATTGCTAGAGAAGTTAATAATTCAATTTCTTGCCCAATTAAAATTTTCCTTCAAATACTCCCGCCCGACTTCTTGCGCGGGAGGAATTCCTAATCCATATCGTCAATATAGTTCACAGCATAAGCGCCATTCTTGATAGAAGATGTCGCCATATTGATCAGGCTCAGAACTTTACCAACTTCAACAGCACGAGCATTCGATACGAATACGGAATCCTTATCCTGCAGATGGAATGACTGCGCGTAGAAATAGGATTGCGCGTGCTTCATATTGATACGGTAGATCGTTGGAACCTTGCCTCGAACCTGACGGGTATATTCATAACCCAGAGTATCAAGCACCTTCGGATCTTCGTAACGGAAAACGAATACGCCTGTCGCATCAGCCCGAGCATCGAGGAGCCCCCCTGCAGCAGCAATAGCCTCCAGAACCGAAATAGTCGATGCATCGAAAGTGTATACCGATGGCTTTTTGACGGCACCAAGCACCGTATAACGCTGCGGATCATGTGACAGATAAATACTGTCACCCCGAGATACATAGATATTTTCTTCAGGCTGCTCCATAACCGTTTTCAGCAGCTGCACGCCCTGACGACCACCTCTGAGCAGGGTCACATAGGTTTCTCGAGCAGGGAACTCGGTTCCACCAGCTTCAGCAACGGCATCAAGCAGCCGCGCGCCTTGAGCGGGCAATGGATATAGCCCCGGCTTGGCAACATCACCAGTCAGAGTAACAGTGTTGCTTCTGTTACTTACGACATTGACCATTGCTTGTGGTTGTATCGCCTTGCCTTCCAGACTTTCCACAACGAGATTCTGAATTTGCAGAGGCGTTTTGCCTTTAACCTTTATAGTTCCGGAGTAGGGGAGAGAAATATCTCCCTGACGATCAACAACTACGCTCGGGAAATTCGCCCGATTTCCACCCTCTCCAGAGAACAGCCCACCCTGAGCTGCCTCAAAAACCGTGATCGACAAAACGTCGCCAGAACCAACGGTTGAGATCGGGGAGTATCTTCTTGACTCGGCGAACTTGCGCCGCAAACCGACAGGATTAAACCGGGCTAAACCGTCGACAATATTAGCATCTACGTTAACAACGACATATTCGTTTTGCTTGCTCTGAGATTCGATTTCTGTCGACAAGGGCCCTTCGCGAGGCGTAATCATGCAACCCGACAGAGACAGAGAGACCAAAAGCAACAACAAAATTCGTAACATATGTTTCATCTCATTTTCGCGAGGAGAATTGCCTTTCCCGCCGAAGCACCCGGCAACACTATACGAGTCTACGCAACGCTAGTATCTACTCTTGAGCAACACGCCTAAACTATCAATAAAATTCTCTTATTTTTCGACAAAAAGTTGCAGAAATATCACAACTTCCCCCTCAAATCTGCCAAGCTTGGAAAGGTGATATCACCTCAAGCTGTCGCATGCAACTTTTACTTTAACATAAATTTCGCTTCACAATCCAAACCGAAACGCCAATTTGGCCACACCAAGCATAACGCCCTTTTTTAACGGAGAAACCTGTTCCTGTCGGATCTCCGAGAGCATTCGAATCACCGTTTCAGCATCAACTGAATGGAATTTTACAGGATTCACGTAGAAAGGGTATTTAATCAGCGTGAAATAGACAAGAGAATCCAGATCAATAGTCCTGGTTCTCCGTGCGATGGCCGTTCTATCAATGCTGAGCCCCCAACCGGCATAAAATGGTTGCCCATGAACGACAACCTCTTTCTCCCTCAGAAGAGCTTCAAATCCCGAAAGAGAGCAGATTGTTTCAACCCGGTCACATTGCTCAATAAGGTCGATAATATCCGTCTTGAATTCGATCATATCGGCATATTGTCTCATCTCACTCTCAGACAGCGCTCCCTTTCTGAGGCCGGACGTAACATCAGGATGCGGTTTGAATATGATGAAGGCATCGGGGTTTTCCTGACGAACCTTTTGCAGCAGCAATAAATTGGGGTTGCGACCAGATTTCAGGTCCAAGCTGTCACTTGCGGTTTTAAGGATCGAAGCATCGTCGGCAACCTGGCCGGGAACCAGAATTTTCCTTCGGCTTGTTTCGGGAACTTTGGCTGCGTCTACACCACCAAGATTATATTTTGAAACACGTAACGCGATCAGCTTTTCTCTCAGGCTGGCAGCTCGACTTCTGTCTGCCTCGCAGATTTCGTCATGCTCGATCATCCATTCCAGATCGCTTGGTTTGGTTGGGTCATAATAGATGCCACGCCCATCAAGAATAAGCGATGCTGCAGGCACAAAGGCAGCGCCAAGACCGACCGAACGAATAAAGCCATCTTCTATATTCACAAGAGGAATATTCTGGCTAGAGCAGCGATTGCGCTGTTCGTCTGAAAGTCGCGTTGTCCAGGCAAACAATCGCCCTTTGCTCTTTTCTGCCGCTTTCAAGGCACGATCGAAAGAACTGTAAAACCGCACCTCGCCGGGCGTTGTGCTCAACATGCCTCGCATGGACTTGCGGTTCCAAAACCCTAATCCATAAATGATAGCAGGGCGATCATCCCAGCCACGCTCGATCTCCGACACAACAGGCTACTCCTTATCCCCTTCGCTAGAGTTGTCTATATGATATCGAAAAGGTTTGTTCACGCGCCGTCTCAGCCACGACGGCAAACTGTTGCTCAAACATATCAGCCAATAAAGGTAACGCGGGAATATGACGCGCTCCCTCTTTCCTATCCGTCGGCTAATTATCTGCGCAGCCCTTTGCGGCGTCATGATACCGGGCAAGGCACCTTTGTGGATCGCCGTCTGCTGGCTCATGATATGCCCCGGATAGACAACGCTCATCTTTACGCCGAAATCAGCCAGATCCTCACCGAGTGCGCGTCCCCAGGCAGCCAAGCCCGCTTTACTCGCACTATAGGCCGGGCTATCGGGTTGCGGTTGAATGGCTGCAAGTGAGCTTATGAGCACCAGATGTCCGCTTTGCCTTCTTTTCATGAGATTGGCCAGATAGCCGATAAAATAGATCGTTTGGGTCAAATTAATGGTCAGCTGTTGCTGTTGTTCAACCCAGCTTTCCAAATTCCCGTCTGCTTTCCTGCCAGAATAGACTCCTGCGTTTGAAATGATCAAATCAGGCAAACCAATCGTGCAGATGGCGCTTAAGGCAAGATCAATGCTCTCCCGGCTTTGCAAATCAAGGACAAGGCAATGGACCAAGCTTCCCGCACGCTCACAGGAGCGTTTGATTTCGTCCAGAGAGGACATGCTGCGCGCCGTCAGGATCAATTCGGTATCAGGCGAAGCATAAACTTGCGCCAACGCTGCACCCAGCCCACGGCTGGCTCCGGAAATCAGAATGCAGCGTCGAACCAATGAACCATCCTCACGAAAGATTGCCAATGGAAGTGGCGATCGAGAAATTTGCCTCTTCCAGCTTCCCAAGCTCCTCGGCGGTAATATCTACGGCCTGTTGGAGTTGCTCTTCACTATGGGTAGCGCTAATGAAAAACCGTAACCGGGCTTCATTCATCGGCACAGCAGGATAAGTGATGGGAAATGCAAAGATACCTCGATCCATCAGATTATTGCTGAGCTTCACGGCACGCAAACTATCGCCGACGATCACCGGTATTACACAAAAGCCCAAGCTCAAGCCAGTGTTGAGCCCGGCGGCCTCGGCAGCCTGCTTGAAAAACTTGGCGTTTGACTGCAATTTCTCAACCCGCCAAGGTTCTCTCAACATGATCTCCAGCGATTTGGACCCAGCCACAGCAAGCGGAGCAGACAAACCAACGCTATACATGAAGCCCGAAGCAAAGAACTTCAGTATGTCGATCAACGCTTGCGAACCACAGATATAGCCGCCGCAACCACTCATCGTCTTGCTCATCGTGCCCATCCAGATATCGACCCTGGATGGATCGACATTCTGCTGCTCGAAGATACCTTTACCAGTTGCTCCGAGAACGCCAAGAGAATGTGCTTCATCCACCATGAGCCAAACGCCGAACCGCTCTTTGATTTCCACCAGCCGAGCCAGATCCGGCATGTCGCCATCCATGGAATAAAGCCCCTCGACGACAATCATGACACGATCATGCTTGTCCCGGCTTTCTTCAAGAATACGCTCAAGATCATTGCAATCATTATGCTTGAAAGAGCGTCTTGCAGCACCCGACAGTTTGCAACCGGTCACCACAGAATTGTGGCTGTAAGCATCAAAGACCACCAGATCCGTTGGTCCAAGCAGCTCGCCAATGGTCGAAACGTTGGTTGCATGGCCAGAAACGAACACCAAAGCAGCTTCACTGCTGTAAATTTCCGCCAGCTGCTTTTCCAGCGCAACATGAAACGGCCGCTCGCCAGATGTCGGCCGCGACCCCGAAACAGACGTTCCGAATTCATCAATCGCTTTTTTGGCGGCATCATGGACTTCATCAAGGCCGTTAAGCCCGAGATAGTCGTAAGATGCAAAATTGATCAACTCTTTGCCATTGATGACTGTCGTGGCACCTGCACGCACTTCGTGCATGGCAAAATAGGGATCCCGGGTTTGAAGTTTTTCCGCCATTTCACGCTGGACCGAAATTTGCTGGTAAAGATCCAAAGTGGCGAAATCTGTCTTGTCGCGGGAAACGTGACTTTTGGCTGGTCTTGCGTGAGCGGGTTTTGACGCTGCATTTGAAGCCATTGATCGAGAAATATTCAGAATAGCATCACGATCAATATTGGACTTGGACATGGAAATTTCCGTTTCATATGGCAGACGGGGGGAATAATATCTCCGCGTTTCTTTGAGCAGAACACGTTGGCTGCACTCAATCAGATTGACGACTAATTTATATCAATTATAAGACATAAATACGCTGAGATTGAGATCAAATCTCAGCGCACTTTTAAAATTTTGTTTCAACGATCCCGGATCATCTCAAGAATTACATACCACCTTTGCGCAATTCATTGAGTTTCTCCGATACCACAGACGCCTCACCTTCCGAACCAATATGCTGATGAATAAGCGATTTTTCTGTAAAGGAAAGCGAGCTGTCTTCTTCATCATCCTTGCCGATACGCTCTAGCACACGCGCTGCAATATCTTCAATCGTAGCACCGTCTGCAATCGCAGTCATCGGGATCTCGATATCAAATTTCTGCTGCGCGGCCATGCGCAATTCCATGCCCATGAGACTATCCATGCCAATATCGGCCAGAGGACGTCCAAGATTGATCTCTTCAACCGGCATGCGGAAAATCACGGCAACTTCCTGAGCGAGTATCTTGGCAATTTCATTGCGTGCAGACACAGGGTCCAACCCACTGATCAGGGCTGCAATATCTATGGATTGCTGATCATTACTGGCTGACTGAGAAGCCTCTTTCATCAAAAGCTGGTAAGCTGGCGTTTTCAGAATGGAAAGGTTACGGCTTGCATAGCTCCAGTTCATCGGCGCAATTGTAATCGAAGCAGGAACATTTTCCTTTGACATCTGCCCGAGGAAATCGGCCAGATATTCGAGGGCCTGCTGGGCCTTGAATTCAATGCCACCGGTGGTTTTCGCCAAAATTTCAGCTGTCTGAGTATCTCGTGCGAGAATCCCCACATCTGTGATCGCGCCCCAACCGATCGCAAGAGCTGGCAGGCCTTCCTGACGTCGTTTGCGCGCCAATCCATCCATGTAGCTATTGGCGGCAACATAGTTTGCCTGCCCCGGGTTACCCATAAGCACCGAGACAGAAGAAAACAGCCAGAAGTAATCCAGATTGTCCGCACGGGTTAAGCGATCAAGATTGTCTCCGCCAACGATCTTGGGATACAGAACCTTGTCGATCTGCCCGTCGCTCATATTGGCGATGAGTTGGTCGTCCAGCACGGCAGCCATATGCATGATGCCTTTAATCGGACGCGCTTTGCGCAATTCGGACAACAAATCATCAAGAGCAGTAGCGTCACAGACGTCACATGGCTTGATGGTCAAATCGCAGCCTTTTGCAGCCAGTTTCTTTTTCAGCACCAGGGCTTCCGGGGTCGTTTTGCCAGAGCGGCTAGTCAGGACAACTGATTTTGCCCCCTCCCCTGCAAGCCAAAGCGCAGCTTCAAATCCAAAGCCACCCAATCCGCCAACAAGGACATGGTGACCATCACTCTCGACATGGAAGGCTGCATCACCATCTGATGTTTCAAGCGGCTTCGGAGCTTTGACAACAATCTTGCCGACATGACCCGAGCGCTGCATCAGACGGAACGCATCAACAATATCTTCGCTTTCGAACAATCGGTATGGCAACGGAGTGAACTGCTCTTGTTTGATCAGATCTGAGAGTTCTGCAAGCAGCTGCTTGGCTCGCTGCGGGCGATGATTGAGCAACTGATCCGCATCGATACCGAAATAGCTGACATTCCGCCGGAAAGGCCGGAGACCAATTTTCGTATTGCCATAAAAATCGCGTTTACCGAGCTCAAGGAAACGGCCAAACGGGCGTACCAGCTCCAGACTGCGCTCCATCGCTTCATTAAACAGCGAGTTGAGCACAACATCGACGCCTTCCCGATCAGCACCATCCGCTTCGCGCGTAATGGCGCGAACCTGATCGACAAAATCGAGAGAACGGGAGTCAAGAACGTGATCGGCCCCCAACATCTTGAGGAAATCGCGTTTCTCGTTATTCCCTGCGGTAGCGATAATTCGTGCACCACGCCACTTGGCAATCTGAATGGCGGCAAGACCAACAGCACCTGCAGCACCATGGATCAGCACCCATTCTCCCTCTTCGAGGCGAGCCAGATAATCAAGGGCGTAAAAGCTGGTCAAGAAAGCAACCGGCATCGTCGCCGCTGCCACCAGATCAAAATCCTCGGACAGGCGCAAGACCGCACCTTCGGCCACAGTAACGTGAGAAGCAAAGCTTGCAGGAGCCAGCGTCATGACAGGATCATTGATTTTCAGATCTGTGACACCTTCACCAATAGCAACAACACGTCCGGAACACTCAAAGCCCAGAGTTGGACCGGCAAACCCGTCCTCAAGTGCCTCTTCGGGAAGCAGGCCCTGAGCCCACATGACATCGCGGAAATTGAGACCTGCCGCAACCACTTCTATTTCGATTTCGCCAGCAGCAGGCTTCCTGCGTATTGTTGGAATCCATTTCAGGCGATCAAATGATCCGCTACGCGGGTGGTAGAGTTTTGATGCGGCCTTTGCAGATACTTTCTGATCTGCATCTGCACCTTGCTTCCAGCCGCGAGAAATGCGCACGACCTGCTGCGCAGACCCTTCAAGCAAAATTTCGCGTTCTTCACCAGGTTCCAGCAAAAGTCCAGACAACCGTTCTGCACGGTCATTCATGCCGAGTTGATCGCTGAAATCGACAAGCCGTACATCATGATTGCTATATTCGTTGCTTGCGGTTCGCCCGAAAGCCCAAATACCACTTTGAACTGGCGCGATATTATGTGACTGCATGGAAGCGGGATAGCCGCCTTGCGCCACAATCCATAGGCGCAAAGACATATCTGCGCTCTCACGGAACAGTTCCGCCAACAGATGCAATCTGTCAGCGCACAGCTCAACCGTTGTCCCCTTATCCGCAAAAGCACCGGCAAGGAATACAATTTCTGGCAAACCGTCACTGCTCGACATTGCAGCAATGGCTTTAACAGCTTTCTTGATGTCAGACGGCTCGCGAACGTCGATCTGGGAGCAGTCCATATCGGAGAGCTTGCCTTTGATCTGTTCAGCAAACGCCTGTTCCACATCATCTGCACCATTTGACAGAATGAAACAATGGCGCAAGGCTTTATCCAAAGTAACCAAATCTTCCTCGTCAGTGGAAGAGGTCGCGTTTGAATGAAAGCCGGAGAGCAAATAAGCCCCTGTCAGGATCGGATTGCTTTCCTCATCGAAAAATGGAGACAGCTCCAGACCAACCAGACCGACATCCTTGAACCAGTTTTGCCAATCTTGGGCGTCACCATGAAATGACATCGGGAACAGAGGATCGACAGTGTCTTCGAACCAACTGGTGGCCAGACCGAAGACCATATTGTCATAAACACTTGCATCTGAAAGGCTGAACAGCACAAGGCTGTCATCCGTCATGAGGCCTGGTAACTCTGACAAGATTGATGACGCTTTATGCATCATCTGCAGACCATTTGCCGAAACCACGATATCAAATGGACCATACGCCTGAAGAGCTTCTAGATCGGACTGAACTGATACAGCTTCAAACCCTGGTTTGTTGGCGAACAATATGCGCAACCGATCAATGATCAGCTTGTTGCTATCAGCAGAGACCAGAATTCCACCCTTGTCCTCAACCATCGGGCGAAGAGCCTTGGTTAGTGCCGCTCCGCCGACACCCAGTTCCAGCACACGCAGAGAGCGCCCCTCCGGCCAAGCGGCAAGCACAGCAGCAACGGAAGCTTTCACCTGCTCCACATGGGCTGTTGCCAAGGGAGAAGAGCTGAAGGATTGCTCATACAGATCATTGGAATAGAGATCTTGCGGCAGAAACGCCTTGACTTGATCCTTGACCGATCCCTGAAGCACTTGAGGGATCATGTGCAGGGCATGATTGAGCATGATGCTATGAGCAGACCAGCGAGCGTCTTCACCAATAAGCAATTGCAGGATCTGATTGACCTCGGGCAAGACGCAGTCTGCCGCCAATGTCCAGTTTTCTGCGCCCTGAGTTGCCAAATCCGAAGTTTCACAAATTGAAAGCAATGCCGCAAACAACTGTTTGAGGAACACAGCTTCGTCAATTCGGTCGTCATCATTTGCGCTGTCCTGCATATCCTCAAGCTGTTGCAAGGCTGGCAACATCGCTTCAGACACTTCCAGAGACTCATTCGCAAACTGACGCAAAATGTCATACGCGCCGCGTCGGCCGGCCGCCTGCAGCAATAGATAGCCTTCATCCGTTGAGGCTGGAGCAGAATAGTCAAGCGCTGAAATGGCTTTTCTGATCGCATCCTTGTCCAGTTTCAAGTCAGCACCCACGCCTGAAGGCAGTGCAAGCCTTATTGAATCATAACTGTAGGTCAGACGCTCCAGCCCTTGCCGTTGCGTGAGCGCCGAGGCACGGAAACGACCATCGCGCAAAGAGGCAACCAAAGACCCGTCTTCGGCAAACAGATTAATGTCTGCCTTGATGCCCCGAGAGTTCGAGCGAATGACGTGAATACGCGCAGACCGTACCGACGAGCCAGTCTGATAAACCCGAAGGCAACCAAAGCGCACAGGAATGAATGCCATCTTGTCAGCGTCAGAATCTATACTGCTATAGAGCGTGTTCAAACCGTGGAAACTGGCATCGAAATCCAGAGGATGCAGAACATAAGGACCAGAGATCGCTTCCCGCTGACAAATATCCTGATCAAGCGGCTTTATAACGATTTCAATGTAATCGTCGCCAAAACGCTTGCAATATTTCAATCGATGAAAGTTTGGCCCAAAATCGAGCCCGAATTCTCGAGAAATATCATAAAGTGCCTCCAGCTCTTCAGCTGAGCTTTCAAGCTGCAAAGAAGGAGCAACGAGATCGTGATCTGCGCAGTCCAGTTCCAGTTCACCCGGAATTTTTGCCACACGACATTTCGCATGAAGCAGCCAGTCATCATCAACGAGGCGCGCCCGGCTATAGATCTCGACAACACCAGTGTCAGTGTTAAGCCGGGTCAACAAAGAAACAGACTGGTCCTCTTTCAGGGTCAGCGCCTGCAGCAGATCCATATCGCGCAGCTCGACACGGTCGGTCTTCAGGCCTTGTTGTGCAGCAGCCAGAGCCATTTCCGCAAAAGCGGCCCCGGGCAAGATAACTTTACCGTCCACCTTGTGATCAGCAAGATAAGGCATCAGGGTAGTATCAAGCTCAGTGCTCCAAACATGCTCATCAGGACGCAGTTGCTGACCAAGGAATGCATGAGGTGCAGCGGAATCGTTGAAAATGTCGAAGGCTTCGGGACTTGGCGTAATCTTGAAGGTCTTTAGCTGCCATGGATAGTTGGGCAATGGCAATGTACATTTCACGCGCGGCCCGAAGACGGTTTCCTTGTCCACCAACAAGCCGTTGGCAAAGGCAAGCCCGGTTGCCAGTAGAACCGGATCGAGATTTTCATCTGCTTTCTGCTGCAAACTTGCCGTAACAGTGATGGAGCGTGCATGGTCTCTCGCAATCTCGCTCACGTAACTTTTCAGAATTGGACGCGGCCCAATTTCAATATACTGGCTATTACCGTCAGCGAAAGCGGCCTCAGTCGCACCAAGAAAATCAACTGGTTGGCGCACGTTTGCCCACCAATATTCACCACCCAGTTCTCCGCCTTCCAGAATTTTGCCCGTGACCGAAGAATAGAATGGCAGCTCGACCTTCCCGGGAACAATATCGGCAAGATCTTTTAACAGACCTTCCCTGATTTGCTCTACAGACTTGGAATGGAATGGATAGTTGATATCCAGCATCTTGCTTGCAAGACGCTTCTTGCGAGCAAGCTTCAGAAAGCGCTGCAATTCATCCGTTGGGCCAGAAAGGGTCAGGGATTCATCGGTGTTGATTGCCGACACCTCGATCGCAGCAAAGCCTTCCTCTTTCAGCAATGCTTTCGTGGCCGAAACAGATGACTTGATAACAGCCATTCTACCTGTTCCCGCAACGACTTCCTGATGATAGGAGCGCAAATAGATGACCCTGACGGCTTGCTCAAGCGTCAAGGCACCAGAAGCCCACGCAGCGGCCACTTCACCGACCGAATGCCCCATGACACCGCCGGGCATCAGGCCCTTGGCCTTGAGCGCCGTGGTCAGGGCAACCTGCACTGCGAAAAGAAGAGGCTGAGCTATCGAGGTTTTCTGCAGCTCGTCTTTCAAGGTTTCATCGAACAATTTGGTCTCAAGCGACCAACCCGACAGCTTTTTGAACAGCTTGTCGACTTTCACAAAAGCAGCCGCAAAATCAGGGTTCTGCTTAAAAGCAACTTGCCCCATGCCAGCAAATTGGGAACCGTTCCCGGAATAAACGAAAACCGGATTCCGGCTCGCCTTCGACGCCGTGGCAGAAACCATCTCGCCCGACTTTTCGCCTTCAGCAAATGCAGCAAGATTGGCGCAGAGAGCCTCTTTGTCATGACAAACGATTGCCAGGCGCTCATCCAACATCGTTCTGTGCCAACCAAAGGCCTTGCACCAATCAGCAAGACTGTCTTCGGAGTTTTTGACGACATCCGCACTGGAGCGAGCCAAGGCACGCAAAGCATCTTCCGTTTTTGCACTCAGAACGAACAATCTCTGCTCGGCCTCGACTGGTGCCTCAGCCTTCGCAGACTTTTTGGCAACCGCAACCTTGGCCTTTGCAACAGGTTCTACCGGAGCGCTATCGGAGACCAGCACATGCGCATTCGTGCCGCCAAACCCGAAGTTATTGATCCCGGCATATCGAATGTCATCACCATGTTTGAGCGGCATGGCCTTCAGGTTAAGAGCCAAGTTCAGCTCTTCGAACGGAATATCTGGGTTGGGCGTTTCTACATGCAGACTTGCCGGGAAGAGATCGTGTTCGAGCGACAACAGGGATTTGAGCACACTGACCAAACCGGATGCAGGCTCAAGATGCCCCATATTGGACTTGACCGAACCGATCGGCAGAGGTGTCGAGCGCTTGTCGCCAAGTACCTTGCCCAAGGCAAAAGCCTCGGCAGGATCACCAACTCTGGTCCCTGTGCCATGCGCTTCAACGAAGGCCAGATCGTTCAGATCAAAATTCATTTCGGAATAGATCTGCTCCAGAAGCGACGCCTGGAATTCGGAGGAAGGCAGAGCCACGCCAGATGTGCGACCATCGGAATTGATGCCGGACGCCACGATACGGCCAAAGCTTTTTTGCTGGCAGGGGTCAAACACATCCCCACGCTGCAACACTAGAACAACAGCACCTTCCGCTCTCACATAACCGTTGGCATTTTCGTCGAACGGGCGACACAAGCCTTGCGGCGAAAGCATTGAAGCTGCGGCAAAACCAACGAAAGGAAACGGAGATAGAAGAAGATTTACACCGGCAACAATAGCGGTGTCGATTTCCCCGGACTGAAGCCGTTTAAGGGCCAAATCCAAAGCAACAAGAGAGGAAGAACAGGCAGTATCGACAGTAAAACTTGGTCCATGCAAGTCATAGACATAGGAGATACGGTTTGAGACCAGCGACAGAGTATTACCAGTCATCATAAAGCTGTCGGAACTTGCCGGATCAAAAAAGAACCTGTTGGAATGATCGCTGCCCGAATTGCCTACAAAAACACCGATATTGGAGCCAGCAATATCGGGAACTGTCAGGCCAGCTTCCTCCAGAGCCTCCCATACAAGCATAAGCAGCAAACGCTGCTGAGGATCCATCTGAGAGGCTTCACGCGGAGAAAGAGCAAAGACGCTTGGATCAAAACCCCAAACATCATCGACAACGCCGGCACGAAATGTATAGGTCTTCCCGGCCTGCCCGGAAAGCGGATGCAAATAGCGAAATTTTGAAAATCGATCCGGACCGATTTCGCTTACGCTACAACGCTCAGAAACAAGCAAATCCCAGAATTCGGAAACGCTATTGGCTCCAGGAAGACGGCATGCACGCCCAATTACCTCAACAGAATTTTGACTCATATCGTTATAACATTTATCTTTCACTGTTCACACAGCCCAGCTTCCGGAAATAAGTTCGAGTGAAGCCCCATTAAACAAGCATATTTGAAACCGTTTTAATTTTCACCTTGAGGTGAGGTTGCAACGACCCTTCAATTCTACACTTTGTGCTTCAGTTTAGTAAGATAGTCAATAACCCTTTCTATCTCACATAACGCATTATCTAGCGAATCTACGTACTTAGGGTAAGAAATCAACGCCGCAAAAGCTAACTGGGAAAAAGTGGCTGTTCCTCTACGTGCAGGAGCTGGCAACGCGTCATCGGTCAATCCCCATCCGGCATAAAAAGGCATCCCGAAACAACGAACCGGCTTCTGCCAAATCAAAGCTTCAAAACCGATTTGCGACGTCACCGTATAAACTTTCTTGGCATTCTGGATCAGTCGTGACGGCAAACAAGCTTCGGCAACAATTATAATCTGTGGACGCTTTTGTAAACTTTGCACGTCAAAATGGCTGACTTTCTTTCTAGTAAAAATATCGGGGTGAATTTTGACAATAACAAAACTATCCGGATTCTCGTCACAGGCCGCCTGCAACATTGCATCGAAAGACGCTTCATTGGCCAAACCGAATTTTACCGATGCGTCGTGCCAAACCTGATCAACAACGAGAACATAGTCTTTTGGAAGATCCCCAAGGAACTCCTGACCAGAATTATATTTCGAAAGGCCGTGCTGCCGCCACAGATCAAGGATCTTCGCAATCCGCAGTTCTTGCTCCGAATTGATTTTTGCAGACACCAATTTTTCAAGGCGTGACGGCTGAGTGGCATCGTAATAAATTCCCAAATCGTCAACCACCACCGACATTGCAGGGTCCTGCCGGTAAAACGAACGTAGAAAGCCGTCTTCCAAGCGCAACAAAGACGCACCTCTTTGTCGAGCCATCTTTGCCGCCTGATGCCCGGAGCGTTGCCCCCAACCGACAAAACAGTCACATTGCATAGGCTGGGAAGGAAGGCAAAAGGTTGGGGCCTCCCCCAAGACTTGTTCTACCGCAGGATCATTACACAATGCCAGGGACGGTGAAGCAAACCTGATTTGTTTGCCCGACACCGAAGCTGCCAAACTATTTAAAACTGATATAAACCCAGAGCCAGCCATTTATTCACAATTTACAAAGACTAAAAAATATAAGCCGCAGCTTCCGCAAGAAATCTACAGCAAAACCACCTGAATGCCATAGTCCAACGCAACGAACGCCCTTTGCAAGACTGCTTACCCACATTGGAGGAGATAAGCAATGGTAATCTATTTCAAAGACGACCCTAGATTGCGGACACCCTATCTGCAGGCATTGATCGCCCCCCTCTTTCTTTAGCGAATGGTGCGGATTTCCAAAATCACGGACCGAAAGAAATAAAGAGATTGGACATCACGATAGGATTGATTGAGCAGTCTCTTGATTTCTGGCTTGAGCTGTCGGATGGTATCCAAAATATGGACCGCCCAAAGATTGTGTATTCAGGTCCTTCTGAAGACTTGGATAAGGAATGTACGCAACCATCTCACCGTCTGATCTCACCCCCGCGCCTAATCCGGCATCTGTTGGTGCGCAGAGGACCAGCGGGGCGGGGCGTGTCAGTTTCAAGGTCAATGCCGAGGGGCAGACTAGGCTGGATCGGCTCTATCAGCAGGGCTGCGCCAAGATCCGCCTGCCCAAGGTCTATGGCGGCAAGGCCGCCGAAGCGGTGCTGATCAACAGCGCAGGCGGGCTCACCGGTGGGGATGCTGTCAGTTGGCATGCGAGCGCGGCAGCGGGCACCTATGCCGTGCTGACAACGCAGGCCTGCGAGAAAATCTACAAGGCCGAAAGCGGGGTTGCCCGTGTCGCCAACCATGTCTGCGTGGCGGACGGGGCACGGCTCGACTGGCTGCCGCAGGAAACCATTCTTTATGATCGCGCCGGGCTCGACAGAACGCTCGATGTTCAGCTTGAAGGCAATGCCCGTTTTCTGGCGGTCGAAAGTCTCATTCTGGGACGTCTGGCCATGGGAGAGACCCTCACGCAGCTTGCCTTTGGCGATCGCTGGCGCATTCATCGCAAGGGCAGGCTGATCCATGCCGAAGCGCAGCGGCTTGAGGGCAATGTGGCCCATATCGGTGCGGCAAGGGCCGTGCTCGACGGCCATCTGGCGCTCGCCACCCTTTGCTATTGCGGCCCTGAAGAGGAAGAGACGCTGAAAGGGCTGGTTGAAAGCGCTCGCGCACTGATGGCGCCCTTTGAGGGCTGCTCTGTCGGGCTGTCGGCTTTCAACGGCAAGATTCTTGCCCGCCTTACGGCGGTTAACGGCATGGCGTTGCGTGCAGCGCTCATTCCACTGATTTCACATTTCCGGGCCGGGGAACCTCTCCCGCGTGTCTGGACGACCTGAACAGGAGAGGACGCGTCATGAATTTGACTCCGAGAGAGAAGGACAAGCTTCTCATCGCCATGGCTGCCATGGTGGCCCGCAGGCGCCTTGAGAGGGGCGTCAAGCTCAACCATCCCGAGGCAGTGGCCCTGATTACCGACTTCATCGTCGAGGGTGCCCGCGATGGGCGCTCCGTTGCCGACCTGATGGAAGCGGGTGCCCATATCATCAGCCGGGCGCAGGTGATGGAGGGCATTGCCGAGATGATCCACGACATTCAGGTGGAGGCCACCTTCCCCGACGGGGTCAAGCTGGTCACCGTCCACGAACCGATTCGTTAAGGAGGGCATCATGATTCCGGGTGAAATCATCACAGCCGCAGGCGACATTGAACTCAATGCCGGTCTGGAAGTCACCGAACTGGAAGTCTCCAACTCCGGCGACCGTCCGGTTCAGGTCGGCTCGCACTATCATTTCTTCGAAACCAATCCTGCTCTTTCCTTTGACCGGGCAGCCGCGCGCGGCAAGCGCCTTGACATCGCTTCGGGCACAGCCGTCCGCTTCGAGCCGGGCCAGACACGCAAGGTTCGTCTGATCCCGCTGGAAGGCAAACGCGAGGTTTATGGCTTTCGCGCAGACATCGGAGGGGCACTCTAATGGCTTACACAATTTCCCGCGCGGCCTATGCCGACATGTTCGGCCCCACCACCGGCGACAAGGTGCGTCTGGCCGATACCGAGCTGTTCATCGAAGTGGAGAAAGACTTCACCACTTATGGCTCGGAGGTGAAATTCGGCGGCGGCAAGGTCATCCGCGACGGCATGGGCCAGTCGCAGGTCGCCCGCGCCGACGGGGCTGTCGATACGGTCATCACCAATGCCCTGATCGTTGATTATAGCGGCATCTACAAGGCCGATATCGGCCTGAAAGACGGCTTGATCTGCGCCATTGGCAAGGCAGGCAATCCGGACACCCAGTCTGGCGTCGACATCATCATCGGCCCGAGCACCGAAGCCATTGCCGGGGAAGGCAAGATCATCACAGCAGGCGGCATGGACGCCCATATTCACTTCATCTGCCCCCAGCAGATCGAAGAGGCGCTAATGAGCGGTATCACCACCATGCTCGGCGGTGGCACAGGCCCGGCCCATGGCACGCTGGCCACCACCTGCACGCCCGGTCCATGGCACATCGCCCGGATGATCGAGGCCGCGGACGGCTTTGCGATGAATCTGGGTTTTTCGGGCAAGGGCAATGCCTCAAAGGCGAAGCCTCTGGAAGAAATGATATTGGGTGGCGCCTGCTCATTGAAGCTGCATGAAGACTGGGGTACCACCCCGTCAGCCATCGACACATGTCTATCAGCAGCCGATGAATTTGACGTCCAGGTGATGATCCATACCGACACGCTCAATGAGAGCGGCTTTGTCGAAAGCACGGTGGATGCCTTCAAGGGCCGCACGATCCACGCCTTCCACACGGAAGGTGCCGGTGGTGGCCATGCGCCGGACATCATCAAGATATGCGGCATGAGTAATGTCATCCCGTCCTCGACCAATCCGACGCGCCCCTATACCGCCAACACCATTGCCGAACATCTCGACATGCTGATGGTCTGCCATCATCTCGATGCCAACATTCCCGAAGACGTGGCCTTTGCCGAGAGCCGCATCCGCAAGGAAACCATTGCGGCAGAAGACATTCTGCATGACATGGGGGCCTTCTCGATCATCTCCTCGGACAGTCAGGCCATGGGCCGCGTCGGCGAGGTGATCATCCGCACCTGGCAGACGGCTGACAAGATGAAGAAGCAGCGCGGCAAGCTCGCCATCGAGACCGGCGACAATGACAATGAGCGGGTCAAGCGCTATATCGCCAAATATACCATCAACCCGGCCATCGCTCAGGGCATGAGCAAGCATATCGGTTCTATCGAGGTGGGCAAACGGGCCGACCTGGTGATGTGGGATCCGGCTTTCTTTGGCGCCAAGCCCAACATGGTGCTGATTGGAGGCACCATCGCGGCTGCACCAATGGGTGACCCGAATGCCTCCATTCCGACGCCACAGCCGGTGCATTATCGCCCGATGTTCGGAGCCTTCGGCAAGGCACTGACCAAAAGCTCGGTGACCTTCGTCTCCAAGGCAGCACTTGATGCAGGGCTTGCCGGCAAACTCGGCACCGCCAAACAGATGGTTGCGGTGGAGAATACCCGCAGCGGCATTTCCAAGGCATCGATGAAGCTCAATGATGCCACCCCCGAGGTGACGGTCGATCCGGAAACCTATGAAGTGCGTGCCGATGGCGAAATTCTCACCTGTGAACCGGCAAGCGAGCTGCCCATGGCGCAGCGTTACTTCCTGTTCTGATCCGGCTGTTGCCAGTCGGGCTATATCACTCCTACATATCCCTGTGCGGGCGTGGCCCGCACGGGGATATGTTTGACGAGGACATGACATGTCGATTGTAAAAGCAGGCAGCATTCTGCCAAAGGAAAGCTGGTCGCAGGATCCTTTCGATACCATCACGCTGGATGAGGAAGACCGCTATCGCAGGCGCATCCAACTGACCAGTGACAATGGTCTGGACTTTCTGCTGTCCCTTTCCAAGGCCATGCGGATGGAACATGGCGATGGGCTGTTGCTGGAAGACGGACGTGTCATCAAGGTTCTGGCCAAGGCCGAAGAGCTTTATGAAGTCCGGGCCGACACGCCCCTTGCGCTGCTGCAACTGGCCTGGCATCTGGGCAACCGGCATCAGCCGGTGGAGATTTATGTCAATCATTTGCGCATTCGCAAGGATGGGGTGATTGCCGACATGCTGGAAGGGCTTGGTGGCAATCTTGGTGCCATATCGGCCCCCTTCTCGCCCATGAGCGGGGCCTATGTCAGCAAATCAGCAGGAAGCCCAGATCACAGCCATGATCACGGGCTCGATCATGGGCACGCTCATTCCCATCACCATGACCATGATCATGAACCCCATGAGCATTGATGCCGTGACCCGATCAGAAGAGATGCCATTGCCTTCATCGCAGGCTCTGAAGGGGGCCGCCCTCGTGCGGCTGCTGACATGGCTTTCCCCCGCCTTTCCCCTTGGCAGCTTCAGCTATAGCCATGGGCTGGAAACGGCGATCAGCGAGGGAATTTGCCATGACAGGGAAAGCGTGGGCGACTGGCTCGGGCATCTTCTGACCATGGGCAGCGCCAGAAGCGACGCCATCTTGCTGGCCCATGGCTGGCGCATCGGCGCAGGTGACCGTGCAGCATGGATTGCGCTCAATGAGCTGGCGCTGGCGCTTTGTGCCAGCAGGGAACGCCATATGGAGACCAGCCAGCAAGGCATGGCCTTTTTCAGGGCGAGCGCGGCATGGCCGGGGCCATTGCAGGAGCAGATCGAAGCCGCAGCACCGGAGGCGATCGCCCTGCCGGTCATTCTGGGCGCGACCGCACGAGAGAATGACATCGGGCTGGACAGCATCCTCATTGCGAGTTTGCATACCTTTTCCTCCAACCTCATTTCGGTTGCCATGCGCCTTGTGCCACTGGGTCAGTCCGATGGTCTCAGGCTTCAGGCCCAACTTGAAGCGACCATCATCGCGACGGCAACCGAGGCAGCAACAGCCAGCCTTGATAACCTCGGCACCAGCTGTTTTCACTCCGATATCGCCGCCATGCGGCATGAGACGCTTCATACAAGGATTTTCCGGTCATGACTTCACACAGCACCCCAGACAGCTATGCAGGGCCGATGCGCATCGGCATCGGCGGGCCGGTCGGCTCGGGCAAGACAACGCTCACCGAGAAGCTCTGCCTTGCCATGCGTGACCGCTTTTCCATCGGCGTTGTCACCAATGACATCTATACCAAGGAAGATGCCGAAGCGCTGGTGCGCAAGCAGGCTCTGGCAGAAGACCGCATCATCGGAATTGAGACCGGTGGCTGCCCACACACCGCCATTCGCGAGGATGCCTCGATCAATCTGGCGGCGGTGGACGAGCTTTGCGCCCGACACAAGGATCTCGATTTCATCTTCATCGAATCGGGTGGCGACAATCTGGCGGCAACCTTTTCACCGGATCTGGCGGACCTCACGGTCTATATCATTTCGGTCGCGCAGGGCGACGACATCCCGCGCAAGGGTGGACCTGCCATTTCCCGCTCCGACCTGCTGCTGATCAACAAGTCGGACCTCGCCCCCTATGTCGGGGCTGATCTGGAGCGGATGAAGCAGGACGCCGAGAAGGCCCGCGCAGGCAAGGCACATCTCTTCACCGATCTTTCCCGCGGGGTGGGCGTGGAAGAGGTCGTCGCATTCCTTTGCAAGAAATCCGGCCTTGAATGAACAAGGCATCCATCTCCAAATGAAAAAGGCCCGCACCGGATGCGGGCCTTTTTGCTTGAGTGCTGAACGGAGGGGAGCGTGACGGGTCAGCCCTTCTGGGCGGCCTTGTACCAGTTGATGATGGCGCGGCGTTCTTCCGGCTCCATGAAGGTCACATTGGCGGGCGGCATGGCGTTGGTCGCCCCGGCATTGATATAGATTTCGCGGGCGGCCCGAATGATGCGGGCTTCATTGTCAAGGTGAATGCCGCGCGGCGCGATGCCGATCCCCTCCCATGCCACCGCATCCGCATGACACATGGAGCAGCGGCTGATGACGATCTCGGTCACCTCTTCAAAGCCCTCGGCATTGGCATATTTCAGCTCATATTCGCTGAGCGGGCGGCTCATCGCTTCATCTTCCTCGCCATATTCGGCAGGAATAAGCGAAATCCAGATGATGGCCAGAAACAGCAGGATCGTTGCTGGGATCGTCCAGTAGGGGCTGCCCTTGCGGGCATGGCGGGTGTTGAACCAATGCCGGATCGTCACACCCATCAGGAAGACCAGCGCCGCAATCAGCCAGTTATAGGGCGAGGCAAAGGCCAGCGGATAATGGTTGGACAGCATCAGGAAGATCACCGGCAGGGTGAGATAATTGTTATGGGTCGAGCGCAGCTTGGCGATCTTGCCATATTTGGGGTCTGGCGTGCGACCGGCCTTGAGGTCTGCCACGACGATCTTCTGGTTCGGGATGATGATGAAGAAGACATTGGCCGTCATGATGGTCGCGGTGAAGGCGCCCAGATGCAGCAGCACGGCGCGCCCGGTGAAGACATGGTTATAGCCCCAGCCCATGGCCACAAGCAGCACGAACAACAGCACCATCAGCAGCGTTGGTTTTTCATCAAGGCTCGATTTGCAGAGAAAATCATAGACCAGCCAGCCGATGGTCAGGGAACCGGCGGAAATGAGAATCGCCTGCCAGACTTCCAGCTCCATCTTGGCCGGATCGATGAGGAACAGATTGGCCCCGGCCCAGTAGGTCACCATCAGCAGCGCCGCACCGGACAACCAGGTGGAATAGCTCTCCCATTTGAACCAGGTCAGATGCTCGGGCATATGCTCGGGCGCGACGAGGAATTTGCGGATATGGTAGAAGCCGCCGCCATGCACCTGCCATTCCTCACCATGGGCACCGACCGGCAAATTGGGGGCCTTGCGCAGCCCCAGATCCAGCGCGATGAAATAGAAGCTCGATCCGATCCATGCGATCGCGGTGATCACGTGGGTCCAGCGGACGGCAAATTCCAGCCAGGACCAGATGAGCGGTTGCAACAAGTCAAAATCAGGCATCCCAAAACTCCACAATCAAACTCTTGCTCCTCCTCAACCAGCCTTTGTCATGGCTTTGACTGGCCCTTGTCTGGCCCTTGTCTGGCCTTTTGTTCACTCTATTGCAGAGGCAGATTTTCTGGTATGAAGAAAAAGACTGATCAGATTCAAAAAAAACAAGAAAAAGCGATGGCCAGACGCCATGTCCTATTTTGATAATATCAAGACCTTTGTTCGTGTATATGAATTGGGTTCCATGTCATCGGCAGCACGCGACCAGCGTATTTCGCCCGCCGTGGCCTCGGCCCGCATTTCGCAACTGGAAGACCATCTCAATGTGCGCCTTTTCCAGCGCACGACACGCATGTTGACCCCGACCGAACAGGGCAAACTCTATTATCCCGGAGCATGTCGTATCCTCGAATCCATTGAAGAAGCCGAAGCCCTTGTTTCCAGCGTGACGCTGAAGCCGCGCGGCTCCATTCATGTTGCAGCTCCCTTGGGCATCGGGCGGCGGCTGGTGGCTCCTGCCGTGCCGGATTTCAAGAAGGAATTCCCGCTGATCGACGTCCGCTTGCGGCTTTCAGACCGCAAGATCGATGTTGCCGCCGAAGGGCTGGATGTCGCCTTCTTTCTCGGCGTGCCGGAGGATTCAAACCTGCGCATCCGCAAGATCGCCGATTGCCGCCGGGTGCTCTGTGCCGCCCCTTCCTATATTGAAACCCATGGTGAACCCCAAAGTGGGGAAGATTTGGCCGGGCCGGACCATGCCTGCCTCAATCTGCGCTACCCCGGTGCGCCGGAATTTCAATGGCCACTACAGACTGAAGAGGGTGTCAAACGCTTTGCGGTTTCGGGTCCGTTTGAATCCGATGACGGCGATGTGCTCACAGACTGGGCGCTGCACGGCCACGGCATAATATTAAAGCCCGAATTTGAGGTTCTGCACTATCTCAGCACAGGCCAGCTTGTGCCGATCCTGACCAATACACCACCAATCCCCATCCAGATGGCTTGTCTATATTCCCACCGCAGACGACAGGACCCCAAAATTCGCCTGTTCATTGACTATATATCCGGCCATATCAGAACGGTTCTTTCAGAACAGGTCAGGCAACTGCGCGGCAACAACTAGCCGCCTCTCAAACTCTTCTCAACTGCCCCGGTAGGTGGAATAGCCATAGGCCGAAAGCAACAACGGCACATGGTAATGGCTTTGTTCGCTCATGCCGAAGCGGATGGGAATGCTATCAAGAAAGCGGGGCTCCTTCTGCAAAGCCTCGATTTCGTCCAGATAGGCCCCGGCATAAAAGACCAGCTCATAAATTCCCGGCGTGAAATCCTCTTCGGGCAGGATAGCGCCATCTGTCCGGCCATCTTCATTGGTGATTTTGGTTGCGACAAGAACGCGGTTTTCCTCCTCAAGCCGATAAAGCTCGATTGCCATGCCAGCAGCAGGGCAGCCCCGCGCTGTATCCAAAACATGTGTGGTTAGATATCCGGCCATTTTACATCCCTTCGGGTTTCGCTTTCCAGCAATTTCGCCAACTCGGACTTATTCCGCCCTTGTGATCAAACATACGGAATTGCATCATAATTGCATCCGTTTTTTAGACACTCCTTCATTATGAATAAATACCTATCGGATTTTCAAGAAAATGTGATCGAATTTTAATGCTATAGAAGGAAATACAACTAGGGAGCCGCAAGGAACCAAGATGAATACACCGAATACGCGATATTCAAGGAACATGTCCGGATATGGACAAACCCCACCCAAGGCCGCTTGGCCCGGCGGAGCGAAGATCGCGGTGCAATTTGTGGTCAATTATGAAGAGGGTGGCGAGAATTGCATCCTGCATGGCGACGCCGCCTCTGAAGCCTTTCTTTCCGAAATTGTCGGCGCAGCGCAATGGCCCGGTCAGCGCCACTGGAACATGGAATCCATCTATGAATATGGTGCAAGGGCCGGATTCTGGCGCCTCTATCGCCTGTTCACCTCCTTGGGCATCCCGGCAACGGTCTATGGTGTCGCCTCTGCCCTTGCACGTAGCCCCGAGCAGGTGGCAGCGATGCAGGAGGCCGATTGGGAAATCGCCAGCCATGGCCTCAAATGGATTGAATATAAGGACGCCACGCCGGAAGCTGAGAAGGCCGACATGCTGGAAGCAATTCGCCTGCATGAAGAGGTGACGGGGGCCAAACCGCTAGGTTGGTACACCGGCCGCTGCTCGGCCAATACGGTGGCGCTTGCCAGCGAGATCGGTATCTTTGATTATATCTCCGATATCTATGACGACGACCTGCCCTACTGGATAGAGTCCGGTGAGCGCGATCAGTTGCTGATCCCCTATACGCTGGACTGCAACGACATGCGCTTTGCCACAGCACAGGGCTTCAACTCCGGCGACCAGTATTTTGCCTACCTCAAGGACACCTTCGATTGCCTCTATGAAGAGGGGGAAGCCGGAACGCCGAAGATGATGAATATCGGTCTTCATTGCCGCCTTGTTGGCCGCCCGGGCCGCGTCATGGCATTGAAGCGCTTCATGGACTATGCCCAATCAAAGGGCGATGTCTGGTTTGCCCGCCGCATCGACATTGCCCGCCATTGGCAGCAGACGCATCCACCAGTCCGCTTCGAGCGCCCGAGCCGAATGGACAAAGAGCGCTTTGTCTCGCTTTTTGGCGGCATTTTTGAGCACAGCCCGTGGATTGCCGAACGTGCCTTTGCACTGGAGCTTGGCCCGGCACATGACAGCCCGATTGGTCTGCATAGTGCGCTCTGTCGCGCCTTCCGCTCCTCTTCACGGGACGAAAAGCGCGCGGTTCTGAAGGCCCATCCGGATCTCGCCGGCAAGCTGGCGGCAGCCAAAGCGCTAACCGAAGCCTCCAGCGCCGAGCAGGCCAGCGCCGGGCTGGATGTGCTTTCCGATGCAGAAAAGGCCAGCTTCACGGCGCTTAACAAGGCCTATATGGACAAGCATGGCTTCCCGTTCATCATCGCCGTTCGCGATCATGATAAGGCTGGCATCCTTGAGGCTTTCAACAAGCGCATCGACAATGACAGCGACACCGAGTTCGCTACCGCCTGCAAACAGGTCGAGCGCATCGCGTTTTTCCGGGTTCAGGACTGTCTTTGCGGAGATGCAAAATGAGTGATGACCCGATCATTATCGTTCCCTTGACCGAGGAAGGCTTTGCTCCCTTCGGTGATATTCTGGAGGCGCATGGGGCGCCAACAAAGATCATCAATCAGGGTCATTGCGGGCGTTATCATGATCTGGCCAACATCGACTTTGCCGCAGAGGGAGACGATGCGGGACGCGCCGGGATTTCCCTGTTTGATGCAGAGCCGCGAGCGCTGCCCTACCGCCTCGATCTGGTTGAGCGCCATCCGCTCGGGTCGCAGGCCTTTGTGCCCATGAGCATGAATGGCTTTCTGGTCATCGTCGCTCCCGACGAAGAGGGCAAACCTGGCAGGCCGCTTGCCTTTGAAACAAGCCCTGGTCAGGGCATCAATTTTCACCGGAATGTCTGGCATGGCGTGCTAACGCCACTCAAGGCACCGGGGTTGTTTGCCGTCATCGACAGGATCGGCGACGCGAACAATCTGGAAGAATACTGGTTCGAGGAACCCTATTGGGTTGTTTCGAGCCGGCAAGTAAAAAAACAAACAAAATCAAAAAACAAAGACAAATAGTCACCGGAGGAAAGACAACTAACGTTGAGGGGTAACATGATGAACAACAATTCGATCGGCACTCCGGAACAGCTCCGGGATCCAAACTATACACCACCTTTGCTCAAGGCCATTCCACTTGGAATCCAGCATGTTTTGGCAATGTTCATTGCCAACGTGACCCCTGCGATCATCGTCGCAGGCGCAGCTGGCTTCGGCTTTGGCTCCAACAGCCCTGATTTTCCAGAGCTGCTCTACATGATTCAGATGGCCATGCTCATCGCTGGCGTTGCAACCCTGCTCCAGACCATCACGCTTGGCCCAGTGGGCGCATCCTTGCCGGTCGTTCAAGGCACCAGCTTTGCCTTTCTGCCCGTGATGATTCCGCTGGTAGCAGGCAAGGGCATCGACGGCATGGCTGCGCTTTATACCGGCATCTTCGTCGGCGGCCTGTTCCACGCCTTCCTCGGGCTCTTCATCGGCAAGATCCGCTTTGCCCTGCCACCTTTGGTAACGGGCCTTGTGGTCATGATGATCGGTCTGGCGCTGATCAAGGTCGGCATCCAATATTCTGCCGGTGGCGCTCACATGGTTGGCAAGCCTGAATTCGGCACGCTTACCAGCTGGGCCTGTGCAGGCGTTGTAATCCTTGTCACGCTCGGCCTGAAATTCTACGCCCGTGGCATGTGGGCCATCTCCGCCGTGCTTCTTGGCCTCATTGCCGGTTATATCTTTGCTATCGGTATCGGCAAACTGTCACCGGCAGCCATCGCAGGCTCATGGAACAACGCAGCGGTTTTCGCTCTGCCAATGCCTTTCAAATACGGCTTTGAAATGTCCTTTGCCGCCATCATCGGCTTCTGTCTGATGGCCGTTGTATCCGCCATTGAAACCGTCGGCGACGTGTCCGGCATCACCAAGGGTGGCGCTGGACGCGAGGCAACAGACAAGGAAATCGCAGGCGCGACCTATGCTGATGGTCTTGGCACTGCCGTTGCAGGCGTCTTCGGCGCACTGCCAAACACCTCTTTTTCCCAGAATGTAGGTCTGGTTGCCATCACCGGCGTCATGAGCCGCCATGTGGTTACCTTCGGCGCGATCTTCCTGATCATCTGCGGCCTTGTCCCGAAAGTCGGCAGCCTCATCCGCACCATCCCGATCGAAGTGCTCGGCGGTGGTGTTGTCGTGATGTTCGGCATGGTCGTCGCCTCCGGCATCTCCATGCTGTCCGATGTCAACTGGAACCGCCGCAATATGGTGATCTTCGCCATCTCCCTGTCTGTCGGTCTGGGTCTGCAGCTGGAGCCAAGCGCCCTGCAATATGTGCCGGGCACGCTCAAGGTTCTGCTGACCTCTGGCCTGTTGCCTTCCGCGCTGATTGCTGTGGTGCTCAACCTGATCCTGCCTGAAGAACTTGCCGCTGAATCCACCGAGGAAGTGTCCGGTGGCATGGCTGGGCACAATCGGGAAATCCAGCCGGGCGAATAAGCATCAAGTCTGGGGACACGAACGAAACCCGCCGATTTTTCGGCGGGTTTTTGCTGCTTTATAAGAAAAATTCCAAAAGCGAATTGGCATAAACAGACGATCAATCGTTGAGAGAAGCCGTTCCCTGTGGCTGCGGCATGGTCAAAAGAACTGACATGACCTCAGCAGCGACCATCGCGGCAATCACCTCGGGTCTTTTGTCGCGCACGCCATCGCGCGCACCAATCGGGCAGGTAAGAAACGACAGACAGGCAACAGCACTCTCTGGCTCCTGCCGCTTCAACCAGAGGCCAAACGTGGCTCGCTTGCTCTTCGAACCGATCATGCCCACATAGGCTGCGTCTGTGCGGCAGAGCGCTTCTCGCGCCAGCATGAAGTCAAGAGCATGATCGTGTGTCAGAATCACATAGACACTGGCAGGCGGCGCGGACCTAACTTCGTTTTCGGCCAAAGGCGTCAAGCGCTGTTCAACTTCAACATCGCAAAGCTCTAGCTCTTCGGCCCGACTATCAACAAGGATCGGCCTGACCGGCAGCAAATACAAAGCCTTTGCAAGCGCTCGCCCCACATGCCCGGCACCAAAGATATAGACGTGCGGCAAAGATATCTGGTGTTGCTGCTCTGCCTTTACATCTTCCGCTTTTTGGTTCGCATCCATCAAAGCGAAAGTCAGGGTTACCGCTCCACCGCAACACTGACCGATTTCAGGGCCAAGCGGCACCGCCATTTCCTTGGCAGTTTCACCTCGCTTCAGCATCCGTCGGGCTTCATCAATGGCGATATATTCCAGCTGGCCACCGCCGATGGTTCCAAACAGGTCTGTTGACGAAACATAGAGGCAAGCCCCGGCCTCACGCGGCGATGACCCCTTGACCTCGTAAAGCATCACCTTCACGACATTCTGCGACTTCTGCAAGAATGGCTTCAGCCCTTTAGCCATGGCTCCCGCCTCTTGGCATAAGCGCCTCGATGGCCATCAGTACGCGCTCCGGGGTGGCGGGCGTATCAAGCCTTGGACAAACCTTGTAGTCCGCCACACTCGCCACCGCCATGGACAAAGCCTCCAGCACGGAGATCGCCAGCATGAAAGGTGGCTCACCAACGGCCTTGGAGCGTTTGATCGTACGCTCGACATTCTGGGACCATTCCGCAAGCTCCACATTGAAGATACGGGGAATATCACTGGCCAGCGGGATCTTGTAAGTCGATGGCGCGTGCGTTTTAAGGCGCCCGTTATCATCCCACCACAGCTCTTCTGTGGTCAGCCAACCCATTCCCTGTACGAAGGCACCTTCCACCTGCCCCTTGTCAAGAACAGGATTAAGCGATTTGCCGACGTCGTGAATGATATCGGTACGATCGATGACATATTCGCCAGTCAACCGATTGACGGTGACTTCTGAAACCGCTGCCCCATAGGCATAATAGAAGAAAGGTCGCCCCTGCCCCTTGTCACGATCCCAATGGATCTTCGGCGTCTTGTAGAACCCGGCCGCAGAAAGATGCACGCGCGCCAGATAGGCTTGCTTTATCAGCTCATCAAAGGAAAGCAATTCCTCACTGATCTGCACCCGATTGGGCAGGAAGCGAATGGACTCTTGACCCACGCCCCACTTCTCGCAAATGAAGACCTGAAGCCGCTCTTTGAGCTGATTGGCCGCATCAAGCGCAGCCATACCGTTTAAATCGGAACCCGAGGAGGCTGCCGTCGCAGATGTGTTCGGCACCTTGTCTGTCGCCGTCCGCGTGATCTTGATCCGAGAAATATCCACCTGAAAAGCATCAGCAACAACCTGCGCGACCTTGGTGTTAAGGCCCTGCCCCATTTCCGTGCCACCATGATTGAGCTGGATAGATCCATCGGCATAAATATGGATAAGGCTGCCAGCCTGATTGAAATGAGTGGCAGTGAAGGAAATACCAAACTTGACTGGCGTCAGGGCCAGCCCTTTCCGATGCAATCCACCGGAGTGATTGGCCTTGTCATTGAAGGCCAGTATCTCGGCGCGGCGAGCCTGGTAGTCCGACTTGGCTTCAAGCTCTCCGACAAGACGAACAAGTATATTGTCTTCGACCTGCTGATGATAGGGCGTAATATCTCTGCCAGCCTCGCCGTAGAAATTCGCCTTGCGCACCTCCAACGGGTCCTTTCCAAGAGCAAAGGCGATTTCCTCGATCATCCGTTCAGCAACAACCACTCCTTGTGGACCGCCAAAACCGCGAAAGGCCGTATTGGACACCGTATTGGTCTTCATGGGATGAGAGCGCAACAGCACATGCGGGTAAAAATAGGCGTTGTCGGCATGAAACAGCGCCCGATCCGTAACGGGGCCAGAGAGATCGGCAGCAAAACCGCACCGGGCAACGAAATCCCCTTCGACGGCTTCTATATGGCCGTCATCATCAAACCCGACCTCATACTCGACAACGAAGTCATGACGTTTGCCGGTCGCTTCCATATCATCGTCCCTGTCAGGCCGAATCTTGACCGGACGGCCGAACTTGCGCGCGCCGAGAGCCGCGACAACGCAGAAAATACTCATCTGCGATTCCTTGCCACCGAACCCGCCTCCGAGGCGGCGCACCTGAACTGTAACGGAATGGGAAGGAACTCCGAGCACCTGCGCGACCATATGCTGAGCTTCGCTAGGGTGCTGGGTCGATGTCTGGATGAGCATATCTTCGTCTTCACCCGGAATGGCAAAGGCGATCTGCCCTTCCAGATACATGTGATCCTGGCCGCCAATCCGCATCTGCCCCTTGATCCTGTTGGCAACACCTGAGAAGCCCTTGCCAACATCGCCGCGCTCCAGCTTGAGAGGCTTGGCAACATAGGGATAGCCCGCTTCTTTGGCTTCAAGAGCATCGATATGAGCGGGGAGTTCCTTGTATTTTATCTTGGCGGCAGCAACCGCTTTTCGCGCTTCGTCCCGCGTGCGGGCGACCACCGCAAACAGCGGCTGGCCGAGGAATTGAACATCTTTTACCGGAAAAACCGGCTCATCATTGAGGTGATTGGCGCTGATATCATTATGGCCGGGGGCAACAATATCAGCGGCCGTCAAAACACCAACCACGCCCTTCATGGCAAGACAGGACGAAAGATCCATAGCAAGAATTTGACCATGAGCGATTTTGCTCAAGCCCAGATAGGCATGCAACGTGCCTACCGGCTCCAGAATGTCATCAGTATAATCAGCCTGCCCGGACACATGCTTGTGCGCCGATTCATGCTTGCTATCCTGATGAACTGCGCCATGAATCACATCTTTTGCTTTGGTATCCTGTTTCATTGCGCGGCCCCCAAAGATACCTCGGCTTGTTTATCGTACCAAAACTGTTCGAACAGATTTTTCGCCACCCGCATACGATAGTCCGCGCTTGCCCGCATATCGCTAATAGGCTGGAAATCATGAGAAAGCAGCTCGGCAGCCGACATCATGACCTCGCGTGAGAAGCGCTCGCCCTTGAGGGCACGTTCTGCCTCTGTTGCCCGTTTCGGTGTTGCAGCCATTCCGCCAAATGCAATGCGTGCTTTCTTGATCACCCCGTCGCTCAGCACGAGGTGGAACGCTGCACAGACCGATGAAATGTCTTCGTCCCGCCGCTTGGAGATTTTGTAGACGGCATGCAGGCTATCGGGCTCGGGAATGGGAACGCGGATCGCCTCAACGAAGTCCCCTTCCCAGCGATCCTGCTCTCCGTAAGCGATAAAGAAATCCTCCAGCCGAATGAAGCGCTGCTCCCAGCTTTTGCGCAAAACCAGATCGGCCCCGAGCGCAATCAGAACCGGCGGCATGTCCCCGATAGGAGAGCCATTGGCAATGTTGCCGCCAATCGTTCCCATATTTCGGATCTGTTGACCTGCGACACGCCCCCAGAAGGCGTCCAGATGCGGGAAATAAGCGCTAATGGCCAACTTCGCCTCACTGTAGGTCACCCCGGCCCCGATGGTAATGTGGGACTGAGAGCATATCACGGCCTTCATCTCTTCCAGATGCGCAATTAAGATCAAGGTCTGAAGCTCTTTCATCTGCTTGGTCACCCATATCCCGACATCGGTGCTGCCTGCCACGATGGTGGCATTGGGCTCATCGAGACGGACATGGGAGAAATCATCCAGATTGGCAGGCAAGATTGCCCGTTGCCCGTCCGCTTCCAGCACGACGCGAGCACCATCTTGCAGCTCGACAAGACGCTTGAAATTGGCTTTTCGTTCCAGCTCAAGCCAATCGGAAAATGGCGAGCCATAGTCACTGATCGCAACAGCTGCCCGCAGGATTGGCGCATATCCGGTACATCGGCACAGATTGCCCTGAAGCGCTTCTTCAATCGCACCGCGATCCGGCTCGGGGTTATTCATCCAGAGTGCATAGAGCGACATGACAATCCCTGGCGTGCAAAAACCGCACTGACTGCCGTGATGGTCCACCATTGCTTGCTGAACCGGATGCAATCCGCCATCGGCATTTTTCAAGGCTTCGATCGTAACCACATGACAGCCATCAAGACTGGGCAGAAAGCGAATGCAGGCATTGACGGCCTCATAAATGAGAGTGCCTTGAAAAAGCCGCCCCACGAGAATGGTGCATGCGCCGCAATCGCCTTCTGCGCAACCTTCCTTGGTGCCAGTCATCCGCCGTTCAAGACGCAAATAGTCAAGTACGGTTTGCGTTGGTGAACAATGATCAAGCGATATCAATTCGTCATTGAGCCAAAAGCGAATCTCGTTGCGGACTATAGGCATATCCTGCACCCTCTTATCGAGAAGAAACGCCCAGAAAATACGCAAAACAAACAAATGAACAGCAATTGGGCAATTACAACTCTATTGCAATGGCATTCTTTCGTGAATGCCGAAAAACCTACGACAGTTTCAGGATATTACAGAGAATGCAGAACAAAAACCATGCGACTGATGCCGTATCGGCATCACAAGAATGACATATGACGATTGACGTCCTTATAGAGCAAATAACGGAACTTTCCCGGCCCACCGGCATAACAGGCCTGCGGACAAAAGGCCCTCAGCCACATGAAATCGCCGGCCTCGACCTCTACCCAGTCCTGATTGAGCTTGTAAACCGCTTTACCCTCAAGCACATAGAGACCGTGCTCCATAACGTGCGTTTCCATGAAAGGAATCACCGCGCCCGGCTCAAAGGTCACCACCGTGATATGCATATCGTGGCGCATATCTTCAGGATCCATGAAACGGGTTGTCGCCCATTTGCCCTCTGTTTCAGGCATAGCAATCGGATCAAGCATTTTCTCGTTGACGAAGAATGGTTCGGGAGCGTCAAGCCCCTTAACCTCAACATAGGCCTTTCGGAACCAATGAAAGACAGCTTTTTGATCGCCAGCATTCCGGCCACGAGCATTCCGGATAGACCAATCAGCTCCCGCAGGAATATAGCCAAAGCCGCCCTCGTCCAGACTGTGTTCCACCCCATTAACGACAAGATTGATCTCACCACCAACCACAAACAATGCGCTCTCTGCACCGACATCGGTCTCTGGCCTGTCGGAGCCGCCACCGGGCAGCAACTCGACAATATATTGGGAGAAACTTTCGGCAAACCCGGTAAGAGGACGCGCCAGAACCCACATCCGCATCCCGCTCCAGAACGGCAACTGACTGCATACGATGTCGCGCATGGTTCCCTTGGGAAGAACGGCATAGCTGGAGGTGAATATGGCCTTATCGGTCAGAAGTTGTGTTTGAGGCGGCAACCCACCCTTTGGAATGTGGTATTTTTGCGAGGACATAGGGGTTTCTTTCTTCACATCTCTACCCAAATGGGCCATCATGCTCAAATCAATGAAACTGTATATATCAAACAGTCTCATTCCCTATTTGCCAAGCGCGATGATCTCTGCTTTGGAAAGAAGCATCTTCTTGGAATTTGAGAAAATATATTGATTTTTTGTCTTTTAAGAAGAAATGGATTGCGGCCATAATCGCGCGCGCTTAGCGCATCCGCAGACACCACAAACTATCGATTGCAGCAGGACCAAGACATCATGACCAACAGACTGGATAAATTCGGATTACTGGTAGACCCACAGCTTTGTGCTCTGGTCGAGGACGAAATCCTTCCGGGCACTGGGGTGGATGCCGACATTTTTTGGAAAAGCCTGTCCGACACTATCCGCCTGCTGACACCCAAGAACAGAGATCTGCTGGCCAAAAGAGACGATTTGCAACAACAGATCGACGCTTGGTGCAAACCCTGCCGCGGCAACGCGTTCAATCAGGAATTCTACCGCGCCTTTCTTGAAGAGATCGGATACCTGCTGCCTGAAGGTGAAGATTTTGACATTACAACGGACAATGTGGACGCGGAAATCTGCACTTTGGCCGGCCCCCAGCTTGTTGTGCCGGTGATGAATGCACGCTTTGCCCTCAATGCTGCCAATGCGCGCTGGGGTAGCCTCTACGATGCCTATTACGGCACCAACGCTCTTGACCAGAAAGGAGAGCTGGCTCCCGGCAAAGGCTTGAACGAAACCCGCGCACGCGCTGTGATTGCCAAGGCCTGCGCTTTTCTTGATGAAGCAACGCCTCTGGCCAAAGGCTCCCACTCCGAAGCCGTGGCTTACACTGTATCCAAAGACCACGCCAGCCTGACAATTACGCTTGAGGACGGCAGCGAAACCACTTTGCGCAATCAGGCTCAATATGTCGGCCATGTCGACAGCAGCTTGGTGCTTCTCAAAAACAATGATCTGCATATCGAGCTTTCCATCGACAAGACCCATCCGATTGGCAAACTGTCGTCTGCGGGCGTAAAGGACATCATTATAGAATCTGCAATCAGCACCATTCAGGATTGTGAAGATTCCGTTGCGGCGGTTGACGCGGAAGACAAATGTCTGGCCTATCGCAACTGGCTCGGCCTGATGAAAGGCAACCTCAAGGACAGCTTTGAGAAAAACGGCCAGATGATGACCCGGACGCTTAATCCGGACCGAACCTACACCGGCAAGGACGGAGCCCCCTTGATCCTTCATGGGCGCAGCCTTCTGCTGGTGCGCAACGTCGGCCATCTGATGACCAACGATGCCATATTGGATTGCTCAGGCAAGGCCATTTTCGAGGGCATCATGGACGCCTTCATGACAACGGCCTGCGCCCTGCACGACCTCAAGAACAAGGGCAACAGCCGCACCGGCAGCATCTACATCGTCAAGCCGAAGATGCACGGCCCTGATGAGGTTGCCTTTGCCGAAGAACTATTCTGTCAGGTGGAAGACGCTTTCTCGCTGCCGCGCAGCACCATCAAGATCGGTGTCATGGACGAAGAACGCCGCACGACGATCAATCTCAAGGAATGCATCCGCGCTGTGAAAGACCGGATCGTCTTCATCAACACCGGCTTTCTGGATCGCACCGGCGATGAAATCCACACCTCCATGGAGCTAGGGCCATTCCTTCCCAAGGAGGAAATCAAGACCCAGCCATGGATTGCCGCCTATGAAGACTGGAATGTCGATATCGGCCTAGAAACCGGCCTCAAAGGCAAAGCACAAATCGGTAAGGGCATGTGGGCAAAGCCCGATGAAATGGCCGACATGATGAAGACCAAGATCGGCCACCCCAAGGCGGGCGCAAGCTGTGCTTGGGTGCCATCACCAACAGCGGCAACCCTGCACGCGACCCATTATCATCAGGTCAATGTTGCTTCCGTGCAGCAAAGCCTCAAAACACGCCCTCGCGCTGATCTGAACCAGATTCTGACCGTTCCTCTTCTCGGGTCTCGCGAATTGGACGCAAACACCATCACCAGGGAACTGGAAAACAACCTTCAGGGAATTCTGGGCTATGTGGTCCGCTGGATCGATCAGGGGATTGGCTGCTCCAAAGTGCCGGACATTCACAATGTGGGGCTCATGGAAGACCGCGCCACCTTGCGCATTTCAAGCCAGCATGTAGCCAATTGGCTCTATCATAAGGTGGTTGATAGCGAGCAGGTTCTGGACGTGATGAAGCGCATGGCCGCCATTGTCGATCAGCAAAATGCCGATGATCCTCTGTACCAGCCCATGACGAAGGATTTAGACGCATCCGTTGCTTTCCAGGCTGCATGCGATCTGGTTTTCAAAGGAAGAGAACAACCCAATGGCTACACAGAACCCTTGCTGCATTCACGCCGACGGGAAGCGAAACTGAAAGCACAATAAACCGCTCCCTCATAGCAAAATTGACCAAAGAAAAGCTCTGCCAATCGCAGGGCTTTTTTGTTTTCCAACCGCATTGACGAAAAATTGATCACAGAGCGCGCACTAAGCCGCACCAAAGTTCATAGTAATATCAAGCCAATATGTCCCAATCTACAAGACAGAAGCATCTGGATACATTTGGATACACTATTATGACAAATAATGCTTGAAACAGCCACAAACCAATAAGATAAAAATATAACTTTTGTATAATTTGCCCCACACGGACAAACCAGATGAAACATTTTTTAAGCCTGATCGCGGCAGCACTTCTAATTATTTCCGCCTATATTTATCAATTCGGATTGCCCTTCGGCCTTGCGTCATTGTTTGCGGCCCCAAACAACTCCGCCGCCAAAAGCCAAAGCGGCTCCGCAGCACCAAACAATCCCGCCCGCCGAACAGGCAGAGGCACTGGCGCAACTTACGTCACGCTGGCCGACATCACCTTCAAACCTTATGAAGATACCTTCAGTTCCATCGGAACAGGCGTCGCCAAGCAAAGCGTAAGCCTCATCTCGGAAGTTTCCGGGCAGATAAAGAAAATCATGTTCGATGGAACCCCGCTCGTTTCAGCCGGAGACGTGCTGTTGCAATTGGAAGACACATCCGAGCGCATCAATGTTGAGATTGCGCAAGCAAACTTGTCCAAGGCAGAGGACTCCCTTGAGCGCTACAGCCTTTTGCAATCTCGCAACAGCGGCATTGTCACAGCCACCAGCATGAAAGAAGCCGAATCCGCAGCCGCAGTGGCGCGAGGCAATCTGGCTCTGGCCCAGAAGGAGCTGGAAGACCGGGCAATAAAAAGCCCAATCAGCGGCCGCCTTGGTTTGGCAGAGTGGGAGGTCGGAGATTTTCTCTCTAACGGTGCCAATATCGTTGACATCAACAACACCCAGACCATTCTGGTAACCTTCGAGCTGCCCGAACGCGCAATGAATCTGCTCAAGCTGGACAAAGAGGTATTTGCCACCACTCCAGCTATCACGGGCAAGATCTTCAATGGCAAAATCATCGCGTTTGACAGCACAATCGACGAAACAACCCGCACAATCACCGTCAAGGCAGAGATTGACAACCACGATGGCCGCCTCTGGCCGGGCATGACATTTGAAGTGCTGCTGCGCCAGACAACCGAGCCTCTTGCCGCAGTGCCTGCCATGGCTTTGGCATGGACCAGAGATGGTACCCAGGTGTGGCTTGCCGAGAATGGCAAGGTGCGCGCAGTACCAGTCATTTTCCGCTACAGACAAGATGACACCATCTGGATCGAAGGCGCTCTCAAAGAAGGCGCCAAAGTGGTGGTAGAAGGAGTGCAGAAACTCCGTCCAGGTGCCTCCATTGTTGCAGAAAATGGCGCAGAGACCACAGCTGCGCCTTCCGGATCTGCGGAGTAGATTGATGCCAAACAAACATGTTGAAGGCATGACGCGGCTCTTTGTTGCCCGTCCTATTCTGGCCTTCGTGATCAACCTTCTCATCATCATTGCAGGCATTGCTGCGCTTTCCGGAGTTGAAGTGCGCGAAATGCCTGACGTTGACCAGCCTTCTCTTTCCGTGCGAACCACCTATGAAGGTGCATCGGCTGACGTGGTTGACCGGGAAATCACCTCGGTACTGGAAGATGCATTCGGCGCTCTGGATGGAGTGAAAGACATCTCCTCTACATCAAGCTATGGCAGCAGCCGCATTACGCTTGATCTGAACAGCGACGTGGATGTCGACATCGCCGCCAACGAGGCACGGGAAATCGTCTCACAGACCATGCGCCAGTTGCCCGACGATGTGGAAGACCCAACCGTGCGCAAAAGCAACGCCGATGCAGATCCCATCATCCGTCTGGCCCTCTCAGGCAACAAAAGTCTCGCCGAGCTGACCACATTGGCCGAAGGCCCGATCACCGACAGGCTCAATCTGGTGGAAGGCATCGCCGAAATCACAGTAACCGGAGCCAAGGCTAACGAATTCCGGATCAATGTTTCCATGCCTGCCTTGCTGGCACGGGGATTAACGCTCAAGGATGTGAGCACCGCCCTTCTCACCTTGCGCAACGACTACTCCCTTGGATCGGTAGATAGCGACCTCAGCACGACGACCCTTCGCTCGATCAATCCGCAGGTTACTACGGAGATGATCGGCAAGCTGCGCATCAACGCAACGACATACATATCCGATATTGCCAATGTGCAGTTGACAGGCGAAGACACCACCCAGTCCGCCCGCGTCAATGGCCGCCCCTCTATCGGCCTGGATATCGTACGCCAGTCTGTCGGCAATACCCTGACCATATCACAGGACGTTCGCAAGGCAGTCGCAGAACTGCAAAATCAGCTGCCCGAAGGTGTCTCGCTGATCATCACCACCGATGATGGCGTTTTCATCGAGGGCTCTATTACGGAAGTAACCAAATCAATCCTGCTGGCGGTCGTCATCGTTATTGTGGTCATCTTCCTGTTTCTGCGTTCCTGGCGCGCCACCATCATTCCGGCCATTGCCATTCCAGTCGCCCTTATTGGCACCATCGCCGCCATCTGGATCGTTGGATTCTCGGTCAACACCATCAGCCTGTTGGCGCTGGTGCTTGCCACCGGCATGGTGGTCGATGATGCGATTGTCGTTGTTGAGAATATCGTGCGTCGCAGGCACAACGGCGAAGGAGCCCGTTTTGCTGCGGTTGCCGGAACCAATGAAGTTTTCTTTGCGGTGATTTCCACCACGGCAACCCTTGCCGCAGTGTTCATTCCGATTTCTTTCCTGCCCGGACAAGCTGGTGGTGTGTTCTCCGAATTCGGCTTCGTGCTGGCCTTCTGCGTGACCCTGTCATCTGCCGTAGCCCTCACGATGGCCCCGATGCTGGCCTCCATCCTCGATCCGGGCAAGCCCTCCAAAAAGATGCAGGCAGCAGCAAGCCGCGATGAAGGTCCGCAAGATAGTGCCATCAAACGCGTCTTCCTCGTTGTCATCGACAAGGCCATTCGTCTGCCGTTGCTCACCATCGGAATTGCCGTTGCCTTTGCAGTGTTCGCGCTCGGCGCAGTTCAGCACCTGACCAGCACCCTGACCCCACCAGAGGACCGGGGCATGTTCTTCATGATCGCCACTGGCCCGGTCGGCGGTTCAAACGACTATATGAGTGAAGAGATCGGGCAGGTCGAAAAGATACTGGACCCCTACCGTGAAAGTGGCGAGGTGAAATCTGTTCTTAGTCTTATTGGCCGCGGCGGAGGAACACGAGCATTCGTCATCGTCCGTCTGGCAAACTGGGAAGACAGGGACCGTGACCAACAGGCAATTCTGGCCGAACTCAATAATAAATTGAGCCATATTGCCGGCATTAGGGTCATGGCCCGTGGCGGCAACTCGCTGGGTATTCGCGGCGGCGGTTCAGGCCTGAGTTTTGCGGTTACCGGCAATGACTACCCCAAACTGGTGGATGGCGCTGACAAGCTTATCGCAGCCATGGAGCAAGACCCAACCTTCACCAATCCGCAGCTTAGCTCCTCAGACACAGCCCTTCAGATAGACGTCGACATAGACAGGGACAGAGCGCTGGAATTGGGCATCACGCCCGACACAGTAGCCGACACCATTTCTGCGGTTACCCAAGGGCTCACGGCGACCACAGTCTTCATCGACGGCGAGGAAGTCGATCTGACGATCAATCCCGATGGAGGCTGGCCGGTCAATGATGCCAGCGATCTGGAGCGCATGTTTGCACGAACCAGCAGCGGCAATATCATCCCGCTTTCCTCGGTTGCCAGCTTCAAGCAGGTGCTCAGTCAGGCCTCCTACGCCCGCGAGGATGGCTCCTTGGCCATCTCAATCAACGCCAACCTGCCACGCGGCGTCGATCTCGGACAGGCTGTTGAACGCATGCGGGCTATTGCTCATAACGTGCTACCGCAAGGCACAAGCATCACTTTGCTCGGCGAAGCCGGCGAACTTGATTCAGGCCGTTTTGGAACATTGCTGATTTTCGGCATAGCCGGTATTATCGTCTTCCTCGTTCTGGCAGCACAATTCGAAAGCTTCGTTTCTGCGCTCATCATCATGATCACCGTGCCCTTTGGTCTGGCAGCAGCCATGCTGGCAATTCTCATTACCGGAGGCACGCTCAACTATTACAGCCAGATTGGCCTCGTCATGCTGATCGGCGTGATGGCCAAAAACGGCATTCTGATCGTCGAGTTTGCCAACCAGCTCCGTGAACGAGGAGAAGACATCGACAGCGCAATCAGAAATGCGGTCAGCTTGCGCATTCGCCCTGTGATGATGACCATGGTCTCTACAGTTTTTGGCGGATTGCCGCTCATCATCACATCAGGTGCGGGAGCGGAAGCGCGCATCGCCGTTGGCTGGGTCGTGGTGGGAGGCCTTGGTTTTGCCACCTTCTTTACTCTGTTCCTCATCCCCGTGCTCTACCGCTGGATTGCACCAATCGGCGGAGAGCCTGGCGCAGCCAGCCACAAGCTGGAAAGGGAAGTTGCTGAGCACATCGGTCCGTTGGTCGATCCGGCAGAGTAATTCCTGCACCAAGATCTGACCATGCAGCTAAACAAACAAAAGGCGAGGATGCAGACTTCCTCGCCTTTTTCATATCGCAGCATCAAACAAAAATCGATCAATACAACAAAAGAGACATCCCACAGATCAAGCGATTGCCTGTTGATCAGAGGAAGCATCCTCTGTCCAGACATCTGCCATCAGGTCGACACCCAGATTCATCTCCATCCATTTTTCAGTGGCCTCAGGCGCCATCGGACGGGAGAAATAGAAGCCCTGAATGGCGTTGCAGCCAATCTCGGCAACCTTTTTCACCTGCTTTTCGGTCTCCACACCCTCGGCCACAACATCAATCTGTAGCCTTTGCGCCATGGAAACAATCGCAGACACAAGCGTTTCGTCCGCATGGCTGGTGGTAATCTCACCGATAAAGCAACGGTCGATCTTCAGAATATCTGGCTGGAATCTGCGCAGATAACCAAGCGAAGACTGGCCGGTGCCAAAATCATCAAGAGCAATGGATACACCCAGCTTGCGAACCTCAGACAGCGCCTCGGCTGCAGCCTCGCTATCCCTCAGAATGGCCGTTTCCGTCACCTCGAACTGAAGTTTGGTCGCCGGTATGCGCATGCGGCTCAAGATCACCAACAAACGCTCCATGGCTTGATCGCTATTGAGCTGCACCGCCGACAAGTTGATCGAAAGCAACGGCACATCAATGCCTTTTGCGATCCACGCTTCAGCATGTTGAATGGCACTTTTAAGCACCCATTCCCCGATCTCGACGATAAGACCCCGCTGCTCGGCAACAGCGATGAGAGAACCAATCGGTACGCCACCAAAATTGGGGTGCTTACTGCGTAGCAGGCACTCCATTGCTTCAACCTGACCACTATGGACATCGACAATCGGCTGGAAATGCAGCAGGAAGAGATCTTCTTCCAAAGCCTGGCGAATGCTTGCCTCCAGACCGATCTGTTGGCGCGAATTCCGGTTCATTTCCTCGCAGAAGAACTGATAATTGTTATTGCCTTCCTGCTTTTGCGCATATTGCCGCGCCATGGCAGCATTTCGCATCAGGGTCTCGGTGTCATGCCCATCCCCCGGAAACAGGCTGATGCCAATATTTGACGTTGCATACAGCACTTCATTCTTGACCGTAATTGGCGCTGACAGACTTTCGAACAGCCGCTTGACGATCCAGACAATGGTGCTGGTTTCTTCCAGATCCGACAGCTCCACCAGAAAGTTATCGTTGGAGAGATGACAGATACTCGGGATGCGTTTTGCGCCGTCCAACGTTGCAATCGTATCGCTGCGTTTGAGCGAAGATTTGAACCGGGAGGCAATAACAGCAACAAAGTCGGTTGCAACATCTTCCCCGTAAGCTGCTGAAATTTCTTCAAGAGTATCAATCGACACATTGAGCAAAGCGACAGTCTTGTCGCTCCATTCCGCCCGGGAAATTGACTGGGTCAATCGATCAAGGAAGATCACATCTGATGGCAAACCTGTAAGCGGATCCGTTGCCAGTAGCTGCTTGCTGGCTCCCTTGTCAGCCTCATCGTAGACAGCAGAGCCAGAAGCAAGAGCTGCAAGCTGTGGCGGCGCGGAAAGCTGCGCCAAATCGCCTTTCTCAACCAATGGCTTTTCAACATAGGCAGCCTCACTGCCACTTGCATGATGATCATCCCAGAAGACCACCTTGTCGCGCCCTGTCTCTTTGGCCTGATAAAGCGCCTGGTCTGCCCGATCAACGATTTCGGCCGCCGAACAGGACCGTTCGGGTAGCATCGACAGGCCGATCGAAGCAGTCACCTTCTTGTTGCCGTGACCAAGCCACAAAGGAGAGCGCTGTGCCACGGCCTCCCGAATGGCTTCAGCCACCTGGAAGCCACCCTCCGCATCAGTATTTGGCAACACGAGGCAGAATTCCTCACCACCGTAGCGCCCAACGAGCCCGGCGATACCGCAAGCTTGTTGCAAGACTTCCGCCATGCCCACGATTACCTTATCGCCAACAGCATGCCCATAGGTGTCATTGACCAGCTTGAAGTGGTCGAGGTCAGCCATCATGCAAACCAGCATGGAGTGATTACGCCCGGCATCTGCCAGCATGATGGCAAATTGCTCGAAAAACGCCCTGCGGTTAAGACAGCCCGTCAGAGGATCATGACTTGCCAGATATTGCAGTTCTCTGTTTTGCTTGCTGATTTCTTCCTCTGTCAGCTGCAATTTCTGAACGGCGGCTTCAAGATCAACATTCTTGCGTTCAAGCTCGGTAACATCGTCCAACGTCACGATTACACCGGAAACCTGATTCCCGTCCCCGCGAATACAGGTCGCATTGACCACAAAATTCTTGGGGCTCCCACCCTTGCCCTTAAAGCTGAGACGAGCCCCCGTGATATCTTCACGTCTGTGAAGCGCCTCTTGCCACGGATAGTCGACAACACGCCCGCCGTTGTTCCACTGGCGCCAATTGAGCTTGCTCACATTGTTGCCGAAAAGAGCCTTGGCGCTAATACCGAGCGAAATGGCCAACGCATCATTAGCGAGCAAGATTATCCCTCGCTCATCAAGGATCAGCACTCCTTCAGCCAGACTGTTAAACGCAGATTGCACCCGGTCGGGAATAACGTTGCCCGGATCAAGTTCCTTGAGCGCACGGCGCAGCACGAAATAATAGCCAGCCAGCCCCAGACAGCAGACGAACAGAAGCAGCTTGCCCATTGAGCTCGGTATCCCGAAATATCGTTTGGACATTTGCATCGGAGCAAAAGACATTTCGATCCGGCCCCACACCTTGTTCTCGTCCGAGAGAGACACCTGAATATGCGTCGGAGTAGATCGATGATTGCCGGGCTCCACCCAATTGGCCTCGTGTTCGCCCGACCACAGCAACAATTTGCCATCGTTCCGGCGTAGCCCAACGGAGAGCAATTCGGGATTTCGGCTAACAACCATATCAATGGTCTGCCGCATCACCTTTACGTCATATTGCGAGGCTGCTGCGCTCAATTGTAACGCCAAAGCTTCGGCAAAATCAGCTCTATACTTGAGTTCCTGGCGTTCCTGATCAGGATACATACCAATGACAAACGCCGTCATGAACAGACTGAGGGTTATGCCTACAAGGCCAAAACTGATCCGGAAGGTTGGAGTGATAAGGCGAGATAAAGTCATGACGGCCTTGAACCCCGCTTCTTGTCAAACCGATCAAATACACGCTCAGCCTTGGATAGCTCGCCTTCCTCTTTATCATCGGCCTTGCTATGCGACATAGCAAGTGGCCCGGTGGAACCGAGAATAACCAACGGGTCAAAGCCGCGCCAAACAGGCATGGTAGATAAGAAGGCGCTCATCAGGGCTCCGCTTCGAATAACCCAAGTCACAAATCCGGCCGACAAGACTGAACCAACAGACATTGTCAAATCAATCGATGTTGCTCCCAAGATACGGTTATGTTGCTTAAGATCACGTAAGGATTGATCAACGGCGTCACTGACGAGCGAGGCTTCGATATGGCCAAATCCAATCCGTTCATATTGAACGCGAGCAGACAAGGCCCGCTTGAATTCCTTGAAAACCGGAGGTGAAGAGCGATCCAAAGCTTCTGCAAGCAAGTCATCACCTTCAAGCTGCTGCTCTGCTTTGTCTTTATCTCTTTTGCTTGCAGAATGATCTTCGGTCTGATCCGCGACAATATCTGCACCGCTCCCCTGCACCAAACTCTGATCCGCTTCTGTACGCACAGGCATCTCACCAGAATATTCCTTGGCTACAGTGTCAGTCGTTTCTTGTTCAGGGATTTGCTGTTCGGGGGTTAGCTGATTATTTGCCGATGAGCTGTTATCGTCAGAAGCTGAAATATCGATAGACTGAGACGTCAGGCTCTCAGAAGCTCCATAGCCATCGACATAGCTCACAGATACCTTGATCGCAAAGCCGACATCGCTCTGACCGAGCCCATAGCTGGAGCCGGTCGCCCCAACAATCACCGCGCCATCCCGATACCATTGATAGGCAAAGGTCCCGAGACCGTCTTCATCGGCAATCGTCGAGGTGTCAGCAGCTAGCGTCTGCCCTTCCGTTGCAGTACCTGAGATCGTCACAGAGCCAGTCGGTGTGTCATTCACATTGGCAATAGGACCGGTCGCAGCAGAGACGAGGCTCTCAGAAGCTCCATAGCCATCGACATAGCTCACAGACACAGTAATCGCTGAGCCGACATCGCTCTGACCGAGCCCATAGCAGGAGCCGGTCGCCCCAACAATCGCCGCGCCATCTCGATACCATTGATAGGCAAAGGCTCCGAGCCCGTCTTCATCGGCCATCGTCGAGGTGTCAGCGGCCAGCGTCTGCCCTTCCGTTGCAGTACCTGAGATCATCACAGAGCCAGTCACCGCATCATTCACATTGGCAATAGGACCGGTCGCAGCAGAGATGAGAGTCTCAGAAGCCCCATAGCCATCGACATAGCTCACAGACACAGTAATCGCAGAGCCGACATCACTCTGACCGAGCCCATAGCAGGAGCCGGTCGCCCCAACAATCGCCGCGCCATCCCGATACCATTGATAGGCAAAGGTTCCTAGCCCGTCTTCATCGGCAATCGTCGAGGTATCAGCAGCTAGCGTCTGCCCCTCCGTTGCAGCACCTGAGATCGTCACAGAGCCAGTCGGTGCGTCATTCACATCATTGATCGTAACCGTCAGAAACTCACTATAGCTACTGCCTCCACTATCGGTGACCTGCACCTCAACGGTATAGCTGGATTGAGCCTCGTGGTTCAGCAGTCCATCATCGAAGATCAGCTCATTTCCGCTCGCGCCTCCAAGTGAGAAGCTGCCCTGATCGGCCCCACCTATCAGGGCGAAAGAAAAGCTATCACCACTGTCCGGATCAACCGCAGCAAGGGTTCCCAGCGTTACGCCGCCCGTTGTGTCAATTCCTTCATCCAAAGAGAAGCCATTGGGCGAAATGTCGCTTGGAGCCTGATTCTGATCAATAACGGTGATGGTGAGCGTTTCTTCAATCCAGGCACCAGCGCCATCTGTTGAGCGCAAAACAACTTCGTAGCTGGACTGGGCGTTATAGTCGAGGACACCATCATCTAGCAGCAGCTCGTTGCTCGCCCCGCCACCAATGGAAAAGGACGCAGCATCGGCACCTCCTGTGATGGTATAAGTAAAGCTATCGCCACTGTCCGGATCTGTTGTCGTCAGCGTCCCGAGGGAATAACCGCCAGTCGTGTCCGTCGTCTCAGCAATGGAAAAGCCATTGGGAGCAATGTCAGTTGGGGTATCATTGACCGCAATAATATCTATATTGATGGTGCCCAGGGAAGCCGAAGAGCTGCCCGAGCCTGTATTGCCATTATCATCAAGTCCGAGGGTCAGAACATCCGCATTATCGCCGTTGAGATTGCCCGTTGGGTGCTGGTATTTAATATTGCTACTGGTATCAAGATAACTGTTCAGATCGGCGAGTGTGCCGGTGATTGTTGCCGCGCCAGTGCCATTCCCCGTTACGGTAATGCCGCTTGCTGTAGCCAGGGTCAGTTGCCCGCCGGATGAGGTAGAAAGGCTCAAGGTTATTGCGCCACCACGGTCGTCCAGATCAGCCAGATTTACAGCGGACAAATCCAGATCACTTGCCAGATCTTCCGTTACCGACAGATCGCTTGGAAGACTTCCTGCGTTATAGGCAATATCATTGACCGCAGCGACATTCACACTGAGCGTGGTAACATCAGAATTTACGCCTCCATTCGAAACGATCAGATCGATGGAACGCGTAGTCACATCCGGATCATCCGAGGAATTGCTGTAGGTGATGGACTGGATCGCGGTTTCATATTGCGCCAAGCTTGCTGAACCTGAAAGCGTGAGCGTGCCGGTGCCAGCATCCCAACTCCCGCTAATACCGTTCTGATTGGTAAAAGACAGGGCATCCTGCCCGGTGACACAGTTGGTAATCTGAAGCGTTGCGCCAGTAAGGTTCGTGCTATCGGCATATGAAAGAGAAAGAGCCGGATCGAGCACCGCGTCAGTTCCCCCCTCGGTGAAGGTCGCAGAAGAACCCGATGGCGTTATCACCGGAGCGCTAGACACCGTGTAATCAATTGCAAGATGAGGGCGCATGGAAAGCGTTCCATATTCCGAAGAGGCAAACATCCAATTGTCCGCCCCTTGGGAAACGAAGGCCAAGCCATGATTGGTGCCGCCATCAGCCCAACTCTGGACCAAATCAACCAGACCGTCGATTTTTATCCAGCCTTCCACTCCCGCATCGATTGTTGCAAGAACGGTTGAGCTCGCTTCAACATCATCGGCAGCAACACCATCAACCAGCGAATTGTAAGTGGATGTCTCATCCCAACTGGAAAGCATCTCATGCACGGTCACCTGTGTGGCCGAATCCGTGCTCAGCACATATATCCAGAGGCTGACATCATTGATCGTCGCACCTGCTGGCACCTGCCCGGCCCCGTTTCCAAACAGATTATCGAAAAGGAGAAGACCAGTGTCCGACCCTCCGGTTTCATTCACCGAAATATAGTGCAGAACCCCCTGCACCGTAGCCGGTTGCGATGCATCGGCATAGGTATCAATCGTTCCAACGTAGGAATCAATTCCCTCTTGGAATTGCGCAATTCCAACATCAATTTCTATCAGATCACTATCGGTCTGCGCCCCCCCGGATCCGCTATTGCCCAAATCACTTGTCAATATGCCAAGCGACGCGAAGCCGCTAAAACCGGGCGTTGGTGTAAAGACAAGGCCTTCAAGAGCTGTGTTGATGTCGCTGATCGTCCCTTGGAAGGTCATGGCATTGTCGTCAGTTCCATCTCCGGAACTGAAGCTTAATCCGGAAAGACTGCCAAGACTGATCGTGCCGTCAACTGCGGTGAGAGAAACCTCGACCACGCTGGCTCCGGCATCACCATCGGAGATGGTTATCTCATTGTCTGTAACAGCCGAAAAAGTCAGCGACGCATCTTGAGCAACGGCCTGCGGGCCGGGAACATTGTTGAGCGGAGCACTATTAACCGCCGTTATCGAGACAACTGTGCTGCCGGTGGCACTCTTGCTGCCGCCCGACCCCTGCGCACCGCTATTTCCATCAAAAAATGTCCAGCTGAGCGTAACGCTCGAAGGTGGTGCGGAAGAAATATTGTAATAGGCGATCTGCTGAAGCACATGATTGACAAGCACATTTGTCGCATTGGCATTAAAGGTCAGCAGCAAGGTTCCCGAAGAGTTCGTAGTCACCGTTCCAACCGATATGCTATCAACGCTTAAGGCCCCCCCTTCGGTCAAAGAACCCAGAGTGCCACTTTCAACAAAGCTGTCGTCCCCATCAGCACCGCCCTGCCGCTGGATTTGGATAGATGCCCCATCGAAGCTGTCTAGCCCGGACAATTCAACGTCAAACACCAGGACATCGCCATCAAGCACCACTGCCGAGCCATCTTCCACGTAACTGGGCGTACCATCAAGCAGACCGGTTATATTGAAGCTTCGGTCAAATGCGCCATCACTATCAAAGCGGGCAAGGAAACCGTCACTGTCAGATTTGCCCCCGACGACAATTTCCCCTGTATCGAGAATGGCCAGCGCGTTGATCCGATCATCGCTTCCGCCAAGATCCGTGATCAAATAGCCGGAGGAGCCAAATCTGGCATCAAGCGAGCCATCGGCATTCAGCCTGACCAACAGCAAATCATTGTCTGCCCCATTATAGGCAAAACCCGCCAGCAGAATCTTGCCGTCCGACAGTTCCCTTATTTGCGTGATTTTCTCGTCCGAAGAGCCAAGTGCCAAAGTGACGCTGCCAAAAGACCCGAAACTTGTATCCAGTGAGCCATCTGAATTGACACGCATGACAAAGCTGTCGAGATTTCCTGCGGTATTTGTTGTTCCGGCAATCAGAATTCTGTCACTGGCATCAAGAGCGGTCGCATAGCTGATCTGATCCGATGAAACATCATAGTTGGTCCAGATACCATCGCCATCAAAGCCGCTATCATAAGAGCCGTCACTATTCAGACGGATAAGCGCAAAATCCATTGAGGCATAGGTGTCATTATAGCCGCCGACGATGATTTTTCCGTCAGACTGCAGCAACATGGTCGTGACAAACTCGTCATAGACATCGATATCAAGAGAAACAATCCCGCTGCCGCCAAACGATGTATCAAGAGATCCATCTTCATTGTGACGGGTGATATAAATAGAATTTACACCACCAACGGCAACATCGCCGGTCGCCAGAATTTTCCCATCTGGCTGAACCAGTATATCCCTTCCATAATCATTATCACCAAGCGCAGAGCCAACTCCCAGAATACCGCCAGAGCCAAAACTGCTATCAAGGGAGCCATCCGCGTTATAGCGTATAAGAACCCCATGATCAGAAGAGCCGTTATTGTAGGACCCGCTAACCATGATCTTGCCATCTGATTGCACGGTCATGGCGCTGACGGTTTCATCATTGGTGTTTATCGCGGTAATAACCGAGCCGTTTGTTCCCCAACTGGTATCGATGGTTCCGTCTGAGAGATATTTGGTCAAACCGAAGTCGATATCTTGCCCGGAGCTGGCGGTATTGACAGCACTCAGCGCTATGATGCTGCCATCTGAGAGAATCTCGAAATCAACAATCTCATCATCCAGATCGGCCAGAGACACAATATTCAACCCGCTTCCGGTCCCGAACTCTGGCGCATTGTTAACAGCATCAACCGTGATGGAAATCGAGTTGGACACGATGTCTTTACTGGAAGCAACTGCGGCTATCTCATCAGGTGACAAAGCCCGGGTGTAAATGCGGGCGTCATCGATCAAGCCATTATATTCATAATCGACATTGCCATCCCCATGCGTGCCGATAACCGTATCTGCAGCCAAGCTATAAGAGATTGAGTTCGCAATTGCAGACGTGGCAACAATCTCTCCATCCAGATAGAGCGTATGGATATCGTTGGCGTCATCATATGTATATGCCACATGGTGCCAACCGGTTGATTGAATATACTGCCCTGAAGCAAGAATATCCCAACTCGTACCATTGTAGATCAACCCACTGACACCATAACCAAAACCCGTTATATCAACGGCTAACACAACGCTGTCACCAAGACTGATGACATGTGCCCCGCCGGTATCAATGCTTGAGAAGTTCACCCAGGCCGCCAGAGTAACCTGATCTGGCTGATCAAAAACGCCATCAATGGTGATGTAATCTCCGTTCCCGTCCAGCGAGAGCACCGTGCCGCGTTCTGCATCAACGGCAGTCCCGGCCTCTCCAGAGAAAACGCCATCTCCACCAAGCGTCGGGCTATCATTCGCAGCAGATCCCGCATCGAACGTATAGTCCGCAGCAAGGTCAACCGACAGCGAAGTGGTGACCGTGATATCAGCTATACCGTTGAAATCCTCGTCCGGAACAAATACCAACCCATCAAGAGCTGCATTCAAGTCGCTTTCCAGACCCTGAATGACCAGATAGTCACTATCATCGCTTCCGGCGGTAATCGTGATACCGGTTAACTGGGCCAGAGACATCTGCCCGTTTGAGGCATCAAGCGTGACACTGAGAAGGGTGTCCGCTGCGCTGCTGTCACTCACGGTGATGGCATTGCCGTTACCGGAACTGAATGTCAGGGAGCCATTCTCTGTGACCGACTGCCCGACAGGCACAACCTGTTGTGGTTCAAAGTCCTGATTGTTGAGATTGACCGTAAGAATTTCATCGCGCGTCCCGGACGTTCCGTCGGTGACACGCACTGTAAGATCATGAGAAGTGGCTGTTTCATAATCAAGAAGCGATGAATCCGCGACGGTAATTTCGCCCGTCGAGCTATTGATCGCAAAACGCCCACCAACATCATCAGCGAGGCTGTAGCTCAGGCTTTCCCCGCTGTCAGAATCTGTACCATATACAGTGCCGACCACCGTTCCGTTGATGCTGTTTTCATCGATCGCAAAACCGCTCTGATTATAAAGTGCCGCAGCCTGCTCTGCTGAAACGGCCTCATTCAAAACGATGAAATTATCAATCGCGCCATCAAAATCCGCATCACCGGTAAAATTGGATTTCCCGATATAATAGTTATCTCTTGTGCCCGTTGACAAAGCAGTCCCTGAGAAACTGGCAGCCTCCACGCCATTGACATAGAGCGTCATCAATCCGTCTTCGTCTACGGTCGCAACGAAATGCAACCATTCAGCGTCGGTAATCACTCCAGTAGCAAAGATCTGGTTGGTATAGCTTCCCTGCAGTGTCATTGCGAAAGTCAGATCGCTGCTGGTCCCGGAACGCGCGACATAAATATTGCCCAATCCGGTTGCATCCGTCTGCCCGAAATCAAATACACGCTGATAAGACCCCACCGTATCAAAGCGCACGGATGCAGCAATCGTCATTGCTCCGCCGGATTCGAAAGAGGGCAGCTCGGCATAGTCCCCACTATCCAAATCCAGAGCGCTTGATCCATCTGCACTCACCGTTTGATCAGGGCTGTTGAACATCGCCATATGCTGCCCGTTGCCGCTGTCATCCAGCCCCAGAATGCTGGAGACTTCAAAGCTGTAGGCAGAATGAATGTCGCTTGTCGCAACCCCTGGCAACGCAATGATATCCAAAGGATCGGCAAGCACATGCGCCCAATTCGCTTGCGTCTGATCCCCGATGGCAACATCACTTTCAATAGCGCCGGTCTCAAGCTCCAGATCCCAGTCGCCTCCCTGATCTGAATGGCCGGTCAAATCATCCGAGGCTGCGACGTCAGCACCGGTCAAGATGGAAAGCTGCAAAGCGGCTTGCGTGCCCACTGCTCCCGAGCCGAAATTACAGCCATAAACCAGAATATCTGCCTGCTCGCTCAGCGCCTCTCCGATCACCTTCAACTCATCGGCATAGGTGCTGCTCATGCTCTCAAAGGTCAGGGTTGCCGATCCCAACTCCAGTGAGCCTTCATCGCCGTGGCTGATAATATGCAGGGCGCCGATATCACTGCGACCAGCAAGATAGTCCGCCATCTGCAAAAGGCCGTCCTGATCTGCATCCAGAAAGACAACTTCGTAAACAGGATCAAGATCGGCAAGCAACTGGTCCGCATCAACCACATCATCAATGACAAAAATGATCTCAGTCGCTGAATTGGCCGCACTACTGGTAGATGTATCAAGCACATGGGCGGCTTCAAACGACGCAACATCGGAATTATCACCAGCATCACTATGTCCGAGATCAAATGACGCATGGTCGTAGTCAGTTAACCCGGATGTTCCGTCACCAAATTCAGAATTGTCACTTGTCAGCAAATCATCTGATTGCAGTTCATCAAGAGCGGTTGCCAGAAGGGCCCCGTCAAAGGCAATGCGTGGCTCGAGTTCCCTGAAGGCAAATAAAGATCCAGATGGCTTGCGGTCCTGCAAGTCATTTGAAATACTGACAGATTTTTTAATCTCTTTGCCCAAAGACGACGTCTTTCAACCTTCAGTCAAATGCATCCACCTACAAGAATAGGTATAAGATTTTCCTATAGTTTATGATCTTCCCGTTAAGATTTACATAGTACCCAACTCCGCCTCCCCTCGGAATCTAAAAGCCGCTTTCGGAAATAAGAACCGTCAGCATTTGCTCAAAAGCGCCCCACAACAGGCTTCTTGGTCGCGTGGAAAGATGCACCAGCCCCCGCACGATTTGTGAGGGATGGAACGGGACATTCGGAACATCAAAATCAACCCGATATTGCGCCACCTGCGGCACCAGTTCCTTGCTTTCGGCGCGAGAAACGGCAATCGCACCACCATAGACAGACGCCAACTCGGCAATATCGAGTTGCCTGCTATTTGCCTTGGCAAGCCGTTTCATGGTCACCGCAAAGCTGGAGAGTTGCAGATCATCCGGCACAAAACGCCCTTGCCCTTTGCCATCAATCCATTCCAGGTCCGGTTCAGCGACATAGCCCTGCACAACGTAGCTATCTCTGGCGGACATGATTGCCAGCAGCGCTCCCTTGGGCATCCAGCGCCCGGCATGCAGATCAGGAGCCAATTGCACAACCGTTCCAGAGGCGCGGGCGCGCAGTTCGGTTGTATGCTTGAGCTCGGACAAGCCGGAAAACTCTGTCTGCAAAGAAGAATATTGTTGCCGCAAGATCAGCGATTCTTCACGCTCCTTGTCACTCGCTCCGGATTGATTGAGCCGAGTTTTGGCAAGATCGAGACGAATTCTGGCGTCTTCGATATCCTGCTCCAGCTTTGGCTCTTCAAGACCAACCAGCAAATCACCCTTTTCAAGCTTATCGTTCCGCTGCGCATAAACAGCACTGATCCTGCCCGCCCGCTCAGCATAAAGCCTCGTCACATCGCCCCCCAGAAGAACCGCAGGAACCGCCACACGCCCCGGTAACGGCACGGCCAGAAGCAGAAACACCAGTGCAAAGGCCCCGCAAGTCCATTTGAGGCGAGACTGCACGCCCTTTTCACGGATAATCAGCCGCCATTGCTTTAGTTCTCGAACAACCGGCAGGATAATGAGCAAACCGATTTCAAGACAAAAGAGAGCAATGCCGAGCAACTTGAAAACAAAGTGATAAACCGCCAGAGCAATCGTGGTAAACAGAACAAGACGATAGGCCCAGACCACAAAAGCATAAAGGATCAACAAGGAGCGAAGCCGCTGAGGAACAACTTCAGGAGCTAAGAGAGACGGGTAGACCAACCATTGGCGTACCTTCCAGCGCCCCAGAGCAAAAGAGCGAGGCTGAAGATTGTCCAATCCGAGCCAATCGGACAGCAGATAATAGCCATCGAAGCGCATCAACGGGTTGAGATTGATCGCGAGGCTGGAAATCCAGGCTGTGCTTCCGATCATGAAAAAAATCGATCGCAGGTTGCCATCAGGCAAAATCGCCCACATGCATGTGGTAATCGCCGCGATTGCCGTTTCTACCATGATGCCAGCACCGCTGATCAGCATTCTCTTGCGACGAGAGGTCAGCTTCCAGCCATCGGATACATCCGTAAAGAGCAACGGCGTCATCAGCATGAACGCCACCCCCATGACAGGCACCCGGCAGCCGAACTTTGTCGCCACAAAGGCATGCCCCAATTCGTGAGCAACCTTCAGCCCGACGAGAGCCAGCAAAAAACCGATAGCGCCCTGAGGGCTCAAGAAAATACTGACCGACCCGAGAAAAGCGTCCCACTGGCGAGAGACCAGATAGAGCGCGAGAAGCGACAGCAAGCCGATAGCATAGACCATTGCCTTTGACATCAGAGGCTGCACATAAGGCAGTGCCCGTTCCAGCATGCCTTGAGGCCGGAAAAGCGGAATTTTGAAAAAGAGATATTGTGCCGCAAGGCGTTTCAGTCGCCCCGCAGAAGCTCGATCAGCCTGCATGGCCAAGTGGCGCCAGCTTCCGGCTTCCTGATTGTCGAGCAAGTTGCCTTTGCGAACAAAATCAAGCAGCTTCAGAACCTCAGCGTCATCAATATCTTCGCCGCTTTCTTCACAAAAGGCTATGAGGGCATCTCCAAAATACCCCTTTTCCTGCCAAACTGTCAAAATATGAAAGGTCGCCTGATTGATATGAAAATAGCGATGCTGAGCAGGATCAGAAAGCAGCCAACCTGGCGCCCCGTCAGCATCCGGCATCGCTGGAAGCAATTCCAGACCGGGCCGCAACATAAAGCTAAGAACAGCTTCGTCCAGTTCTTTTGCTGACCCTTGTTTCATAGTCCGACCCATTGTCTGAGCGCTGTAAGCGGTCGCCGGAAGAGATAGATTCCCAGCACGGTCCTGCCACCATAGATTTGGGCTGTGCCGCGCACGCCAAGACGGGGCATTTTGCCATTTTGATCAAGGAACGCAGCAACAACACGGAATGACAACTGGTTGCTGGCATCTGGCAAAGCCTGATAATCGGCATAAAGGATTTTGGCTTCTCGGCTGGAGAAGGGATTGCTATCCAGAAACGCCTTGACCCTCGCCCCCGGCTCAAGAACCAGAGCGTCCCGAACAGGCACATGAATGACAAGCTCGGTCTCTTCAGGATCGGCAATCTGCATGATCCGCTCGCCCGTCACCACCGGCTTGCCCAGCAGAGCCTGCCTGTCGGACAGAATGACAACACCGCCTCTTTCGGCCCTCACTTCAGACCGATCAAAGAGATCGCGGGCATAACGCAGCTCTGATTGCTTGAGATTGAGATTGGCCATGGCCATCCGCAATTCCGTACGGCCATTTTCTTCGGCATCAGAAAAAGCCAATTGGTTCGCTTTTTTGAGCCGCGCCTCGGCCACCTGCACCTGCTCTTGCGCAAGCCTCAGTTTGTTGCGCAACTCCACGCCACCCATTTTCACGAGCGGCGCGCCTTTCTCCACCTTATCGCCCGGCTGCACGAGCACGTCCTCGATAACACCCTCAATTGGTGCGGCCACAATAAATGGGTTCTGAGCGCCTATTTCCATTGGCGCCAACACGCTCATGCGCATGGGAAAGGCAAGCACAAGCAAACAGAGCACAGCAGCTGCAGCAATCAGCCGTCCACGTTTTCCCGAAAACCATGAAAAACGATGGGACAAACGTTGACCGAGCAGCAGAGCGTGCATCCCATGAGCATAACTGGCGCCAAGCTCGCTAGCCAACGCGCAGGCATGCTCATCCCACCCACGCTCACTGGCAAGAAGCACCCCACCGATCAGTGCTCCGTCGGGCGCCAGCAGCGGTTGCCACAGCAAGTTGGGAAACAGGTGTGATGGCAAAAAGAAAGATCGTTGCTCATGAAGTTCCGCCATATCCTGCCCCACAAGCAGACCTTCCAGCTCCCCAATAAGCGCCGCATTGCGATCCAGTTTCGGCAACCCGGAAATGGCAGTCATCCGCATGACATTCTTGTTGCGAAAAACAAAGATCTGGCGTGCTCCGGTAAGATTGCGCGCCTCGTTGGCAATGAGCAAATAGAGGTCTTGCAAACGAGTGATACGCCTCACCTCGGCCTCATGCGCCAACAACATTTCCAGCAACAATCGATGCTCATCATTGCTCTGACTTTTGGCCACCAAAGCAGGTTGAGAGCCCACAGTGGACTTGTGCATCTGTTGCTCTGAGGGGCTCACCCGTTCGGGGCCGATGGTTGACATATCTCCCCCTTCAGAAGCTGGCAGAGCCGCTCATGCCGGGGAGAACCCCTTGAGGATTTACATTGAAAGCAGCGAAAAGCTTCACGGTTTGAGAAACGGAATCAACCGTCGCGCCAATCCTCGTCACCTTGGCCGGATAGGTCTTCCTTGTTTCATCGACATGGAATGACAGTCCCGTTCCCACTTGCAACCACGTCAACCACATTGAAGGAACGATCAGTTCAAGACTTGGAGCCATTCGAGAAACAATGGAAATGATTGGCTTACCGGGATTGGCAATCTCATGCTCCTGAATATTAAGCTTGGAGACGACGCCGTCATAGGGGGCATGAATTTCGCAGAATTTGAGCCGGGCCAGTGCAGACTTGCGGTCCGCAGCGGCTCTGTCTGCGCGTGCGAGAGCGATATCGACCTTATACTGGCTGCCTGCATTCTGGCGCAGGAGATATTTGGCACTCTTCAGGGCCAAGTCCATTTCGCGCATGAAAGCCTCAGCAGATTCAACATCGGCAATCTGCTTTCTGCAATCAAGGCGAACAAGAACATCCCCTTGGGAAAAAGCGTCGCCTTCCCTGAAGGGAACAGCTATCACCCGAGCCATCATTTCAGACGAAATCGCAGCCTGATAACTTGCGCGGACGACACCGCGCACCGGCAATTGCCGATTGTCCTGATCCTGCATCATGGATGCAGGTTCCTGCGCAGAGGCAAAATCCGAGCAAGGCAATGCCACGGCCCCAAAGAACATTGCCCCAAACAATTGCCAAAACAATCGCACAGTAGTCCACCATAAGTTGACGCGCGTCTCTCATTCGAGCCCCCCAAAAGCTCAAAATGAATGAGAGGTCAAAACTGCATAGGATTAACCAATATCAATCGATTTGATTAATCATATTCAAATATGTGAAACAAACTTTAAAAATTGGCTAAGATTCCCCCCAAACTATTGTACAAAAAGCAAAAAGGGCCTGCTCAAAAATGAGTAGACCCTTATAGTTAGCAATTAAAAACTTTCCGGTCAGAAATAATTCTTAAGCCTTTTCGGCACCTGCCTGAATCGCAGTGAGAGCAATGGTGTAGACAATATCGTCAACCAGTGCGCCACGGGACAAGTCATTCACCGGTTTACGCAGACCTTGCAACATAGGACCAACAGATACGACGTCAGCGGAACGCTGAACAGCCTTGTATGTTGTGTTGCCAGTATTCAGATCCGGGAAGATAAACACATTGGCGTGACCGTCGAGCGGGCTACCAGGCGCTTTCTGCCGGTTGACGCTTTCAACGGAAGCGGCGTCATACTGGATTGGACCGTCGACAATAATGTCAGGACGCTTTTCCTTAACGATTGCAGTGGCTTCACGCACCTTGTCAACATCAGCACCGACACCGGACGTACCGGTGGAATAGGAGATCATGGCCACTTTCGGAAGGATACCGAAGGCTTTAGCCGAGTCCGCAGACTGTATGGCCACTTCAGCCAACTGGGCAGCATCCGGATCCGGGTTGATGGCACAGTCGCCATATACCAGTACCTGATCCGGCATCAGCATGAAGAATACAGAAGAAACAATCGAGTTGCCCGGAGCCGTTTTGATCAGCTGCAAAGCAGGGCGTACGGTGGAAGCGGTCGTGTGAACAGCGCCGGAAACAAGCCCTTCCACATCCCCAACAGCCAGCATCATGGTGCCCAGAACAACATTGTCTTCCAGCTGGGCTTCAGCCTGTTCCGGAGTCAGACCTTTCTTTTTGCGCAGCTCGCACATTGGCTCGATATATTTGCCGCGAATTTCATCAGGATCGACAATTTCCAACTCATCGCAAAGCTTGATGCCATGGGCTGCAGCTACGTCCTTGACTGCATCCGGTTTGGCCAGCAGCAGGCAACGGGCGATCTTCTTTTCAGCGCAGATAACGGCGGCACGCAGGGTGCGAGGCTCATCACCTTCCGGCAAGACGATTGTCGCGCCAGCACGGCTGGCATCCTTGATCAAACGATGGCGGAACATCGGAGGAGGCATGTGAACGGTAGCATCACCGCTGTCATCAAGACGCAGAGAAGACAAATCCGTATGGTCTGCAGTGTGGTCCATCAGGACTTCCATGCGCGGAGCATCACCGATGCGAACACGACGGTCCATGGCAGCCAGCGTGGTTGCTGCATCGAATGTCTGCTCTTCAACTTCCAGAATAGTGAGATCAGAAAGGCGAGCACTGAGGAATTCATCCAGCGAAGGAGACAGCGGCACACCGCAAGTCAGCATCAGGCCAGCGATTGGCATGCCAGAGCTTTGAGCCAGAGCGGTCGTCATGATTACGTCAGAGCGATCACCAGGGGTAACAACAAGAGTACCCGGTTTGAAGAGCTTGACGAGATGTTCAGGAGGACGCGCAGCAACCACAACATCTTCCATGCGCGCATTTTCAAGTCCACCCTGATAACGGATCTTGCAGCCCAGCTCGGCAACGACGTCTTTAAGGCGCGGCGCATTGAGGGTCTGAGTGACAGGATAAGCGGCGATAACCGGGAAGTTCAGGTCAGCCTGTTCAAGTGCAACCTTGATTTCGCTGGCAAGGGACACATCCGGCAGGCGCCCGATCATCACACCGGCCAGAGGCCGCACAGCAGTGTTGACGCGCAAGGCAACATCGCGAACAGCATCAACAATGGTCGCCACATCACCTGATTTGCCAGATAGAACAGCAATCACTTCTGCAGAGAGGCTGCGGCCCATGGCAACGTCCAGATCACTGATCAGGTTATGATCTTCTGCCGGAACGACGCCCTCAACGACAACGATATCAGCATCGCCGCGAGCTTCTTCAACCAAAGCAACGATGTCTTCAAGCAAAGTGCTGATATTGCCGGACCGAATCTGATCTTCGGCAAGGGCGAGAGAAATCGGATCTGGAACGGTCAGATTGCAAAGCGTACGAGCGAAGTGAACCGAAATATCTTCGTCGCCATCTTGCAGGGTGGAATCGGCAACCGGCTTGGCAAAGGCGACCTTGTGGCCGGCGCGCTGCAAAGCGCGAACCAAACCGAGCGCCGGAGTTGCCAGGCGGAAAGCATCCGTTGTCGGCGTCAAAAATAACGTGCGGGGTTTCGCAGGAGCGGTCATGAAGCTACTGTCCTTTTGTTGGCGGTGGCCTTGCCATCATCAAACTGATGAACACAACGTCACCCGGCGGGCCATGCGCTCATTGTCGGGAGGAGTGGCGAGCGCCTGAGACCCTTAGCGGTTTACGGTCTTACAAATGACGCCGAAGCAGCCCGAATAGAGCTATCTTGAATCAAGCGTCCGCTCGATGCCAACATTTGGGCATCAGGGCAATTATATAATGGCATGCACGCAAAGCGCCCTCTCGCAGGCACCAAAGGGTCACGACAAAGATGCGGCAAGAGTTCGGAGATTTAAACGTACGGATTAAGGCGATAGGCTAAGATGCTGCACGCGTCAAGTGTCTTCTCCCGGGCATTCTTCGTCACTGCTGCGCCAAAAGTGTCATCTCACAGTTTTCTGCGCAAACCATGGAAAAAACGGATTTATATTTCACTAACAGGCTCTTGCAGCCAAGCTCATCAACAGCAACAGATTCGCCTTTGCCAATGGTCTCCACAGGGCATGTTAGGAACATGCCTGGCACTCAGAGCGCGACGACGCGGCAATTGCAAGAAAACAAAAAATAAATCAAAATCAACGAGTTATACAAAATAAAAAGCCAGATAGGCCAATATCATCCAGCACAAGGCAAAAAACAGCTTCCTTGAGAGAGCCACGATTACCCGAAAGGCACTCAGATCACGCCAAGATTATGCATAACGCCTGTGCGCAAGCAGAATACGGGATAATACTCAGCAGGTTAGCATTCTTAAAAAATTGCACCTATGTTGGCTTTTTACAGTGCACAAAAACTGGAAATCTTGCGACTCCGAGCATCTTTCACCTCAGCTTAAAAGAACGGACAGTCAGGGCAAACAAAAAGCAAGGCCGCATCAACAAAACCACAGTCCATCAGAACTGATAAGCTGATGCATAGGAAACGCCATCGATCACTGTATATCCGACACCATAAAGCGTACCTCTGTAGCTCTCGATATCATTCAGAAATACATTGCTATGGTTGAATCTTCCCTTCAGTTGCCCATTCTTGTCAATGAGGATAAGCGCAGAAAAAGCAGAGTCTTTAAACTCGCGCAACAACACGGCCAGCGAACCATCCCGTAGAAATTCCATATCCCGAACAACGAACCCGCCAGCCATCGCTGAGTCCGTGCGCACAAACATGCGATTGAGAAACTTTCCATTCGGCAGCCCCCAAGACAGATAGGCATCCGCGCGGTAGGTTCCATCAGCATTTCGCTGATGGCCCATGCCATGCACGAAACCGCCCAAGGCTGCCGACTTGCTATAGCGGTCAATCTCCGATGCTGTCAGATTGAACCCTCTTAGCTGAAAACTGTTTTTGTCCTTGGCAGAGCCATACTTCTGAAAAACCCCTTTGGGCAACATCTCCGCGGCTATTAGGCCTCGCCCTCTGCCATTCTTGAATGTAACACCGGAGGAATTTGCCTCGAGATCGACGCCAAAACTGTAACCATCGGCAGTCCCGATAAAGAATGACGTTGACCCGGCAACAATCACAGAACCTCGTGTCACCCCATCCTTGCTTTGTGTATCCAGGGCAATGTGTTTATAGGAGTGGAATATAGAGGTGACACTGGTCTCGTAAGCATCTGGAAGATTATATTGTTTGGTTTTTCCCTTGTTGTTAAGGACCACAACGCTTTCAAGCAGCGAATCCGTATTCTGCACCAATAAGGCTGCCAGATCCCCATCTCGATCGGCATGCAAAATTTTGTTGCCACTCTTAAAGAAATCGATTTTTTTTGGCGAGCCTTTTCTGTGAGGGTACGCGTAGGTTGCAACGCTTTTGGTCTTATCTTTCAGAGAGAAGAAAACCGTCGACCAATCCGACTTCAGGAAATTTGAGAGAATATAGGCATTTTCGGGCTTTGAGCCCACATAGCGAACATTTCGAAACCCCTTGCCGCTGCTGAAATCATAACTGGTTACCATGCCTTGATTGCCAGCACGACCGGCGAGATAAACACGGGGCGAACCTGCACTGGAACCAAAATCCATAGCCATAAATTCAGCATTTTTGGCTTTGCTATAATAAACTGAGTCAGAAACTTTCATTTTGGGCAATTGGGCCCAGTCCGTATCCTGTGCCGCTGGATATGGACGCGTGACAACAGGCTTCGGCTTCTGGACAGCTTGAGAGGAGTTCGCAGCCTTTGTTGAGGTAACCTTGCTTGCAGCAGCCAGCCGCTGAGCTGCAGAATTGAAGCCCTTCTCTGTATTCAAGCTGCTAAAAACGAGCCCACCGACCACCACAACAACACCCGCCGCAACAAGCGCTAAACGTTTACCCGTAGCACCCCGGCTTGCCGTATTTTCAGGAGCAAGATGATGGCTCTCCTCTGCCCCTGCACCCGCAGCATTGTCTTGAACCACACCATCTGCGACTTGCGCTTCAGATATATCGTCAGAAACACTAGCATCTGAGCCAACCGTTTCTTTTTGGCCTCGTGCCTGAGCATAGGCAGCTTGGCTCGCAGCTTGCGCTTTCTCTAGCTGCTCTTCTCTTTCTTTCTGCTCCAAATCTGATGAAGAGACAGCACCTTCGGGCGCTTGATTGGAATTCTTTTCCTCATCAAAGGTCTCGACAATAAGCAGCATTTGGCGCGATGGCAAAATACTATCGGCGGAGGGGACCTGAATTATCCGCCCATCATAGCCGCATTTAATAGCGATCTTACGCCCTGCTCCCGTTTCAGCCAGCAAGGCTTTGGTATCTTCATTGACTGCGTCGCCGGGTTTGACAAAGACATCGATGATGCGCAACGGATAGTGCGCATCAACAGCGGGGGACATGATCGTTTTGAAAGCCATAAATGCGCAAATACCAATGATTGATGATCGTTCAAGCAGAGTAATTCATGAACAATATTTGCACATTTACATTCAATTGAGAAGACTTCTAAATAACTCTTTCGTGACCAGACAACCTTTATCAGGCTGTTGTTTTATAAGAATTATCAAAAGCCGCACTCAGCTCCCCCGCCCCGAAGAGGAACCCTGCACCGCATCAATCAGCATTGGTTGGCAAAGCCGCTGGCGCCACCTCACCGGAGATTTCACTACCAGCGAGATTCTCCTTGAGGCCCACACCGGACAATTTCAAACGCATCGCCTCTTTGGCAATCCAGCAGATTTTCTGGGCAGCCCCTTTGTGCGAAAGACCATCGTCATGGATGTTGGAAATACAATTTCGCTCGCTGTCCAAACGTCCCTTTTTCGGAGCATAAGTCACGTAGGCTCCAAGACTACTCGGCGTTGACAAGCCCGGACGCTCGCCGATCAAGACCACCACAACACGCGCCGACAAAGCCGCACCGACCTCATCCCCCAGCGCCACACGCGCCTGATTGGCCAGAACGACAGGAGCCACATTGTAGGATGGCAGCAAAGACAAGCATTCCTGCAAAACCTTGACGGCATGATTTTCCACGGCAGCAGCCGAAAGCCCGTCTGCAATCACGAAGGCAATGTCGAACGGCCCCTCCGGCATAGCGGCAAGACTATCTGCCCGAACCGAACGCCCCAGATCTGGTCGCGCAAGATAGGTTTTGCGATCCGATGCTTGCGAATGCACTTTCACCACAGGCAAAGGAGAAAGCACCTTTTCCATCGCATCAAAATCCACCAGCCCGACAACCGCATCACGGGCACGGGCATGGGACAGCTGAAAATCAAGCACATCCTTTGTGCTCATGGCATCCCCGACGCGACCAATACCGATGCGTGCACGAGTAACATCACGAAACCGACGGAATGGATCCAGTTCAATCAACTCACTCATTGTGCAACCTCATAGGCCAGAAGTTTCTGTGCGCTTGCAGCACTCGACAGTTGCGGAGCGAGCCGCCCCTGTTCATCGATCATGCCCATTTTCTTGAGCCAGACTTCAAATTCTGGAGCCGGAGGCCGTTTGAACTGATGCCGCAGGGTAACGATGTCGTGGTAGGATAGCGACTGGTAGCCAAGCATGATGTCATCTGCCCCTGGCACGGAAATGAGAAAATTGACCCCGGCCACTGTCAGCAACATCATCAGGTCGTCCATGTCGTCCTGATCGGCTTCGGTGTGGTTGGTATAGCAAACATCAACACCCATAGGCAGACCAAGCAGCTTGCCGCAGAAGTGGTCCTCCAGTGCAGCACGAATGACCTGTTTTGCATCGAAGATATATTCCGGCCCGATGAAGCCAACAACCGTGTTGACAAGGAGAGGATTCAAGTGGCGCCCAACCGCATATCCGCGCGCTTCCATGGTTTGAAGATCGACCCCGTGGTGCGCATTGGCGGAAAGAGCACTGCCCTGCCCGGTTTCAAAATACATCACATTTTGACCAACCGTGCCGCGCTTGAGGGAAAGGGCTGCGTCCTGCGCCTCTTCCAGCATCTTGATGGTAATCCCGAACCCATCGTTGGCAGCTTCGCTCCCGGCGATCGACTGGAAAACCAGATCAACCGGCGCGCCCCGTTCAATCGCCTGAATCGAATTGGTCACATGGGTCAGCACGCAAGACTGCATCGGAATTTCGAATTTTTGTCTCAAGCGGTCAAACAGGGTGAGCAACTGAATGCAGGAATCCACATTGTCTCCGGCGGGGTTGATGCCAATGACGGCATCACCGGTGCCGTAAAGCAAGCCGTCCAGTGTGGAACCGGCTACGCCTTCGGGATCATCCGTCGGATGGTTCGGCTGCAACCGACTTGAAAGACGTCCCTTAAGACCGATTGTCGTCCGGAAAGCCGTTATGACTTCCACTTTGTCAGCCACAATGACCAGATCCTGATTGCGCATGATCTTGCTCACGGCTGCAACCATTTCCGGTGTCAGGCCCGGAGCCAGAGCCTTGAGCTTTTCCGGCGTCGCATCGTAGGAAAGCAACCAGTCGCGAAAATCACCAACCGTCATGTGGGAGATCGGACTGAAGGCGTCCCAGTCATGCGTATCGATTATGAGGCGTGAAACTTCGTCAATCTCGTAAGGCACCAGCAATTCTTCAAGAAATGTCTTTAGCGGCACATTCGCGAGGCAATAGCGAGCCGCAACACGTTTTTCATTGCTCTGGGCGGCGATCCCGGCGAGATAGTCGCCAGATTTGGCCGATGAGGCCACGGCCATGAGCGTCTTCAAATCCGGAAAATTGTGTTTCTCATTGCCTAAAGTTATCGAATAAGGAGCCATTCCTTCTTTCCATTTCCTGCACTGGTCTTCGCCAGCAATAATTCAATTCTATCAATTACATAAAGGAAAGATAACGAGATCATGCGACCCGCCACCCCTTTGCAAATTCGACGGCCCGCCTAAAGCAGGCCCGATCTGTTTCGCTAACGAAACCATCGACCTCGAATCTGATACTCTGCTCTCTGATGGCGCTAACATCAAGACCGCAAAATTCAGCAAGCCCTAAAGCAGTCAACTCATGCATGGTCGGAACGACAACAGAGCGCCTGCTGGCTGAGGCGAGGAATTGTGCGAAATAGGCATTCTGAGAAAGGCCACCGTCAATGGATATGCTTTCAAGCTTACCAACAGTAGCTTCTGTCGCATCAATAAGATCGACAGTCAGCATGGCAATCCCTTCCAACACGGCACGTACCAAATCCAGCCGACTTGTTGCATGATCCATGCCAATAAACAGGGGCGCCGCCTGCCGGTCCCAATGAGGTGCCGCCAGACCAGAAAGGGCAGGCACAAAAACAAGGCCTCGACTGAGAGCGGACGGCCCCGAAAACCCGTCAAGCTCTTGAACAGTTTCAAAAAGTCCTGCCTTTTTCGCCCACTCCAGCGCCGCTCCAGCGTCATAAACACCGCCTTCCAAAGCATACACAGTGGCAGAATCCCGAAGGTTCCAGCCAACGGTTGGCAACAGCCCTTCGATCTGCGGACGCTCATTGCCTGTCACTGCCAGCAGAAAGGCACCTGTACCAAACGTTACCTTGCAATCACCACGTCTTCGGCACCCATGCCCATAAAGGGCCGCCTGTTGATCGACGATGGAAACCTGAACAGGAACACCCTCATAGCTGCCAAACCCGCCATCGACTGGGGAAATTTCAGGCAAACAAGCGGTCGGGATACCATAAATTGAGCAAAGCTCGGCACTCCATTGGCCTGTTTTCAGATCCATCAATCCCGTGCGTGAAGCGGTTGCCCAGTCCGTTTTGAAGTGGCCGGTCAGCCGATCAAGAAAAAAGGCGTCTGTTGTACCAAGCCGTAGCCGCCCTTTTTCGAATGCTTTAGCAACCGCGGGGACATTTCGCACAAGCCAACTGAGTTTGCTTGCAGAAAAATAGGGGTCGAGAGGCAAACCCGATATCGCTTTCGAGCTTGCCTCGACGTCCTTATCAAAAGCTTTGAGATCTGCGCTCGTGCGAGCATCCTGCCACACGATAACCGGAGACAGGGCTTCTCCGGTGTCTCCATCCCAAGCAAGGCAACTTTCGCCCTGATTGGCAATGGCGATGGCATCAACAGAGCCGGCTTTCTCAAGAACGGACCTGATATTGGCGATCAATTCTTCAGGATCATGTTCCACATAGGATGGCGCGGGATGATGTTGGGCATGTCGACAAGAGGCCACGACTTCAGCCACACCACCGTCTTCTACGACAAGGCATCGGGTCGAAGTCGTTCCCTGATCAATCGCCGCAATCCGCGTCATGCTGATTCCTCAAAGCCGAAATGAACAGTTGCCGCATGAGCTGCGGCTTCAGGGATTGGCACAAGAAGGCGCCGTTCAGGCAACCATTCCCCACTTTTCCTGAAAGCAGTTTTTCCATCAAGGTTTAACGTGAGAGTGCCTTTCGCACGGTCTGAAAACCGTAACTGAAAATCCTTCATCGCACCAGAACGGATTCGCTCGCGACGCAAGAGAGTAGGCACCACAAGCTTGATCGGATCATCAAACGAAACTGTCAGTGGCTCATCCCCCGATAGCCCGTGCACCAGATCATCGGCAACCGCAGCACCGATCTTTCGCCCTTCACGATAGGACCAACCACCGGTTTCAACAGCACGCAAGACGTTACCAGCCGCAAAATAGTGAGGATTGCGCATGCGCCCGTCCTGATCTATGGCAGGACCGGCACTTCCCTTGGCCAGATCAAGCGAAGATTGCATCAAAAGCGCAGCTTCAGGCGTAAACCGGCCCGTCAACAAGATACCATCACAGCTCAATTCCTTTTGCTGCCCATGGCTCTTGATGACGGCCGATTCAACGCGCTTGCCACCGCGAATGTCTATCAGTTCCGTTGCGGTCTGAATGGGAAGACCTGTCATCTTGGGGAACCAGTCCAGAGGAGACTTGGCCATGACAAAAGGCATTGGCTCGATAATCCCTGCCGGTCGCGCACCATGGGTAAGGCAGGTCAGCAAAGCAGAAACAGTAACGAATTCCGACCCCACAATCAGCGGGCGCTTGAACGGCATAAGACCATAAAAAGCAACATAAGACTGCAGCGTCCCTGTCGTGATAACACCGATTGGCCGATCACCGCCAATCAACCTTGCCGAGCGTGGTTTTTCCCGTGCGCCAGTGGCAACGATAACCCGACGTGCCTGCATTGTCTCAAGCCCGTTTGTGGAGGATACTTCAATACTGGCGTCCTCGTTGAGCGAAACAACCGAATGCCCAAGACGGATCTCGACCCCGGCCTGTCGCGCGTCGGCTTCCAGTTTCCGCCCAAAGGCACCGCCAAAATATACTCGATGATATTCCAGCATGCCAAAAGGAGAGTGGCTGCAATGGCGAGTAGCCCCACCGACCCCGGTTTCACGATCAAGGATAACAACCTTTTCCACGCCGCGGCGTTTCAATTCCAAAGCCGCAGCAACACCTGAAGGCCCGGCACCAACAATGATGACATCTGCCGTATATTCGGTCATTTCTTGTCCTCCTTATCGGCAGCAAGCGGGGTCTCCAAACGACCCTTTGTCATTTCGGCCAATTTGCCGTTGCAATAGAAACCCTGACAGCGCCCCATGCATGCACGCGTGCGTCGCCTCAGCCCCCCAAAATCTCCCGGAGGAACGAGACTGTCAAAAGTTGCCTCAATTTCTCGCCTTGTTACCATTTCACAATGGCATACGATTTCACCACGCCCCGGCTTTTGCCAATCACGCTCTTCTGTTTCTGTCAGATTGGGAACAACCAGATTGGGAATTACCTCAGGCGCCGTAAAGTTGGCATCGAAGCTTTCATGCAGTTTGAGTGCATGCTGCGCCAGCCCCAGCGACGAGCTAAGACCGGTCGAGCGAATGCCCCCCAGTGTAATGGCCCGCTTTTCCGGACGGCAGGCCACACGATAATGTTTTTCTTCGGTTGCAGGGCGCAAACCGGCATAAACCGCCGTAACCGGAATGCCCGCAAGAGCAGGAACGATATCCGCCCCATGCTTGAGCAACGTCCGTAGAGTATCCTCTTCAACGGTCGCGCGGTAGCGATCATCCTGCTCTTCGGCAGTAGGACCAACCAGCACATTACCAAAAGCCGTCGGACAAACGACGATGCCTTTGGTTCTCTCGGTTGGCACAGGCAGGATAATGCGGGGAACATATTTTGAGGCCGCCTTATCCAAGACAATAAACTGTCCCTTGCGGGGCTTAATGGTGAAGTCAGCGCCCAATCCAAGACGATCATCAACCACATCACCAAAAAGCCCCGCCGCATTCACCACCGAATGTGTTCTAACCGCACCTGCAGACGTTTCCAGCAGCCATTCTCCATCGAAAGAGCCACTCATCAACTCGGCATTGCGAAGGAAAGTGGCCCCCAGTTCAACCGCTTGCGTGAGATAGGCAAGAGGCGCAGACCACGGGTCAATGATATGCTCCCCGACAACTTCAACGGCAGAAACAAGTTTCTCAGAAAGCGCCGGCAGAGTTGCACGCGCGGCAGCTGAACCAAGCAAATTGAGCTCGGCGACGCCATTTTCATGTCCCTTGTGAAGGATCCCCTCCAGTTTGTCCGACTGCTCATCATCCCAGGCACAAACAAGCGCACCGGTTCTGACCAGCTTGAGACTGAGGCTGTCCCTGATCTTGAAATATTCTTCGCGCCCGGCTTGCACCAGCTCCAGCTCCAGACTGCCGGGAGGCGCATCAAATCCCGTGTGCAAAATGGCACTGTTGGCCTTGGAAGCGCCAGAAAGAATATCGGCGCCCTTTTCGATCAAAATGACTTTAGCTCCCGCCATCGCGAACCGGCGCGTCACAGCACATCCGACCACCCCGGCCCCGATAACGGCAACATCGAACGATTCATCCAATCTGGGGTTTTCAGTCTTCTTTATCATTGCATTTCAAGTCCAAAAGCGCCGACCTGGCGGCAATTTTCGACACCAGCCTCAGGCAGGCATCGACGAAAATGAGGGAAAGTCACGCCATCTCCAGCAAGACATCCATTTTAAAGAGCAGCGAAGGCTAGATCAAAGCGCACGCAAACAACGCCAGACGGACCCAATATCGACAAAAGCACCATTTCAGTCCTTCAGCTTGCCTAAACTTGGATCAAAACAGTCCGACAATCAACAGAAAAACAACAAAACAACAGTAAAACACATATACGGTCAAATTTTATGTGAAGTAATTGAGTAACAATGCATTATCTGGGGAAATTAACACACAAAACGGTCAATCAGTCGAAATATTCTGACCATTTCGCAAATTTTCGATTGAGAAAGCGCAATTATTTGCTAAAAAAAATATAAGAAATGAGCAAACTTACCCGAGATCAAGCTCATACGGTCAAGACAAATTACGATGGCAAACGGTTCGACATAGAATTTCGCCGCATAATGCAAGGCAATGGAGTAATCTTCCGACCTACTCCATTCCCAGACAAAGGGAAGGCTTGTCCCTTCCCCAATTCCTGAGAACAGAGACCCGGCTCTTTTGGCCCAAATAGAGGGGCGGGCTTCTCTGCTCTCAGGAGAGAGTTGCCTTGACCAAAGAAGGGCAGTTCGCTAGCACTATAGAAGATAAAGGTTGCGCCCATGCAACTTGAACTGGATTGACCAGACAATCCGCATTTTGGGCGCAGCAGATCCAAAAGGAATGTCATGCATCCAAGAGAACGCCGACGCGAGGTTCTGGCCCATGTCAATCGCTTTCACGACATCTCCGTGGAAGATCTGGCCGAGAAACTCAACGTGTCAAGAGAGACAATCCGCAGAGATTTGACCAAGCTGGAAGCGGAAGGGGTCTTGCACAAATACCACGGCGGCGCTCGTTCACTGGAAACACAACAGGACGACCCGCACACGGAAAGTCCTTATGCCACTAGGGAAGCGCATAACATAAGCGAAAAGCGGATGATTGCGGCCACGACAGGACGCCTGTTCAAGCCCGGAGACTCCATCTTCATGGATACGGGCAGCACCACACTCGCAGTGGCTAAAGAACTGGCACAGATTCCGTCCCTCACAGTCATAACAAACTCCCCCCGCATCGCGGCAACCATCGCAGAAGAAAAACTTGGCAAGGTTTTTCTCATCGGAGGAGCCTATGAACCTGAAGTGGCGGAGAATCTGGGTCCTCTGGCATTGGAGCAAATCGCTCAGTTCAGGGCAGAACACGCCGTATTGACCATTGGGGCCATGGATGCAACATGCATCATGGATTTTGATCTTCAGGAAGCTGAAATAGCCCGGGCCATGATGGGCCGCGCAAGCACCGTCACCATTGTGGCGGATCACAGCAAGTTTGATAGGCGCGCCGTTTTCGAAATTGCCCCGCTCAATCGCATCACCCGCATCGTGACCGACAGACCATTGAGCCAGACTCTAAAAGATGCCCTGACAGAAGCCGACGTGGAGATAATCATCGTCGGCGATGACCTGATCTAGCACAACACGGCCTTGTGGCTCACACTGGGTCAAGCCATTGCGCAATCAAACCAAGCGGATGGCGCAAGTCTTGGCCCTCAAGCCTCTCGGTCTGACAACGGCACGAAAAGCCGGTCGCCACCACCGGCATATCCTGTTGCACATGATCCTTCCATGACAGTTCGAAAAGCTTGCGAGACATGGCCTGATGCCGTTTCTGATGACCAAACAGCCCAGCCATCCCGCAACATCCCGTCGAAGGCGTAGCAAGCTCGATGCCGATAGCAGCAAAAACCTCTTTCCACATGGCGCTGGCTCTGGTTTGCGACGTCGCTTCGGTGCAGTGCCCAAGAAGCTTTGCAGCCTTTACATCATGCGCTTTGGGCAAAATGCGACCGTTGGCGATTTCTCTTGTCAGGAATTCCTGTGGTAGAAGCAACTCCGGCACGGAAAAACCAAACTTTGGATAGTCATCCCGCACATGCATCACCAGAGCCGGATCCAGCCCGATCATTGGCACGGCGGATCTTGATGCTTTTTGCAATTCATTCGAAAGCCTTGCCGCCATGCCTTTGAAGCCTTCAAGATCCCCCATATTGAGCGCCACCTTGCCTGCAGGAAGCATCTCCACCAGAAGAGGTTTGTAGCCAAGCGCCTTCAAACCGGAAAGCGTATCGCGCTGCACGCTTTCATCAAACAGTGCCGTAAACCAATCCTGCCAGACAAGCACGGCATCCTCCGGCAAGGCGTGCCCGAGATCTGCCAGTGCTATGGTATCCGTACAAGCCATCGGGCGCGCAAGCTCTTGCGGCAAATCCACCACGTCCAGAACAGATGAAGCAACTTGACGGGCAACAGGCCACAGCGGTCGCAAAGCGGCATTCATCCTCACCATCATGGGGCTCAGCCTTTCAGCAAGCAAGATCAACCGGTCTTTCAATGGCCGGGTGTGATGCTTGAAATAGTCAGCATAAAAGACAGAGCGCATGTGGGGAATGTCTACCTGCACCGGGCAACTGCTGGCGCAGGCTTTGCAGCCAAGGCAATTATCCAGCACATTGAGCAAGTCAATTTCGTCGACCTCCTGTTTGGCTCTTTTGTCTTTGGCCACCTTCCAGGCACGTAAGGCATCGGCTCGCCCTTTTGGGGAATATCTCAGATCAGCCGTTGCCTTGAATGATGGACACATTGGCGTCGCCGCCTGATAGCTGAGACATTGCGCATTGCCATTGCAGCGAAAAGCCTTTTCAAGCGGATCGCCAGGCTCAGCATTAAAGACCCTGAAATTGGTGGTCGCGATATCCATGACAGGACCATTAACACTCACCAGCTTGCCCGGATTGTAGCGCCCATAAGGATCGAAGGCGGCTTTGACCTGCTGCAGTGCCCGATAGGCCTCCGCACCGATCCATTCGGCCAGAAACGTGCCACGCACACCTTTGCCATGCTCGCCCCAGAAAATGCCCCCATATTTGCGCGTCAGTTCAAACACAGCCCTGGAAACCGAAACCAGCTTATCCCTGTCGCCCTGCTGATCTATATCGAGCGCCGGGCGAATGTGGAGACACCCCACATCAACATGCCCATACATGCCAAAGCCGAGATCATGCTCTTTGAGGACCGACCGGAACTCGCCAAGAAACCGCGCGATGTTTTCCGGCGGCACCACGCAATCCTCGACAAAGGCCACAGGGCGCACTGGCCCATCGACCTTGCCGAGCAATCCAACGCCAGCAGAACGAATGGCCCAAAGCTCGCGGATTTCGTCGCTATCCTTTGCCATATGCACGGCAGTGATGCCATCAAGCGTAAAGAGACGTGCATGACTTGCCCTGATGCGCTCAGCCAACAGCGCAGCGTCATCGCCATTGAATTCCAGAAACACATAAGCCGCAGATGCGCCATCCCTCGGCCGCAATGCCTCTGGCAGCCGGTTCAAAATACCGGCATCTTCAGCCAGTTGCTGAACGCGTTCATCCATCACTTCGATGGCCGTTGGCTCATCTTGCAAAAGCGGCGTTGCAGCAGCAAGGGCAGCATGAAAGGAGGAAAAGCTTGCAACAATCAAGCGCTTCTCTTTTGGCAGCGGGCGTAGCTTCACACGAATACGGGTAATCGGTGCCAACGTGCCTTCTGCCCCAAGAAACAACCGCCACCACTCAAACCCGCCATCTTCAGGACAAGCTCTTTCCAGATCATAGCCGGTAAAACGGCGATTGATCTTCGGCGTATTGGCGATGAAAGCATCACGACCACCGCGAGCAGCCTGTTCAGCAGCAGACAGCATTGGCAAAGCCCAATCCGGAGAGGATGCCACGGAGAATAGCACGCCATGAGGGCAGGCAATCTCAAGCCCGACAATATTGTCAGATGTCTTGCCATAGATGCGAGACCCCTTGCCGGACGCGTCAGTCGAGACCATGCCCCCGATGGTGCAGCGGGTGGAGGTGGAAGCTTCCGGCGCAAAGAAAAGCCCGAAAGCGCGAAGCTGGCTGTTGAGATCATCCAGCACCATGCCCGGCTCAACATCAGCCCAGTGCTCCTTGACATTGACCGCAATCAGCTTGTGCATGTGTCTGCGAAAATCAAGGATCACCCCTTGGTTGAGGCTCTGCCCATTGGTTCCGGTGCCACCACCACGGGGCGTCAGAGCAAGATGCGAAAAATCCGGGCGGGACATCACCTCGAGCAGTGCCACCACGTCCTTCGCATTTCGAGGAGCCACAATGAGATCAGGATAAATTTGATAAACGGAGTTATCGGTCGACATGGCCGCACGCAGAGCGCTGTCAAACTCGAAGTCCCCTTCAAAACCGTGAGAGGTCAACGCGCTCTCCAAAGCGCCAAGCCATTTCTTTGAATTATCCTGCATTGCTCATCTCCAAACAAAGATCGCTCCTTGTATCAAGACCAAGAATTTCATAAAATTAGAAAATTATGAAAATAAATTCGGAAAATACGAACTTAAATCTACGACACTTACGCGCCGCCCATGCCATCTGGCAGGAAGGCTCTTTCACGCTTGCAGCCCAGCGCCTCGGCGTCGTTCCCTCCGCACTATCAGAGACGATCCGACAGCTGGAAGAAAGCGCTGGCATCAGCCTGTTTGACCGCAAACAAAGGCCCCCGAAGCCAACCATAGCGGGCCTTGCCTTCCTTCAGGAAACACGACCTCTATTGCAAGGATTGGACGGCGCTTTTGCGCGCCTGAAAGAGGCCGCAGACCTGACGCAGGGACATCTGTCTATTGGTGCCTCGCCTTCGGCCATCTCGGGCACTTTGGCACCAGCGCTCTCAAAGTTCCGGTCCGATTTTCCCGCAATCACGATCCAGCTCTATGATGATATCGCCGAGCATCTCGCTCAAATGGTTTCTGAAGGCGCCCTCGATATCGCCATCGCGGGCCGGGCCGATCGCTCACCTGATATTCTGCAAAGTGAAATCAGCCGAGACCCCTTCGGCCTTGCCTGCCACAAGGAGCACCCCCTCGCCGTCAGGGGAACCCCTGCCTCCCTCCAGCAGATCGATCCGTATAGCCTTATCCATCTGGATGGAGAAACAGGCATCGCGCGTCTGCTTGGCCGATGTGAAGAACTGCCGCCGCAAATGCGTCAGGGTAGCCTCCATGCCCATTCCACCATCGGACAACTATGCCTCATCCGGGCAGGGATAGGCGTTGCCCTGTTGCCACGAGAAGCAGTGATGATGATGCATGACCCATTGATCGCCTTTGTGGAATTGTCTGACCTGAGTTTAACGAGGGCGCTCTATTTGCTCATGCCAGCCAACCGCACGCTTTCACACGTTGCCAGCCGCTTTGTCGACTATCTCGGCGTACCTCCGACACCCTAAAATAGCGGCCTAGGATTCGCTCTCTTCTGCAAAGTGACCAGAAAGAAACTTCAGAACTCTTTTGGCGGACAGTTCCCCCACCAGTTCATCGCCCCTCAGAACTCCCAGAGGATTGTCATTTCGGGCCAATGCAGCAAGCACATCGGCAAGAAGCGCCTCTTCGGCAACGGATTGCTCGTAACTTGATGATGCGGGCCTCTCCATCGCATCGCTCACACGCAGTACGCCAAGTGGGTTCATATTGGCTACAAAGTCAGCCACATAATCATCTGCCGGCTTGGAGAAAATAGTTTGTGGCGTTCCAATCTGACTGATGTGCCCGCCCTCCATGATGGCAATGCGGTTGCCCAATTTGAAGGCCTCGTCCAGATCGTGACTGACGAACAGGATCGTTCGCTTAAGCTTGTGCTGAAGATCAAGCAGCTCATCCTGAAGCTTGGTGCGAATAAGCGGATCAAGCGCGGAAAATGGCTCGTCCATGAGCAGAATGGGCGCATCGGTTGCAAAGGCACGCGCCAGCCCGACCCTCTGCTGCATGCCACCCGACAACTCACACACCTGATTATCCGCCCAGTCTTGCAGCCCGACCATGGCGAGCTGTTCAAGCGCCTTTTCCCGCCGTTGCTTTTTGGGAATTCCGGAAAGCTCCAGCCCAAGTCCCACATTCTCGACAACTGTGCGCCATGGCAACAAGGCGAACTGCTGGAACACCATCGCCACCCTCTGGCTACGGATATAACGCAGCTCTGGCTTGCTGGCCTCGGTAACATCGATCAGCCGATCTCCCATATTCACCTGCACAGCGCCGCGAAGCACCGGGTTGAGCCCGTTCACAGCCCGCAACAATGTAGACTTGCCTGATCCGGAAAGCCCCATGAGAACAAAGATCTCACCTTCTTTCACATCAAAGGAGCAGTTATGAACCCCAACAACCTGATCGGTTTTTTCCTGAATTGTGGCCCGATCCAGCCCCTTGTCCAATAAAGACAGAGCCTTATGGGGCTTGTCACCGAAGATGATGGAAACATTTTCGAACTTGATGGCAATCGTCACCGCTGTTTCTTTCTATTCAAAATTCGGTCGAGCATAATAGCGACGACAACAATAACGAAACCACTTTCGAAACCGAGACTTGTATTGACTTGATTGAGTGCTCGCACCACCGGCACACCGAGACCATCGGCACCAACCAGCGCAGCAATCACCACCATGGAAAGCGCCAGCATGATAGTCTGATTAAGGCCCGCCATGATCTGCGGCATGGCATAGGGCAGCTCCGCTTTGAAAAGCACATCCCTGCTGGAGCCTCCGAATGCGCGAACGGCCTCTATCAGATGCGCTGGCGTTGATGCAATGCCCAACCGGGTAAGGCGAATGGGCGCAGGCAGAACAAAGATGACCGTTGCGATCAGGCCGGGCACCATGCCGATACCGAAAAACACGATCGCCGGAATGAGATAGACAAATGTCGGCAGGGTCTGCATCAGATCAAGGATCGGCCGCAACACCGCATAGAGCCTGGGCCGGTGCGCCACCGCTATTCCAATCGGCACACCGATCACCATGCAGGCTGCACAGGAAGACAGAACGAGCGTCAGACTTTGCGTTGTCTCCTTCCAATATCCCTGATTGAGAATGAAAAGAAATCCCAACCCTACCAGCAAACAGGTTTTCCAGCTGCGCTGCAAAAACCACGTCATCGCCACAAAAACCGCGATCACGACGAGCGGATGCGGCGTGTGCAACAACCAGAGAATGCCATCAATCGTATCTTCCAGAATCAGGCTGAGAACATCCAGAGCACCCTCAGCATGGGTGCGAAGCCATTCAAACAACATGCTCGCAAGATCCCCCACGGGAATCTTGTACTCATAGAGCCAATCCACAATAAGCTTTCCTCTTTGCTTATTCATCCTGCCTGAGAAGCGATCAGCTGCCCCGACAGAAAAAGCCCCGCTTCACAACAGGGCTCAACTTTAACCTCGGGTTACAGACCCAGAGCCGATTTCACGGCAGGAAGCCCAGCTTCGCCACCCTTTGTGGTAACACCTTCCAGCCAGCTGTCCAGAATGGCCGGATTCGCCTTCAACCACTCTGAAGCCGCGGTCTCTGCTCTTTCTCCGTCATCCAGAATCTTGCCCATGATCTCGTTTTCCATCTGAAGGGAAAACACCATATTGCTAAGAAATTTACCGACATTTGGGCACGCCTTGCCATAGCCAGCCCGAACGGTCGTATAAACCTTTGCTCCGCCATAATCAGGACCGAAAAAGTCGTCACCACCACTCAAATAGGTGAGATTGAAATTGCTGTTCATCGGGTGAGGCTCCCATCCCAGAAAGACAATCGGTTTGTCCCGTTTGGAAAGACGCTTGACCTGGCTGAGCATGCCCTGCTCTGAACTTTCCCGAACAGAGAAGTCCTTAAGCCCGAAAGCATTCTTCTCGATCATATCCATGATCAGACGGTTGCCATCATTGCCCGGCTCGATAGCGTAAATAACACTTTTCAATTCATCGGCATGTTTGGCGATATCATCGAATGTCGCAATACCCAGTTTCGCCCCTGCGGCATTGGTGGCCAAGGTATATTTCGCCCCTTCAAGATTGGCTCTGACCGTATCGATCAAACCCTTTTCACGATAGGGTTTTATGTCGGCTTCCATGGTCGGCATCCAGTTGCCCAGAAAAACATCGACCTCGCCTTCAGCAAGCGAAATATAGGTAACAGGCAGAGACAAGACCCGTGTTTCGGTCTCATACCCCAACGCATCCAACACAGTCGATGCGGCTGCCGTGGTTGCAGTAATATCCGTCCAGCCCACATCCGAAAATGTGACGGAGGAACAATCAGCAAAAGCGGCAGATGATGACAAGGCGATAATGGATGCGGCAACAGCCAGTTTCATAGTAAGTCTCTTCCTTTCAAATACTCTATAAATGTGTGTTCTCGATAATTATTGATTGACCAGACAATAAGTATTGAGCTAAACAAACAGAACAATTCCTCATCAGGAACGCTTCTTTTGGTTAGAAAAACAGAACACGAAAGACGCGCCGACCTGACTGCTGCAGCGATCAAGGAGATTGCCGCAACGGGTTCGCTCGATGTTACTACAAGTCAGATAGCCAAAAGAGCTGGCGTCTCGTCGGGACTCGCTTTTCATTATTTCAAAGATAAAGATAGCCTATTTTTAGCGGCCATGCGCGAAATTTTGCGCAGTTATGGCAGGGAAGTGAAAAACCAGCAAGCCCGTGCGAAAACACCGCAAGATCGCCTCAACGCGATTGCCCTTGCCAGCTTTGAGCGAGATAATTTTCACAGGGAAACCATCGCAGCTTGGCTTAATTTCTACACAATGGCCTTCAGGAAAAACGAAGCCCGGCGGTTGCTTTCGGTTTATCAGAAGCGACTGCTAAGCAATCTTATCTATGATTTGCGCCCGCTCGTAGGAGAAAAAGCTCCGGATATCGCTCAGCGAATCGCCGGCCTGATCGATGGACTTTATCTGCGATATGCCCTTGATGACAATGATGACAGCTGGCACGAGGGCGCTCAACATGTCATGAGGGCCGTCACGGCAGAATGCGCCAAGGCACGGCAATAAACCGGTTTGCCCTCGATCTTCTCAAGCCCAAGCCCCTACGCATTGCCGAATTAGGCATCATGGTGTTTAATCAGATTACAACTTGGTCTTTCTCCAAATCATCTATCAGGCGCCATCATGAGCAACAGTGATTCTCTGACCCAATACGCGATTCCAATGCCTCCAATACCGGCTCTTCCGATCAAAGAATCCGAGATGCTCTTTCCCGTTCGGCGGGTTTATTGCGTGGGTCGGAATTATGCGGCGCACGCCATTGAAATGGGGCATGACCCTGACAGGGAAACGCCGTTTTTCTTCCAGAAAAATCCCGACAATCTGCTTTTTGGAAAAGATTTTCCCTATCCCCCTCTCAGTGAAGACGTCCATTTCGAGGTGGAACTGATCGTCGCCCTGAAAGCAGGAGGGCGCAACATAGCCATCTCTGAAGCCAATGATCTCATTTTTGGCTATGGCGTCGGCGTCGATTTCACCCGCCGCGACCTGCAAGCAGAGGCCAAGAAAAAAGGCCGTCCATGGACAGCAGCCAAAGCCTTCGAGCATTCCGCTCCCGTTTCCGCGATTGTTGAAGCCTCAGGCGTCCCTTCTTTGGAGAAGAGAAAAATCTGGCTCAAGAAAAACGGCCAGACCCAGCAGGAAAGCGACCTGGACCACTTGATCTGGAAAGTGCCTGAAGTCATCACCGAGCTCTCCAAGCAATTCGAACTCGCCGCAGGCGATATCATTTTCACCGGCACCCCCGCCGGAGTGGGTCCGGTACAAATCGGGGATCAGCTTGACTGCTGCGTAGAAGGCATCGCGGACTTGAGCTTCAAGGTCTCAGACCCGCTCTGAGAATAGGCGACATTACCAAAGGCCAGCCCGTGCCAGACTGATAAACAGAACGATACAGGCTGGCCAAGAAATCCCCGACGTTGCTTAAGCTCAATCGGCGAATTGGATTTCGTCGCCAGTTGAAAGCTTCTTGATACCCAGCGTCGAATGAAGCTTTGACAATGTTGGGAAATCAACGCAGTGCAAAGGACACAGATGCTCCGGCTTTTCAGATTTGAAATAGGCGATGGTGCCTGCGGTCGTCTCTACATCATGCTCGAATAGATGAAACCCGCCCAGCTCAGCATATAGAGGCAACCCCGTGACCTTTTTCGCATATTCGCAAATATTGCAAATGCCCGCATGTGAGCAGCCGGAAATAACGACCACTCCTTTTGCGGTTTTGACAGCTATTGCGGAGTCTTCGAGCATTGGATCAGATTTGTAAGCCCCCGTTTCAAAGCCCGTCGTACGCGGTATCTCTCCCAGATAGATGACGTCTTTGGCCATCTCATATGGCTGCCGGGACTGGACAATTTCAAAGTCGGCCCGGAACTGTCCGGCCTGCTGCTCAGGCAGTTTTCCCAGCAGATCGGGATGACACAGCAAACGCTTCTTATCGGTAAAATCATGATGCTGGAGCCCATCAACATGATCCCAATGATAATGAGAAAGCACCACGAAATCCGTCTTTTGTAGATCGACCCCGAGCTTCTCTGCGTTGGTTTTATAGATGCCGGAATGCCCGGTATCGAAAAGGATGCGGATATCGCCCGCCTCGATGAATGCCGAAAAGCCCCATTCAGCAAGACAGGTACGCGACGCCCGATGGCTGATCTGGTTTTCGCACAGGATCGTAATTTTCATGACAGAACCACATATTAAAGAAGTTGTGACCCGCGTCCCGGCTGCGGTAGCGCCCAATGAACAAAGCGCATCATGAGGATAATTCGCACGAGTCAAATGGTCCAGCAAAGCCGCAAGGAGGGCGGATTTGCCGCATCAGAAAGTTGCATTACACCATACAGAGCAATATGGTTAAAGCGTAGATATTGAGCCGTGCGATTTGAAAAATCCCAATAACCGATCACTTCGTCTCCAATCAGAAAGCTCTAACATGCGCTTCATTCACTGCGCCGATATTCATCTTGGCAAGCCTTTCGGATCTTTTGACGAAGACACACGCGCGGCGCTGAAAATAGCGCGGCTCGATGCCTTGCGTGCGATCGCTGAATGCGCAGTCGAGCGGGGTGCCGAGATGGTTCTGATCGCCGGAGACACCTTCGATGCAGAAGCCCCTCCCTCAAAGCTGGTTAGGCGAGCGCTTGATATTATGGCTGATTTCTCAGCCCTTACGTGGGTGTGGATGCCCGGCAACCATGATTCTCTCGCCGCTGTCGATCTCTGGGAACGGATCGAAAAAGACAAACCCGACAATGTAATCCTCGCCACCAAACCCGAACCGATCGAATGGGGAGAGAATGCTGTCATTCTTCCCGCTCCACCGACGGTCAGAAGCCCCGGCTTCGATTTGACTGAATGGATGAGCCATGCAGAAACCGGCGACCGTATCAGGGTCGGGCTCGCCCATGGTGGAATAACCGACTTCGGCTCGGAAGAAGGAGGCCTTGCAACCATCCCACCAGACAGGGCAGATCTGGCAGCTCTTGACTATCTCGCTCTTGGCGACTGGCATGGCCAAATGTCCATCGGGCCGAAAACATGGTATGCAGGCTCGCCTGAACAGGACAGCTTCAAAGGACGGGAAGACGCCGGTATTCTGTTGGTCGAGATCGAGGCAAGGGGCTCTGCCCCCCACATTGAGCGGGTGCCACTTGGTCGCTATAAATGGCTCCAGCAGGAAATTGCTTTCTTTGCAGGGAACGATCCGGTCGAAAGCCTGAAGATGGCCCTGCCAGATACAGATCGTTCCTTTGCACTGGTCAAACTCGTCGGATCTGGCCGCCTGACACTGAGCGAAATGGCGCGCCTTAAAGAGGCCTGCCACGCCATATCAGACACCTTTCATTTCTTTGAGGCAGATCTGACGCGGATCGGCATCGAACAGAATGGCGATGATCTTGACCTTATCGCAGAAAGCGGCGCTCTACGGGTCGCGGCCGAAAGCTTGTTGGCGGAAACATCTACCGAGGGACGTACCGAAGAAGACGCCCGTATCGCGCAGCAGGCGCTATCACACCTGTTCCAACTGGCTCAGGAGATCGCCCAATGAAATTGCGCAACCTAACCCTTCACAATGTCCGCCGCTTTACCGACAAAACCGTAACACTCGGCCCTTTTGGCGACGGACTGACAACCATCACCGAAGAAAACGAGCGCGGTAAAAGCACATTCTTTGATGCTCTGCACGCCCTGTTCTTTCATGACTATGGCTCTGGCCGCAAAGAGATCAAAGAACTCCAGCCCTATTCAGGCGGAGCCATCAAGATTGCCGCAGAAATCGACCTTGATGGCAAAGCCTATCGGGTCGAGAAGCTCTTCAACCTCAAGAAGCCCGGCTCTTCTGCCTCGATTACCGATCTTGCCACCGGCATCATTCTCAAACAGGCAGATGATGCCGAGCGATGGATCGAAGACAATATTCTCCACTCAAGCAAAGGCCCGGTTGGTCTCTTATGGGTGCGGCAAGGCACCGTGGGAGTGGACGCAGCAAAGGCCGAGGCAGATGGAATCGACGCCCGCCGCGATGTCATGTCCAGTGTTCGCGGCCAGATTGATGCCGTCACCGGCGGACGTCGTATGGACGCAATCCTGCAGCGCTGCCGCAGTGAGCTTGACACCATCTCGACCAAGAACGGCAAAGCGAAAGCAGGCAGCCAGTGGAAAGAAGCCGAAGATCAGGCCGAGAGATTGCAGCTGGAGCAAGAAAAACTGCAAAAGTCCGTTGCGGCCCTCAGCCAAGACCTTGAGATGAAAAAGAAGATCGCCAACAGACTGCGCGCACTGAATGACCCGGAACTTCGCAATCGCCGCCAGCAGGCCATCACCGAAGGCGAGGCGTCTCTTGCCCATGCGCGAGACCACGACAAGCGCATAAAAGAAGCGAACAAGGACTTGCAGCTTCTGTTGGCTGAGAGCCAAAAAAGTGATCGCATCATCAAGGACATCGAGGCGCTTCGACAACAACGCCAAGAGCTATCCCGTGCAATTGACGAAAAGCAAACAGCTCTTGAAGCGGTCAAAACCGCAAAGGCAAATGCCCTGCAAGCCATGGAGAAGCAGCAGGAAATCATCAAAGAAAAGGATGAGCAAAGACGCGCGCTTGGTGACGCGCTGGCCAACGCTCGCAAAGAAGAACGCATCAGGGAAAAACAAAAGCGACTGGACACCCTCCAAACACTCTTTGCCAACTTGCAGGAACCTCTTGATCAGCTGAAAAAGGCAGGGTTGGTTCTTGAAAAACCAACCATCGACGCAGAAGAGCTTAGCCATCTGTCAGATCTTGAACGCAGGCGGGACATCGCTCAGGAAAAACGCAAGTTTCATTTCTCCAGCTTCGTTCTTTCCTCTCAGGGAGCAAAAGCCACCAGCAACGGCCAGGACTTGCCCGATGGAAAACCATTGCACATAGACCGCCCATTGGATATTGCCCTGCCGGGATTCGGCTCCATGCAGTTGCTCCCCGCCCAAGGAGCAGGTCAGGGCATCGAGAATCCAGCCAGCTTGCAGCAAGAAATAGATCACGTCCTGCACACACTCGGTTTTGCAAGCATCAGCGCCGCAAAAGCCGCCTTCGAAGCAAACAGAATTGCAAAGAGCGACAGGCAAGTGGCCCTCACCCAAATCCGCGCCATCGCTCCGGATGGAGTGGACGCTCTTAAGCGTGAACAGGACCAACTTTGCGCAGAACTGGGAATCTCGATTGAAAAAATCCCGGCGCTTTCATTGGGCGGCGACTCGAAAAACATGCCCACGTCTGAAGAGATCGAGAAAGAAATCCGTATTCTTGATGAGACCCTTGATGGCTTGCGCGCCACCCTGCCCCAGTTGCAAGAGAGAGTGAACAAGGCCTCTGATGTTCTGACAGAAGAAGAGGTTTTGCTCTCAGAACGCCGCAACAGGCTCAACGAGCTTCAGCCATCATCTGATGAAGACAAGCAATTCCAATCAGCAAAATTGGCCCAAGCAACGCTTTCTCCGCAGATAGCGCAAATGCAAACGCATGTCGCACAATTGCGCCAACAGGCCCCGGATCTGGATGCGGCCGAGGCCGCTTACAAAAGAGCGGTCATGGCCGATGAACAGGATCAAAAGGAAATCCGACTGCAAGAAAAAGATCTGGCGCGCCTAAACGGAGCCATCGAAACCCAATCCGAAGGAGCTGTCGAGGAAAAGCTCTCCGAAGTGACCGGAAAACTGAGCCGCGCTCAAGCACGCGCCGAGCAATTCTCCAATCATGCAAAAGCGATCCGCTTGTTGATCACCCATCTGGAAGCCGCAAGAGCAGAGGCGCAGGAAACCTATTTCGAACCGATCCGCAAAGAACTGCTGCCCTTGCTGCGCCAGCTTCATTCCGGAGCAGATTTCCAGATAGACGCAGACCGCCTGTTGATCGACACAATCACCCGTAACGGCGTCACCGACAAGGTGGACGTCCTTTCCGGGGGCGCCTATGAGCAGATCGCTATTCTCACCCGTCTCGCCTTTGCCAGATTGTTCGCCAAGCGCGGCAGCCATGTGCCCATCATTCTCGATGACGCATTGGTGCATACCGATGACGAGCGCATCTCGACCATGTTCAACATGCTCGCCCAGATCGCCAAGGATCAACAGATCATTGTCTTAAGTTGCCGCACCCGCGCCTTCTCGGACCTTGGCGGCGAAAGGGCATTCATTCGCGAGATCGACAATTCCTAGCGAGACTGAAAGGCCTCCAAGTCAAGACAAGGAGTAAGGCAATGACGGAGCAACTCGCCCCATTCACTCTGCAACCGATCGGCAAAATATGGACCGGCTTCAAAACGCGTGAAGAATGTCCGCGCAACAGCCGCTTCAACAAAAAAGAGAGCATCATTGAAGTCGATCCGGCTTACGCTGATGCCTTTCTCGGTTTATCAGAAGGACGCTACATTGCCGTACTCTACTGGTTCGACAAGGCCGACAGGTCAGCACTGCAAACCACACCACCCAATGCCGAAAAACAATATGGCGTCTTTGCCACGCGCTCCCCTCATCGACCCAATCCAATCGCCCTTAGCGCTGTCAAGATCGTCGCAATTGAGGGAAACAGGCTCACGGTCACCGGACTTGACTGCATTGACGGCACGCCCTTGCTCGACATCAAGATTTATGTGCCGATGGTAGATGCGCCCGAAGAAGCCACATCCGAACTGCCATGGAGCCATAAATCATAACCTGCGTTGCCAAACCGAACCGAACCGGGAGGCGACACATCGGCATCGGCATCGGCAAGCGTTTGCCATGTAGCAAAATCCGCTTTCCGGATTATTCGGTTTCATGAAACGCAAGCTCATTGTTGAGCGCTTCCAGCGTCTTGCTGTTAATCTGCCGGGCTAAAAGCGCCAGAACGACAGCACGATTGCGGCGATTGAACACCGCGCCGCCCTTGCTGCTTGGCACCTCGCTAATGCCCATTTTGGCATAAATGCTTTGCAGGCGACTTTGCACGGTCCGCAAGGAAATATTGCGCCGCTCCGATATGGCGCTATCGGTTAATCCCAGAGCGATATCGAGAAGCACTTCATATTCCGTATCAGTCAGGGCATCGTAGCTGTTTTTGGCGCGCTTCTGAATGCCCACAACCTCGTAATCGATTATGGTCTGCCTGTCTTCGAAAATGCCCTTGATGGCCCTCTCCAAGCGATCAGAAGAAGAGGATTTGAGAAGATAGCCATAGGCGGTGTCAGATGGCGCCACCTTCGCCACGCCCCGAACATAGGCCTCGTCGGCATAGTTCGACCAGAACATGATCGGCAAGTCGGGCAGCTTCGCCCATACGGATTTGGCGACATCCACGCCCGTAATTTTCGGAATCTGCAGATCCAGAATAATAGCATCGGGTTTGAATTTGAGAGCCAGTTCCAGCCCCTTCTCCCCGTCGCATGCTTCCAGCACATCCACAAACCCCATTTCAGGATTGCTGACAACCTTATGCAAAAACTCGCGATGCAGCAGATCATCTTCGACGATCAGGATGGAACGTCCTGTCATTGCACATTCGGCTCCCCTGGGCCCTTTTCCTGAACATAAGAGATGGTTAGTTCTGCCGGTTGACCGGGGTTAGAGAACCGCACTTTCGCGCCCACTAAAGAGGCCCTTGATTGCATATTCAGCATTCCGCCGCGGCTCTGAAAATCTTCCTTGCGATAACCAACGCCGTTATCACGAAAGGAAATGATCAACCGGTCCTCCTCGCTGGTAAATGTCACCACAAGATGGCTACACCCCGCGTGACGGATTGCGTTATTCCCCGCCTCCTGCAAGATCCGGTAGAAAACCAGTCGCAAACTCAGCGGCAGTTCGTCAATAGTGCCATCGGAATGATCAATGATTTCAACACTGATATCCTGCCGGGCCGTCTTTATCTGGCGATCCAGCTGTGCCTCGACAGCCTCGATCAAACCGAACATCTCCAGAACCGTCGGCTTGGCATCATCAACAATGTGCCGCAATCCCAGCAAACAATGTCCCAATTCTTCCTTGAGATCATCCAGATCATCCCGGTCGAGCTCATCAACCGACCCCAGCCAGCGTAGGGTACGCGAAAGATCCGCCAGCGGCTGATCGTGAAGATCCATCCCGATCTGTGCTCGCGCCCTTTCCAACTCATCGGTAACATAGCGGGCTCTGGATCGAAGCCCTTCCAAGCGTGCCGCCTCTTTCACGCGCTCGATCTCGGCCACCCGAACCAATTCCGACTGCCAGAGAGCAAAGAAATAGGGCCCGATCAAATCGCTAAGAAGCTTTGCATTTTCAATATGCTCCAGAGAATAGATATCCGGCCGCGTCGAAGAGATTGACAAGGCCCCGATCAATTCACCGGCCACCCTGACCTGAACATGAAGACGTGAGCGCAATTTATGCTCAAAGATCGGCTCATTGAACATGCTTGGATTATTAAAGCGCGAATCTTCCATGGCGTTGGGCGTGATAAGATAATCCACTTTGCCCAGCAGGATGTCCCGTATCGGGCTGGTGGAAACATTCTTCCGGTTCACCCCGCCCCAATCCGTTTGAATACCGGTTTCATAGGCAACCAGATTTTCCTTGGATTCATCCAGAATGACCACATCGAAGTGATTGTGAGGCAGAATGCCCTGTATCTCCTCGCTCATGGCATCAATCACGGCCTGATAGCCAACACGCCCTGCTATGGCGCGGGTAATATTGATCACCTGTTCTGTCGAGAAAGTTGTCGGAATTGAAGATTTATCCATCATCACAATACCTTAAACCAGAGTTCAGAGCACAACAACCAAACACCTTCAGATGCACGAAAAGAGCGGGCATACCCGCTCTTTGATCTGCAATCATTTTCACGTTACCTGACCGGCCATTCAAGCCACCTTGGTATTGGCCCATTCTGTCAGGGACAAGGCAACAACGATGATACCCCCCTTGATAATGAGCTGATAATCGATCGGCACATTGAGAATATTGAACCCGTTATTGAGCACTGCAAGGAACAGCACACCAAGGATAGTCCGTGCGACGGATCCCTTGCCGCCCAACAGGCTCGCACCACCCAAAACAACCGCAGCAATAACATCAAGTTCAGTCCCGAACTCGCCGTAGGTCGCTGCCGCTGTGTGGACCTGAGAGCTTTGAATGATACCTGCCAGCGCCGCTCCCATGCCACAAATGACGTAAGTCATCATCTTGACCAGTTTCACGCGGCGCCCGGAGAGATAAGCCGCTCTTTCATTATCGCCAATTGAAGCAACCTGCAGACCGAAAGTCGTTTTCTTCTGAATGAAGATCATCAACAGGCTGACCGCAGCAAAAATCCAGATTGCGAACGGAATGCCGAAGAGAAATCCATTGCCTATGAATTCAAAGCCGGGCTGATCCCTGACCAGATGCAAATCCGGCCCACCGGCCAGCAGCGCAGTACCGCGAACAATCGAAAGCATGCCCAACGTAACAATCATTGCCGGCAGCTGGAACATGGCAACGACAAACCCACTGATTGCCCCAGTCACGGCACCGCTCAGGATACCAATAAGCACAGCAGGGATCAGAGGAAAATGAGCGATATGCAAGAGGAAGAAAACAACGAGCCCGGACGTTGCAAGAACCGGCCCAACCGACAAATCAATACCGCCTGTCATGATGACGAACGTCATGCCAACTGCCATGATACCTGTAATCGACATCTGGTAGACAATCGCGGTGAAGTTTGAAGCCGTCAGAAACACCGGAGCCATTACGCCGAACAGCGCGATAATGATCAACAAGGCAACCGGCATGGCGTAAGTGGGGATTTCGTTTCTTAAAAATGCAATTATATTCAGCATCAGTTTTTCCCTCCACTTATCTGGAGCACCAGGTCTTCCTGCGTGATGTCATCTGCGTTGCAGGTCATCGTCATGCGTCCTGAAACCATCACGGCAATGCGATCGGCAATGGTCATGACCTCTTCCATATCGGACGAGACCAGTAAAATGGCCGTACCCTGCTCTCTAAGTTTGCGAAGAATGGTGTAAATCTCGGACTTTGCTCCCACATCGACGCCGACTGTTGGTTCGTCAAGGAACAAGATCTTTGGCTCGATCTCCAACCATTTGCCGAGCAGCACCTTTTGCTGGTTGCCACCGCTCAAACGCTTCACAATCTTGGAGCCATCTGCGGGTTTGATATTAAGATCTTCGATCTGGTGTTCTGTCAGGCTTCGTACGGCACTATTGTTCCAGAACCCCCAATTGGTTACCTTCTTGAGGGCAGCATAGATCAGGTTGTCAGAAACGGAATGTTCCAGCAAAAGCCCATCGCGCAACCGGTCTTCAGGAACAAACCCGATTCCACCTTCAATTGCCTGCGAAGGTGAAGTGAAGTGAACGGCTTCGCCTTGCACCTCGACAGAACCGCCCGATAGTTTGGCAGAGCCAAAGATGCCATGCAGCAACTCGGTGCGCTTTGACCCGATAAGACCGGTCAGGCAGAGGATCTCTCCCTTGTAGAGATCGAGGCTGATATCTTCAAAGGTGTTGGTCATCGACAGATTTTTCGCCGATAGCATCACCTCGCCGGTGCCCTTGGGGTGACGAGGCTCGGCTGCAACAGCGCGAGAGGCTTCACCAAGATCATTGCCAACCATGCGATCCACCAGCTCGGGACGCGTGATTTCGTCTATATCACCAGTCCAGACCACGGCACCATCGCGCATCACGGTTACCGTATCACAGACCTGAAACACCTCATCCAGCACGTGGGAAATATACACCAAGCCCACACCCAGTTCTTTCAGATGAGCGATGGTCTTGTGTAATTTGCGTACTTCCGAGTGAGACAGCCAGGCGGTTGGTTCATCCATAAGGATCACTTGGGCATCGAGCGCAAGCGCCTTGAGAATTTCCACCTCTTTCTGCTTCACCGTTGCCAGCGTTGCGACCTGAGCATCCAGATCCAGATCGATATTGTATTTCTCCAGCAGCGCCTCGGCTTTCTTGCGTTGCTCGACGGTGTCAATAAAACCAAGCTTTGTTTTGGGAGGACGACCGAGAAACACATTATCAAGAACCGTCAACGCCGGTATCAGGTTGGAATGCTGGTAGATACAGGCAACCCCCAACTCCAGCATCGCCAACGGACTTCCCGATGGAGCCACTTGACCATTCACCAGAACCTCGCCACCGCTTGGACGATGCGCGCCGGTCAGGATCTTGATCAAGGTCGACTTACCCGCGCCGTTGCTGCCACAAAGGCCATGCACTTCTCCGGCATGAATGACGAAATCGGTATCCTGAAGAGCCACAAAGCGACCGAAAGTCTTGCTGAGTTTCTTGCCTTCAAGAAGAATTTGCTTGGACATGATCAACTCCCACTCTGCATCGCGCGGGCCTTGCGCATTCTGAAATCAGACAAGAGCTTGTCATATCCGATAGCTCCAATCAGGATCAGACCTGAGATGACCTGCTGAACAAATTGCGAAATACCAAGCAAGGTCAAACCAAGCAGGATAATGCCAAGTAGCATCGCGCCAATAATTGGCCCGAAGGAGTTACCGATACCACCTTGCAAGCTGATGCCGCCAATAACAGCCGAAGCAATGGCCGTCATTTCCATACCATTACCCAAGGCTTCCGTTGCCGTGGTCAGGCGGGTAACCAGAATGATTGCCGCAATACCAGCGCTGAGCCCGGACAGACCATAAGCACTCAGGATCGTCAATTTGACATTGATGCCAGCCAGACGGGCTGCTTCCGGATTACCACCGACAATCTTGAAGTTCATGCCAAATTGGGTCTTGCTGAGCATCGTTTGAATAACGATGAAGATGCCAACCAGCAGGAAGAAAGAAAGCGGCAACCAGGGCATCTCCATATATTGATCGAGCCCCGTGAGCCCGCCAATATCGAGATAGGAGTCCACCCCGGTGAGCCAGCCATCGGTGATCGGCTTTGTTGCCATTTCGGGGAACAATTGCCGCCCTGAAATTGCATAGACCACGCCGCGATAGGCAGCCAGCGTCGAGAGTGTTGCCACAAAGGGCTGCAGGCGCAGCCAGACAACGAGCGCTCCATTGATCAGCCCAGCAAGCAAACAGGTCAGAAGCACGATGGGGATGACCAGATATCCGGGCACTTCGTAGATGACGCTAAGGTCAAACAGAACCATGCCCCCAAGAGCCAGAACCGAACCGATGCTGAGGTCAATGCCCCGCACCATGATCGGGAAAGATTGCCCAATCGCCAGCACAGCAATAAAGGAGTAGCCAACCAAAAGGTTCTCCAAGTTGGATGCTGTATCGAAGTGAGGGGCATAGAAACAGAAGAAAGCGTACAGAAGTACGAAGAAAGCCAACAATTCGATGTTGGGCAACTGGCGAAGGCGTACCATATTCAGAACCCTGCGCGAGAGGTGAGTGGAAAAACCGCTGCCCGTTGGACAGCGGCTTCAATGGACAATGCCGAACTACCAGCGCTGAGCCGGCTGAATGGAACCGACCGTCTCTGATGTTGCGATGACGTATGGCATAAGCAGTTTGCCCTGCTGTTTGAAATCCTTGGCAGAAACCCCACCAGATACAAACACCGAGGCTGCAGCGGCTGCAAAGCGGCCTTGCTGATAAACGTCGGTAAACTGGGTGCCGGACAACTCGCCACGCTCGATGGATTCAAGTGCGGCGGTTTCTCCGTCGTTACCGAAGATCACCATCTTGTCGAGAATGCCCTTCTGCTTGCAAACATCCACGCCACCAAGAGCCATGGAGTCATTGACGCCATAAACACCCGTAATATCCGGCTGTGCGGTAAGAATGTTGGACAAGACATCCTGCGCCTTTTTACGAGACCAATCAGCCACCTGATCGGCAGCAATCTGGATGTCCGGATGGTATTTCTTCATGCCATCAATGAAACCATTGGTGCGCTGGTCGCGAATGATGATGCCCGGAGGAGCATTGAGGATGGCGATTTTGCCCTTGCCACCCATCCGCTTGCCCATTTCCTTGGCAATATCCATGGCACCATAATAATGGTTCATTTCCACGTGAGCTGCATGCTCTTCAGAGGCATCGATATTAAGGGTAATGACGGCAATGCCGCGACGGCGTGCCTTCTTGATTGACGGCCCAAGCGCCACGCTGTCGATCGGCTGAAGGAAAATGACCTTGGCGCCTTCATTGATGAGCGTATCCATCAAGCTGACCTGAACTTCAACCTTGTTCTGGCCATCAAGCTGCTGATAGTCAATATTCTGCTGGGTCTTGAGCACTTCTTCAAGCCCGTCACTCCATGCAGAAGAAACCGTGTGTGGCTGGATCTGGACGAAAGCCATTTTGTAGCGTTCGTCTGTCGCGGCTCTTGCCTCTCCAGTTTCCCCCACAACCAAACCTGGCTTAACGATGCCAGTTCCAAGAACGGCCGAACCAAGCACTACTCCCTTGAGAAAGTTGCGGCGGCCTTCCTGATTGGTGTTTTCATTATTATCGGACATTTCTTACTCCCATTGAAATTGTTTCAATTCCGATCTTCAGTCCTCCCCGCCGGTAAGATACCGACGGCCTTGCTTGTTAAATCCCTTTGACGCCGACATAGACAGCGTAGACGGATGTTGATGCGGTGATGAACAAACGGTTCCGTTTTTTCCCGCCAAAACAGAGATTTGAAACTGTTTCCGGTATGGCGATATAGCCTTTGTGTGATCCATCCGGACCATAGGTCTCAATCCCTCTTGCCGATGAAGACCAAATATTGCCTTCTTCATCAGTGCGTATCCCATCGGGCACACCCTCTTCGATTTCGGCAAAGGCCCGCTGATTGCTCAAAGACCAATCCGGCCCCACGTCAAAAGCAAAAATATGATGATAACCATCGCAGAAGTGCGAGCTGCTGGAGTCCGCCACATAGAGCGTCTTTTCATCGGGTGAAAATGTCAGCCCATTTGGCATTTTCAGTGAGGTTATCATGGCCTTCACATCGCCGCTATTGGGATCAATGCGGTAGACGTAGCAGCCATCTTGCTCAGGCGTACTTTTCTTGCCTTCA